>JBOHZR010000195.1:0-35805 GCA_050738595.1 Steroidobacteraceae bacterium | reverse complement strand
CGCCGCGGGCGTAGCCGCCCCCGGGCGGATGCCGCCGCGGCCGCGGTGCGCTGCGGCGCGCGGCTCGAGGCATGGAGGGCCGAAGCGCGGGGGATCGAGGCATGAAAAGTCTGGCTCGAAAATGTCTATCGATTGACAGATGTCTGCCGTACGATAGACAATCATTCGGCGAAAGTCGAGTGCGGCGGGGAAGGGCAAGCGGTGCGGCGCCTCGGTGCCGCGCGCGGAGGGCGGACGGTGAAGCGCTGGATTGTGGTCGTGATCGGCGTCGCGGTGGCGATCGGGCTCGGGTTGTGGCTCGCGCAGCGCCACACGCAGCGCACGCAGATCGTCCTCTACGGCAATATCGACCTGCGCCAGGTCGACCTCGCCTTCAACAACAGTGAGCGCATCACGGCGGTGTATGCTCGCGAGGGCGAGCGCGTGCGGCGCGGGCAGGTACTCGCGCGGCTCGACGAGAGCCGACTCCTGCCGCAGCTCGCGCAGGCGCGAGCTGCGGCCGCGGCGCAGCGTGCGGTGGTCGAGCGGATGCACCACGGCAGCCGGCCGGAGGAGATCGCGCAGGCGCGCGCCAACGTCTCCCTCGCCGCGGCCGATGCCCGCTCGGCCGCGGCGAAGTACCGGCGCCTGCTCAGCCTCGCGCAAGCCTCGGGCGGCCGAGCCGTGAGCCGCCAAGACCTCGATGATGCCCAGGCTGCCGCGGATGTGGCCGAGGCACGTCTCGACGTCAATCGCAAGGGGCTCGCGCTTCAGATTGCGGGCCCTCGCCGCGAGGACGTCGCACAGGCGCAGGCACAGCTTCAGGGCGAGCAGGCGCAGGTTGCGCTCCTCTGTCGGATGGTCTCGGACACGGAGCTCCGTGCGCCGCTCGATGCGGTCGTCCGCTCCCGTATCCTCGAGCCCGGGGACATGGCCTCACCGCAGAAGACCGCGCTCACCCTCGCCATCACCGATCCGAAGTGGGTGCGGGCGTACGTGTCCGGGGAGGACCTCGGCTTCGTCAGACCGGGCATGCGCGGCAGCATTGCCGTCGACTCGTTCCCGCACCGCCGCTTCGAGGGGTGGGTCGGCTTCGTGTCCTCCGTGGCGGAGTTCACTCCGAAGACGGTCGAGACGCAGGAGCTGCGCTCGAGCCTCGTGTACGAGGTGCGGGTGTTCGTTCAGGACCCCGCTGATGTCCTGCGGCTCGGGATGCCCGCAACGGTGTATCTGCCGATCACGGCCGGAGGTGCCTCTCGCGGGCCCGGCGCATCGGAGGGGGGGGCCGGCGCAACGGAGCCGGGGGCCGACGCAGAAGAAGGGCGCGCGGCGCCGCCGGCCGGCATGTCGCCCGAAGCGGCAGCTGCCGGCTGCTCCCCGAACGAGCTCGCGGCGGGGCCGGCCTCGTGAGCGCCTCACGCCCTGCAAACACGGCCGTCCCGGGGAGCGCTGCGCCCGTCGTGATTGCGCGCGACGTTCACAAATCATTCGGGTCGAGCCGCGCGCTCGACGGCATCTCTATCGACGTCGCTGCGGGGGAGCTCACGGCGCTCGTCGGCCCGGACGGCGCCGGCAAGACCACATTCATCCGCCTGCTCGCGGGACTGCTCGTCGTGGATGCGGGTCAGCTCGCGGTGCTCGGCATCAACCCGGGGACCGATCCACAAGGCGTGCAGGACCGCGTCGGCTACATGCCGCAAAAGTTCGGTCTGTACGAGGACCTCACCGTGCAGGAGAACCTCGACCTGTACGCGGATTTGCACGGGGTGACGGCGGATGAGCGTCGCCGGCGCTATCCGCAGCTCATGCAAATGACGAATCTCGGCGCCTTCACGCGTCGCCTCGCGGGTCGGCTGTCGGGCGGCATGAAACAGAAGCTCGGGCTCGCCTGCACGCTCGTGCGTTCACCGCAGCTGCTGATGCTCGATGAGCCGACGGTGGGAGTCGATCCGCTCTCGCGGCGCGAGCTTTGGGACATCGTGCGTGACCTCGTGCACGGCGAGGGCCTGACCGTGCTCGTGAGCACCTCGTATCTCGATGAGGCGGAGCGCGCAAGCCGAGTGATCGTGCTCAACAGCGGCCGAGTGCTCGCGCAGGGCGCGCCGCAGGAGGTGACGAGGCTTGCCGAGGGGCGCACCTTCATTGCGGAGCCGCAGGGTGAGACCGCGCGGCGCATGCAAGCTCGGCTGCTCGATGATCCCGGCGTGATCGATGCGGTGCCCGATGGCGGGCGCGTGCGGTGGGTGCTCGCCGAGGCTGCCTCCGCGACCGGGGCCGACCCGGAACCTGGCGCAGCGCCGGCCGTCCCGCGCGGCGCAGCCCTGCCGCCGCGGTTCGAGGACGGCTTCATGGTGCTGCTCAATCGGACCGTACCGCATGAGACGCTCGCCGCGATCGAGCTCGAACGTCCCTTTGCGGTCCGCGGCGAGGAGGTGGTCGTGCGGGTCTCAGAGCTCGTGAAGCGCTTCGGTGCGTTCACTGCCGTCGACCATGTCCGCTTCGAGGTCCGCCGGGGCGAAATCTTCGGCTTGCTCGGCCCGAACGGGGCGGGCAAGACGACCACGTTCCGCATGCTTTGCGGACTGCTCGCACCGACCGCCGGCGTGCTCGAGATCGCCGGCCTCGACGTTCGCCGCGCGAGCGCGGCCGCGCGTCAGCGCCTCGGCTATGTCGCGCAGAAGTTCTCGCTCTACGGCCAGCTCACGGTCGAGGAGAATCTCGACTTCTTTGCGGCGGCTTATGGACTCAGAGGCCGCCGCCGCCGCGAGCGCATGGAATGGGCACTGCGCCAGTTCGAGCTCGCCGATCACGCGGCGCTGCCGAGCGGGCAGTTGCCGGGCGGCTACAAGCAGCGCCTCGCGATGAGCGCGGCGCTGCTGCACGAGCCGGAGATTCTGTTCCTCGATGAGCCGACGAGCGGTGCCGATCCGCTCGCGCGGCGCGCGTTCTGGCGGCGGATCACCGCGCTGTCGGACCAGGGCGTCACGATCATCGTCACGACCCATTTCATGCAGGAGTCCGAGTACTGCGATCACGTCGCGATCATGGATGCCGGGCGCGTCCTCGCGCAGGGTACGCCCGCCGAGATCCGCCGGCTCGGTCACGTCGAGACGGGGCGCGACCCGACCATGGAGGATGCGTTCATCACCGTCGTCGAGCAGGCGCGCGAGCGCGAGGCCGCCGAGGCCGGGCGTGCGGCATGATGCGAGTGCACGGCATCGTGAAGCACGCGGGGCCGATCGCATGAGAGCCGACGACGCAGCGGCCTGGAAGCCGCGGACGAGGCGTGTGTGGGCCCTCGTCAAGAAGGAGTCGCGGCAGATCATTCGCGATCCGGCGAGTATCGCGATCGGGGTGGTGCTGCCGCTCATCCTGGTCCTGCTCTTCGGGTTCGGACTCTCGCTCGATGTGAAGAACGTTCCCGTTGCGCTCGTTCTCGATGGCACCTCCTCGGATGCGCTCGGACTCGCGGCGAGCTTCCAGCTCTCGCCTTACTTTCATCCACAAACCGTTCATTCGATGCAGGCGGCCGAGAGCCTGATGCAGAGCCGCGCCGTCGACGGCATCGTTCGCATCCAGTCGGACTTTGCGCGGCGCGTGCGCCAGGGCGATGCCGTGGTGCAGGTGATCGTGCACGGGACCGACGCAAACCAGGCGCGCCTCATGGAGGCCTACGTCGAGGGGGCGGTCGGCGCATGGACCGCACGCGAGGCGGCGGAGGGCCGCGCCGTCTCGGGCGGCGGTCCGGTCTCGGTCGAGACGCGAATGTGGTTCAACGAGGCGAACGACAGCCACTATTTCCTGGTGCCGGGCGTGGTCGTGCTGGTGATGACGCTCATCGGCGCCTTCCTCACAGCCATGGTCGTCGCTCGGGAATGGGAGCGCGGCACTTTCGAGGCGCTGTTCGTGACGCCCGTCCGAAGCGGAGAGATCCTGCTCGGGAAGACCATCCCGTACTTCGGGCTCGCAATGGTCGGACTGCTCCTGTGCGTCCTCTCCGCGAAATTCCTGTTCCAGGTGCCGGTGCGGGGCTCGCTCGGAGTTCTGACAGGCGCCTCGATGCTCTACGTGCTCGTCGGGCTCGGAATCGGGCTGCTCATTTCCTCGGCCGTGAAGAATCAGCTCGTCGCGAGCCAGCTCACGATGCTCGCGACGTTCATGCCCGCGTTCATGCTCTCCGGGTTTCTGTTCGATCTGCGCAGCATGCCCGCCGTCATTCGTGCGATCACGTACGTGCTGCCCGCGCGCTACTACGTAACGCTGCTGCAGACCGTCTTCCTCGCTGGGGACCTGTGGTCGGTGCTGCTCCCGAATCTCGCGGTCCTCACCGGGATGCTGCTCCTCATCGGCGCCGGCACGCGCCTCATCACGCACAAGAGGCTCGCGTAAGGACATGCTCGACTCGCTGCTGCGCATTCTCGCTCTGACGCGCAAGGAGCTGCTCGCGGTGCTCAAGGAGCGGCGCTCGCGCAACAGCCTGCTGCTGCCGCCGATCATCCAGACGCTGATCTTCGGCTACGCAGCCACTTACGATCTCAATCACGTCTCCTATGCCGTGCTCGATCAGGACCGGGGCGCTGCATCACGTGAGCTCATCGCGAAATTCGACGGCAGCGGCATATTCGAGCGCGTCGCGAGCCTTGGAAACGCGGATCAGATCCGGCCGATGATCGACAATCGGCGCGCGCTGATCGTCCTCACGATCCCGCCGGACTTCGGGCGACTGCTCGGCTCCGGCCAGGCGGCGAGCGTGCAGGTGATCGCCGACGGGCGCAACTCGAACACCGCCGGAACCGCGACCGGATACGCGAGCGCCATCGTCGAGGGCTTCAATGCCGACTGGCGGAGCGAGCACGACCTCGCGGGTCCGTCCGTCCAGGTCGAGACACGCGCGTGGTACAACCCCAATCTCGAGACCCGCTGGAACATGATCCCCGGCATGATCGGGCAGCTCACGCTCCTGCAGGTGATGCTGCTCGCGGCGATGTCCGTGGCGCGCGAGCGCGAGCAGGGCACGTTCGATCAGCTGCTCGTGACCCCCTACCGGCCGTACGAGATCATGGCCGGCAAGGCGGTTCCAGCCATGCTGATCGGGCTCATGCAGGCGACGGGCGTGCTGCTCGTCGCGCAGATCTGGTTTCACATCCCCTTCGCAGGCTCGTACTTCACGCTCTACCTCGGCATGGCCGCCTTCGTGCTCGCCTCGGTGGGCCTCGGGCTCATGGTCTCGGCCGTCTCCTACACCATGCAGCAGGCGATGCTGTTCTCGTTCCTGCTGATCATGCCGTTCGCGACGCTCTCCGGCCTCACCACGCCGCTCGAGAACATGCCGCTCGCGCTGCAGTACTTCACGTTCATCAATCCGTTGCGCTACGCGGTGGACATTGCCCAACGGGTCTATCTCGAGGGCAGCTCGCTCGCACAGCTCGGACCGGACCTGTGGCCGCTCGCGGTGATCGCCGTGTTCACGTTGACGGGAGCTGCGGTGATGTTTCGTAGCCGGTTGCAATAGCGCAATGAAGCCAGTGACTCGGGGCGCGGGAGGAGCGGCGGGGAGACGCGCAGTTGCGCGGGGCAGGCTTGCTGTTGCGGCGGGCAGCCTCGCGGTGCTGCTCGCGGGGTGCGCAGTCGGTCCGAATTTCGCGCCGCCGAAACCCGATGTGCCCTCGACGTGGTCGCGCACGGCACTCGGTGGCGCAAGGGGTGGGGCGAGCGCCGCTGAGAGCGGCACGAGTCGGGCAGGCGGCGCGAGCGCCATCGACACGAGCACGCCCACCATCGCTGAGTGGTGGTCGAGCTTCAAGGACCCGACGCTGACCTCGCTCATCGAGCGCAGCCTCGGGGCGAACCTGGACCTGCGCGAGGCGGTGGTGCGAATCGAGGAGGCGCGCGCGCAGCGCCAGCAGACCGCGGCCGGCCTCTGGCCCACCTTGGCAGCCAATGCGAGCTTCACGCGCCAGCGCTTCAGTCTCAATACGCCGAACGGCGCCGTGTTCGGCATCGCGGGTTCGGGGGGCATTGCGGGACTGCCGTCCGGCGTCACCATTTCCAATCCCTTCGATCAGTATCAGCTCGGGTTGAGCGCCTCCTGGGAGATCGACCTGTTCGGCCGGGTGCGCAGATCCGTGGAGGCCGCGAACGCGGACCTGCAGTCCGCCGTCGAGAGCGCGCGCGGCGTGCGTATCTCGCTCGCAAGCGACGTGTCGGAGGCCTACATCGATCTGCGCGGTGCGCAGCGCAAGCGCTCGATCGTGGAGCAGAGCCTTGCGACGCAGCGCGACCTGTACGAGCTCACGCGCGAGCGCTGGAACGCGGGACTCACGACCGATCTCGACGTCGAGAATGCCTCGAGCGAGGTGAGCGCCACGCGGGCGCAGCTGCCGCCGCTCGACCGGGAGATCACGCAGGACGTCAATCAGCTGAGCCGTCTCATCAACCGCGAGCCCGATGCGCTGCGCGCGGAGCTCGAGCAGGCGAGACCGGTGCCACCGGTGCCTCCGCGGGTGCCGATCGGGCTGCCGGCCGAGCTTGCACGGCGGCGGCCGGACATCCGCGAGGCCGAGGCGAGCCTGCACGCGGCGACGGCGCGGGTCGGCGTCGCCGTCGCGGACCTGTTCCCGCGCCTCACTCTGAGTGCAGCCGGCGGCTACCAGTCCGAGGGGCTGTCGCGGCTCATCGAGACGGCGAGCCGTTTTGCCTCATTCGGACCGACCCTCGAGCTGCCGATCTTCGAGGCGGGCGCACGCCGGGCGGTCATCCGGCTGCAGACCGCGCGGGAGAAGGAGGCGGCGATCGATTATGCCCGCGTCGTGCTCGGCGCGCTGAACGAGGTGGAGAACGCGCTCGCCGCGTACGCTTCCGAGCAGGATAGCCGTGTCTCGCTCGCCGCCGCTTCGCAGTCGAGCGAGAACGCTCTAACGCTCGCGCGGCAGCGCTACGCGAGCGGCCTCGCGAGCTTCATCGACGTGCTCGATGCCGAGCGGACGCTCGAGCAGAACCAGCTTTCACTCGCGCAGTCGACCACGGCCGAATCCACCGATCTCGTGGAGCTCTACAGGGCGCTCGGAGGAGGGTGGAGCGGGCCGTGAGGGAGGCTCATTGCTTGCGCGCGGGCGCTCGATTCGGCTCGGCGAGCAGCTCTACCCAATACGGGCCGCGGCGGGAAGTACTGCCGGTGGCGTCGGCGATGCCCATCTCGCTGAAGCGCCGGTCCATGATGTTCTCGCAGTGACCGGGGCTCGCGAGCCATCCCTCAACGGTCTCCTCGATCGACTGCGTACCATACGCGATATTCTCGCCGACGAGACGCTCTCGGTAGCCCACGGCGCGCACTCGATCTGCAGGCGATTCCCCGCGCGGGTCCTCGTGATCGAAGTAGCCGCGCTGCGCCATATCGAGGGCGTGACCCAACGCGACGCCGGACAGCACTCCCGACAGCCGCAAAGCCGGCGCGGGCGGGAAGAAGCGCCGTCCGCAGCGCGTCCCGCGAGCGCGTGCTTGATTGACGAGCCGCAGCGCGCGCGCTGCGAGCGTCGATCTTCCCGAAGGTGCCGATGCCAACTCTCGCGACCGCACGAACGCGTGCGCCGGCAACACCGCAGCCGATGGGGAGGCGACGACCACCCAGGCATGCGAGCCGAATTGATAGACGCCGATGTCGTGTAGCTGCAGGCTCAAGATTCCTCGGCAGCCTGATCGGCGAATCAGCGCGAGCACGGATTTGTCTGGACCCGTGACGCGCAGTCCGGACGCACGCCGTCCGGGGTAACCGCCGCGTGCGAGCGCCACACGCAGCGGAAATCCCTTCGCCCAGAGCGCGGCCGTTCTGTTCAAAGAGGCGTTCGGTTCGAGGAGACTCGCCGCCGGAGCGATTCCACCGCAGCCGCCCGCGCGTAATCGCTGCACCACGGAGAGCGCATCGGCGCGTGAAGCGGGAGCGGCGCAGAGCCCCGCGCAGACGGTGAGCAAGCAAGTGACATAACCGGCCGACGAACGGTTCATTTCGAGCTCCACGGCGTCTTGCAAGCGGACGGCGGCGCGACCCCAATGTGGGCGTCAGGCCACGGCCAAGGCGGCGCCGCTCACCTTGAAACGTAGTTCGCGGGCGGGGGATGACGCTCGTGACCGTGCCTGCATCGCGCTTTGCCCGCGTGAGGTGTCGCACGAAACGTCCCGTGTGAGCTCGAAGCGCAGCCCCAGGCGCAGCGGTTGACAACCACGCTCGGCGCGGGGAAAGTGAAATGGCGCTGGGGAACGCGCGTGCGGGGCGAGCCGCGCGGGCACCGAGCGGTGCGTCAGAGGAGCACGTGTCGATGAGCCTGAAAGTCAAGCCGATTCTGCCCAAGTTCGGCGCCGAAATATCGGGCGTCGACATCACGAAGCCGCTCGATGAGGCCACCCGGCGGGAGATCATCGCGATCCAGAATACCTGGGGTATCACGATCTGGCGCAATACCGGGCTCGATGATGAGACGCACATCGCCTTCAGCCGCCTCTTCGGCCATATCGAGCTCGCCCCGCGCATGGAGGGCCGCCGCTATCGCCACGCGCATCGCGAGATCTTCGACGCGAGCAATCTCGATGCCGACGGAAACATCAACCAGGACGAGATGATTCGTCTTCACAAGCGCGGCGACCGGCTCTGGCACACCGACTCTTCCTTCATGGATATGCGCTCAGCGCAGTCGCTGCTGCTTTGCCACGAGGCTCCGCCTGCGGGTGGGGAAACGTGGTTCGCAGACACGCGCAGCGCCTACGAGGATCTGCCGCAGTCGATGCAGGATCGCATCGAGGGGCTCGAGGCGCGCCACTCGCTCTGGTGGTCACGCAGTCGCGCGGGGTACCCGCTCAGCGAGGAGGAGATCGACTCCAGGCCGCATGCGGTGCATCCGCTCGTGCACGTCCATCAGGGCTCGGGGCGCAAGGCGCTGTACATCGCCGCCCACGCGCGGGATATCGTCGGCATGCCGCGCGAGGAGGGCCGTGCGCTGCTCGCCGAGCTCATGGCGTTCACGACCCAGCCGAAATACGTCTTCAACGTCACGTACCGTCCGGGCGACATGTCGATCTGGGACAATCTCTGCAGCATGCACCGCGGCGGGGATTACGATGAATTCGAATACCGGCGCGACATGCGGCGCACCACGGTCCGCGAGGGCGGCGCGCCGGTGGGGGCGGACGATCCCTTCACGGGGCTGTTCAATGCATCGGGCGTGACTGCGTTCAATCGGCCGGTGACGACGCCGACGCGGTAGACGGCGTGTATTTCACGATAGTGCCGGGCCGCCGGCATCGAGCCGTGCAATTGCTCTGGCGCAGGCTGCATCCAGCCGATCGAGATCCGTCAGAGCCCGCTCCACTGCGTTGATGTCCAGCTCATCATACATATGACGCAGATGGTTCCCGAAGCCGCGAATGGCACTCCAGGGGATGTCCGGTTCATGTAATTCGGCAAGAGCGCCTAACTTGACGGCGGCTTCGGATATCTCGAGAAAGCACATCCGAATTGCGTCGTATGCCATTCCCTGCTGGGTGAGGATTGCATTCACACCGCCGCCGCCTGGTACGTATTCTCTGATCTTCGCGATATTGCGCCGAATATCCCGATATCGGACAACCGGCTTGGAACTGACCACCCTCAGAACGCCGCAATGGACTCGCGGCTCAGAGCCTCGCTCAGCTCCGGGCGGCGCGCCGGCAGGATGATGACGTCTACTTCGCGGCGAAGAGCAGACGCGAGTCGTCGCTTCAGACGTTCTACGTACGCGACGAACTGAAATCCATTTGGCAGGGCGCCAGGTGCGATGTCAAGCGCCAAGTCAATATCGGAGCTGGCCGTCTCCTCACCCCGCGCCACTGATCCAAACACCGATACGTGCCGCACGCCGATCGCCTGCAGCTCGGTCTGCAGAGCGCGCAGTGTTTCCAGGACGCGAATGCACGGAGCTTCCGTCTTAAGGTCCATGGTAATCATTCTACCATGTGACATCCCCAGCACCGCGGCTCGATCGAGTGGCGGTCAGAATCGCAGGCTGAACGTCGCCCCGCCGCCGGGTGTCTCGGAAATATCGATGCTTGCACCGTGAGCGGTCGCGATCTGGCGGACGATCGTGAGCCCGATGCCGCTCCCGTGCCGCTTGGTCGTGAAGAAGGGCACGAAGAGCTTGTCGCGCTCGTCCGCGGAGATACCGGGCCCGTTGTCGGCGACCGATAGGGCCACATGGCCGTCCGAATCCCGCCGCGCAGACAGTGCAATGCGCCCCGCGGGTGTGTCGCGCAGCGCCTCCACGGCATTGCGCACCAGATTGATCAGTGCCTGATCGAGTAGGTCGGCATCCGCAGCAATCTCCAGCCTCTCAGGCTCGATACTCGTCGTGAGCTCGATGTCGCGACCAGCGAGATCGCTCCCGAGAAGCCGCTGGAGCCGGGCAAAGAACCGCTGCACCGGCGCAACCTCGACCTGCGCGGCGAGGGGCTTGGTCAACCGTCGGTGGCTCTGAACGAAGTGCAGCAGGCCTTCACTGCGGCGCGCTACCGCGTCGAGCGCTTCGCGCGCATCTGCGAGCAGGGCAGCGTTCGCGTCCTCTGGCGGCAGCTGCTCCAGCACGTCTCGCAGGAGATCGTGCGCCGTGCCCGCGAGCGACGAAATCGGAGTCAGCGAATTCATGATTTCGTGGGCCATCACGCGGATCACGGTCTGCCAGGCCGCCATCTCGTGTGCGCTCATCTCGTTCTCGATATTCTGCAGCGAAATGAGGCGGCGGCGCAGACTCCCGGAGACGAGCTCGGTCATCGCGGCCTTGAGCAGCAGCGGCCCGGATGCACGCTCCATCCGCAGGATCGCAGTGGCGCCCGGCCGCAATGTCTCCAAACCCACGGCGAACGATGCACCGTGCCGCGCGAATTCCGTGCTGCTCGTGAGTGCGCTCTCGAAGAGCCGCCGGGCGGCCATATTGAGAAGCTGCACGCGGCCGCGTTCGTCCATGCAGATCAGGGCGACGGGAACATGCGCGAGAAGAGCCCGCAGATAGTGCGCCTGCTCCTCTCGCTCGGTCCGGCTGGCGCGCAGACGCGCCAGGACTCGGCCCATTGCGGCGCCAAGCTCGCGGTGCGCGCTGTCGTTGCTCAATACCGAAAAGCCCTGCGACGTATCATCCACGGCGAGAGCATCCAGGAACCTCGCGAGCTCGCGACTCGATTGCGTGGCGAAGCGGACCAGCAGTGTCGCTTCGGCAAGCGCTGCAGCGATGCAGAGGGCGATCGTCACGTACCACGAGGTGTTCGCGATCATCCACGCCGCTGCCAGAATCGTCAGGAACAGCACTGTGATTCTGAGGACCACCCCGGCCGCGAAGTGGCCGAAACCTGCATCAAGGCGGTGAAAGTCCATACTTCTCCATCCGCCGATAGAGCGAGGCACGAGTGAGGCCGAGCGCCTGCGCGGCTCGGCTGATGTTTCGATTGTGCGCTTCCAGCGCCCTGACGATGGCCTCCTTTTCGACGGCATCGAGTCTCGAGGCCTCGGCCGCCGGCAGCGTCGTGCGCTCGAACGGCGAGCCCAGCGAGAAGTCTCCGGCATCGAGCATCGGACCCTCCGCCAGGATCACGGCCCGCTCGACGGCGTGGCTCAGTGCGCGCACGTTGCCCGGCCAGGAATGAGCAGTCAGCCGGTCGATCGCGGCTGCGGTCAGCCGCCGGGCGGGAAGGTTGTACTTCTCCGCATAGGTTGCGATGAAGTGCTCGAGCAGCAGGGGAATGTCCTCCCGTCGCGCGCGGAGCGGCGGCAGTATGATCTCCACCGTGTTGATGCGGTACAGCAGGTCCTGGCGGAAGACATTCTCGTCGGCCAGGCGTTCGGGAGGCAGGTTGGTCGCGCAAATCACGCGCACGTCGATGCGCTCCGCTCTCTCGGACCCCACGGGCGTGACTTCCCGCCGCTCGAGCGCCGTGAGGAGCTTGCTTTGCAGGTGCAGGGGTACATTGCCGATCTCATCGAGGAACAACGTGCCTCCCGCCGCGGCGCGAAACAGGCCGATGCGATCTTCTTTCGCGTCGGTGAAGGCTCCGCGCCGATGGCCGAACAGCTCGCTCTCGAAGAGCTGTGGGGAGAGCGCGCCGAGGTCGACCCGCAGGAACGCCTCGCTTGCCCTGCGCGACCGGCGATGAATCTCGCGCGCAACGAGCTCCTTGCCGGTACCGTTCTCGCCAAGAATCAACACGTTTGCATCGGTTGGCGCGGCGCGCCCTATCATCTCGAAGACCCGCAGCATGCGAGAGCAGGTGCCGATCATCTCCCCGACGCTCTGTGTTGCCGCGGCGAGGCCCCGGCTGCGACTTCGAAATTCCTCGGCCTCCAGGCGCGAGCGCCGCAGGTTGTATGCCGCGAGCAGCGTCGCGATCAAGCGCTCGTTTTCCCACGGCTTGGCGACGAAATCGGCTGCACCCCGCTTCATCGCCTCGACGGCGAGTGCGACACCGGCATGGGCGGTGATGAGCACCACGACGGCCTGCGGGTCGAGCGCGAGCAGCTTCGCGAGCAGAGTGAGACCCTCGGTCCCCATCTGCGCGCCGGCCGCGAAATTCATGTCGAGCAGAAGCACGTCGAACGCGCCGCGCTGGATGAGCTCCGGTAAGCGCGACGGTTCACTCAGTACATCGACGGATGCGAAATGACGCTTCAGCAGCAGACGGGCGGCGAGCAGGATGTCCTCCTCGTCGTCGACGACCAGGATGCGTGCAGGACTTTTGTGTGGGCGGGCCATCTGTCCGGAAATGAACAGTGTCCGGGTAGTTGTACACCAGCGGACAGTCGGCGGCCAGCGGCGAGTGCAACTGCCTGAATCGAAAGGGACTCTGCCTGGCATGCGTGTTGCAAACTGGGACCCATGGAGCATGGCGAGCCTATCCTCGCGCCCAAGGCGTCTCATCCGGATGAGCCCATGGATCGGGCTCTCGCGCGGCCACCCCTATGGAGGCGATATGCCCCGCATGCGGTGGCGGGCGCGCTGGCTGTCGGTATCGCGGCTTGGCTGCTCGTCGGAGCCGGCGGCCGGGTCTATCGCACTCCAATCGACCGCCTGACCATCGCGGCCGTGAGGCGCGGGCCCTTCGAGGATTACATCGCCGTGCGCGGCGCGGCGGCGCCTTTCAGCACCCAGTACCTCACAGCCGATCAGGGGGGCGTCGTCAAACAGGTACTGGTCGAGGACGGCGCGACCGTCAAAGCACATCAGCCACTCATCGTGCTTGCCAACGCCGCACTGCAGCTGCAGGTGGCATCGCGTGAAGCGGATACGGCGAGCCAGGTCAACGCGATCGAGAATACCCGCCTGCAGCTCGAGGAAGGTCGCTTCAAGTATCAGCACGATCTGCTCGACATCGATCACGAGATCGAAAAGCTCAAGGGCGATCTGGCGCGCGACAAGACTCTGCTCGATGGCAATGCCATCGCGCCGTCCGTGTATGCACAAGAGCAGGCGGAATACGCCTACCAGATCAAGCTCCGGGCGGCGACCGTCGCGTCGCGCGACACCGAGAGCCAGGTGCGCGAGAGTGAGCTCGCCCAGCTCGCGAGGACTCTGGCGCGCCTCAACGAGAGCGTCGACGCCGCCAAGGCGAGTCTCGATGCCCTCACCATCCGCGCGCCGATGGACGGGCAGTTGACGGCGCTCGATGCCGAGGTCGGTCAATCGAAGGCGGCCGGGGCGGTCCTCGGACAGGTCGATTCTCTCGATCGGTTCAAGCTTACCGCCGACGTGGATGAGTTCTATCTCGGGCGCGTCGCGCTCGGCCAGATCGCGCTGCTGACGACCGACGGCCGTGACTATCAAGCCAAGGTCGTGAAGATCTATCCGCAGGTCGCCAACGGCACCTTCCGGATCGATCTGCATTTCGGAGATCCGGCCCCTCGAGCCGTCCATGCCGGCCAAGCGATCGACATGCGTCTCGAGCTGGGCGGCGCAGCCACGGCGACGATGCTGCCCGACGGCCCTTTCTATCAGGATACGGGCGGGCGCTGGGTGTTCGTCGTTTCGCCGGACGGCCGCTCTGCCACTCGCCGCAACGTACGGCTCGGCCGGCGCAACCCCGATTACGTCGAAGTGCTCGACGGCCTCGAGCCGGGCGAGAAGGTCATCGTCTCGGGGTACGAGGCGTTCCAGAAGGTCGATCGCGTCGAATTCGAGCAGTCCGCCCACGGAGGCTGATCCATGCTGTCTCTCAAGCAACTCACCAAGGTCTATCGCACCACCGAAGTCGAGACGACGGCGCTGCGCGCCATCGATCTGAAGATCGCGGCGGGGGAGTTCGTCGCTGTGATGGGCCCATCGGGGTGCGGGAAGTCCACGCTCCTCAACATCGTCGGGATGATCGACACGCCGAGCGGCGGTGAGTACTGGTTTGGCGATCGCGACATCGCGGGCTGGTCGGAATCGCAGCTCTCAGACCTGCGCAAGAACAACGTGGGGTTCGTGTTCCAGAGCTTCAATCTCGTCGATGAGCTCAACGTGTTCGAGAACGTGGAGATTGCGCTGCTGTATCACCGCGACGTCTCCGCGCGGGAGCGCAAGGCGCGCGTGCGCCAGGCACTCGAGCGAATGAGGATCGCCCATCGCGCTCGCCATCGACCGCAGCAGCTCTCCGGAGGGCAGCAGCAGCGCGCTGCGATCGCCCGAGCGGTGGTCGCGCGGCCGAAGCTGATCCTCGCGGATGAGCCCACCGGCAACCTCGATTCCGCCACGGGCGAGGAGGTGATGCAGCTGCTCACGGAGCTGAACGGCGAGGGCACGACGATTCTGATGGTCACACACTCCCACGCGCATGCGGAGTATGCGCACCGGATCGTCAATCTGCTCGACGGTGAGGTCGTCACCGAGAACATCCGCGAAATTGCCTGATCGGGAGCCAGCCGTGTTCCGACATTACCTCGCGACGGCGCTGCGGAGCATGGTCCGCCACCGGCTCTACAGCCTGATCAACCTCGTGGGACTCTCAGTCGGGCTCGCTTGCGCCATCCTCATCGCGCTCTATGCACGCTACGAGCTCTCGTACGACAAGTGGATTCCGGATACGGCGAACCTGTACCGGCTCGAGGTGACCGCTCATATCCCCGGACGGCCAACGCTCGTGACGAATCGCGCTCCCTTTCCGGCTCTGAGCTTGATGGGAAGCCGGATTCGCGGGGTCAGCGCGGCGACTCACGTCGTGCCGGAGCTCATGACCGTGCACATCGGTAAGCGCGCGTTTCTCCAGAAGGTGACGGTCGTCGACCCGGATTTCTTCAGCGTGATTCGCCTGCCGCTCGCCCGCGGTGATCCGGATCGCGTTCTCTCCCAGCCGGAAACGATCGTTCTGTCGCAGAGCATGGCGCGCAAGTACTTCGGAGAGAGCGATCCGATCGGAAAGACCTTGACCGTTACCCACCAGAATAGCGGCTGCCGTCCCGGAAACCCCGCGTGCGCCGATGCGACCTACGCGCTCACGGTGTCGGGAGTGCTCCGGGACCTGCCGCCCAGCACTCAGCTCGTGGCCGATCTCATCATGCCGAACACCTCGCGAGCCGACGAGATGTCCCGCCAGCAGAAGGAGGCGAGCTGGAACGACATCTCACCCTATGGATATGTTCGGCTCGTGCCCGGCACGCAGCCGGCGGCGGTGCTCGCGGAGTTTGGTCCGCTACTCGATCGTGCTTTCGATGCGGCAAAGATGTGGGGAGTCAATCGGCGAGCGAGTCAGCTCGCGAATTTTCATCTCACACCGTTCACGGCCGTGCATCTCACGACCGATCGGTACGGGGGGATGACCCCCGCGGGGAGCCGCATCACCGTTTATGGATTGCTCGTCATCTCGGTTCTCATCGTTCTGATCGCTTGCTTCAATTTCATGAACCTGGCGACCGCGCGCGCGACGCTCCGTGCCCGGGAGATCACCGTTCGCAAGGTCGGCGGTGCCAAGCGACGCCAACTCATCATCCAGTTTCTGAGCGAAGCAGTGCTCATGGCATCGATATCGCTCGCGATTGCGCTGTCGCTCGTCGAGCTTCTCTTGCGTGCCTTCGACCGCTTCTCGGGCGCGCCGATCACGTTCAGTTACTTCGCCGACTGGCGGCTTCTTCTGGCTTTCGTCGCCGGTGCGGCCGCCGTCGGCGTTCTGGGCGGAACGTACCCCGCACTCGTTCTCTCGGCTTTCCGTCCGGCCGCCGCTTTCAAGACCCACGGCGTCGTCCAGGGTGGTTCGGGGTTGCTGCGGTCCGCGCTCGTCGTCGCGCAATTCGCCGTTTCGATCGGCTTGGGAGTCACCGCACTGGTCGTGCTCGCGCAGCTCAAATTCGCGCGCAACGTCGACCTCGGATTCGCTCGACAAGGCGTCGTCGTCATCGGCGGGATCGCCCAAGTCGCCGAGGGCACGCGCGGTGCGCTCGCCCGCACGATGCAGGCGAATCCGCAGATCGAGGGAATCGCCTATTCGAGCGAGGTTCCTTTCCTCCCGTACCACCCGGGAGGTGCGGACATTCGGTTGCCCGGCCAGCGACAAGTGCTCCGGGGATTGCGGATCGACATGAGCCCGGAATTCCCGCACTTGTACGGAATGCAGCTTCTCGCGGGAAGAATGCTGTCGGCCGACCGCGGTCAGGATGTTTCGACCTCCGACAAGGTGGGGAACGTGCTGATCAACGCCACGGCGGCGCACCGTCTCGGGCTGAAACCCACGGAGGCCGTCGGCAGGACGATCGAGGTGGAGGCCCCGAGGAGCACGGCTCGCATCATCGGGGTCTTGAGCGACGCGAGATTCCACGGTATCAACGAGCTCGCGCAACCGTACGTCTACACGTACGAGGCCCTCGACTCCCCGGCAATGCAGTTTCTCTCGGTGCGATTACGCGGGGATCGAACCGCAGATACGCTCGCATACATCGACAGGACCTGGCGATCCCTCGAGCCGGGCGCCGTGATCGCCCGATGGTTTCTGAGCGATTCTTTCGACGGCACGCTGCAGGGAGTGAGGAGACAGGGTGTGCTGGTCGCTCTCTCGGTCGGTATCGCGATCTTCATCGCCTGTCTCGGTCTTCTCGGTCTTGCCGTATTTACGACAGAGCGGCGGACCAAGGAGGTCGGCATGCGCAAGATCGCCGGCGCGCGCGTGGCCGATATCGTGCGACTGCTCCTCTGGCGAATCTCGATGCCCGTACTGATCGCCAATGTCGTGGCGTGGCCCATCGCGTACTACTACCTGAGGAGGTGGCTCGACGGATACGCGTACCGCACGGACCTGAGCGCCTCCTACTTTCTCATCGCCAGTGCGGGCGCGCTGCTCATTGCCTGGGCGACGGTATTCGCGCACACGCTACAGCTCGCGCGCTCGAGCCCCGTGCACGCGCTGCGCTACGAATAAGGAGCGACGCAATGGTGCTTCGCCACTACCTGGTCACCGCGGTGCGCGGCCTCGCGCACCACCGGCTGTACACCTTGATCAACATCGCGGGGCTTTCGATCGGGCTCACCTGTGCGATTCTGATCGCGCTCTACGTGCGCGATGAGCTCTCGTACGACACGTGGGTTCCCCACACCCAGAATCTCTATCGACTCGAAGAGAGCTGGCATCCGCCGGGCGGTCCGGCGCTGCCCGGTGCGACGGCGGCATTTCCGGCGGTGACGGCAATCGGGGAGAAGAGCCCGCAGGTCGAGGCGGTGACTCACGTCGTTCCCGAATGGGCGACAGTCAATCTCGGCGCTCGCCAGTTCGCTGAACAGGTCACCTTCGTCGATTCGAATTTCTTGCGCGTGATCGAGCTGCCGCTCGTACGGGGTGACCCGGCGCAGGTGCTCGCCCAGCCGGAAACAGTGGTCATTACCCAGAGCATTGCCCGCAAGTATTTCGGCGATGCGGATCCGATAGGCAAGACCTTGACGGTTGGCAGGGACCCCCCCGACGCTTGTGGCGCGAATGACAGCGCGTGCCGCTCCGGGCTCTATCCGCTCACGGTGACGGGTGTGCTCCGGGACCTCCCGCACAACACGCAGCTGGTCGCCGATCTCCTCATACCGAACACCTCGCGAGCGGACACGCTCTCGCCGCGCGAGAAGGAGCGGGGCTGGAGGTCTTCGGATCGGGATTACGGGTATGTAGAGCTCAGACGGGGCGCTGATCCGGCCGCAGCGCTCGCGCAGCTGAAACCAATTCTGGATGCAGCTTGGAACCCTCGCACGATCGGTTTCGATGTGAGCGCAAGCGAGATAATGCCGTACCGGCTGACTCCCTTTCTCAGCGTGCATTTGACGAGCGACCGGTATGGAGGAATGACGCCGGGAGGGAGCTGGACGACCGTCTACGGTCTCATCGCGATTGCCGTGCTGATCCTTCTGATCGCCTGCTTCAATTTCATGAATCTCGCCACGGCGCGGGCGACGCTGCGCGCGCGGGAGATTGCTCTGCGGAAGGTGGGGGGAGCGACACGGGCGCAACTGATCGCGCAGTTCCTTCTGGAGGCGCTGCTGATGGCGCTTCTGTCGCTCGTGATTGCGCTGTCGCTCGTGGAGGTGCTGCTACCGCTTTATGAGCGCTTCGTAGACCGGACGATCGGCTTTCGCTACCTCGCAGACTGGCACCTGCTCGCGGTCCTCATCGGGGGGACAATCGTGGTCGGACTGGTGAGCGGCGCGTATCCGGCGGTCGTGCTCTCCGCCTTTCGTCCCGCTCCGGCTTTGAAGGCGGGAGCCCACGAGCTCGGAAGTCGCGGCTTCCTGCGTTCGGCTCTCGTCGTCGCACAGTTCGCCATCTCGATCGCGCTCGGCACCGCGGTGCTCGTCGTCTTCAGGCAGATCGACTTCGCGCGCAAGGTCGATTTGGGTTTCGATCGCGATGGAGTCGTCGTCCTGCGGGGGGTCTCGCGCCTGACCCCGTCCGCACGGAAGAGCTTTGCTGCCGCGCTCGGCGCCGATCCGCGGATCATGGATCTGGCGTACTCCAACGCCGCGCCTTTCGACCTCCGGAGCATACCCGCCTGGTCAATCCGGGCGCCAGGCAGGTCTGAGATCATCACGGCATTTCTCGTCAATGCCGATCCGGGATTCCCCTCGCTGTATGGCGCGCGGCTCATCTCGGGTCGACTCCTGTCGGATGCCCGCGGGGAAGATGTCTCGACTCGGACCCGTTTCGGCAACGTGCTGATCAACGCAACCGGTGCGCGCGCGCTCGGCTTCACGCCCGATGAGGCGGTCGGAAAGAAAGTCGATCTTTTGGGTCCTACGGTGAATATCGTCGGGGTGTTGGGCGACATGAAGCTCCGCGGGGCGAAGGGCGCGATATACCCGATGCTGTACTACTTCGATCGGGTCGATCCACAGGCCCTGACGATGCTGTCCGTCCGCGTGCGGGGCGAACACCTTGCGAGCACGCTTTCCTTCATCGACAAGACATGGCACGCGTTCGCTCCGGGCGCTGCCATCGATCGCTATTTTCTGAACGACAGTTTCGACGGCCTGTTCCAATCCGACGAGAAGCAGGGTGAGATGCTGGGGGTCTTCGTCGGTATCGCGATCTTCATCGCCTGCCTCGGCCTATTCGGGATCGCGGTATTCACCGCCGCACGTCGTACGCAGGAGATCGGTGTACGCAAAATATCAGGGGCGCGCATCACCGACATCGTGCGGCTCGTGCTCTGGCGTATTTCGCTCCCAGTATTCATCGCCAATCTCGTGGCGTGGCCCGTCGCCTACCACTACCTGCGGCACTGGCTCGATGGGTACGCGTACCGGATTACCTTGAGTCCAGTGTACTTTCTGATCGCGGGCGCGGCCGCGCTGCTCCTCGCGTGGACGACGGTGTTCGCGCACACGCTGCACCTCGCGCGCGCGAGCCCAGTGCACGCGCTTCGGTACGAATAGCGAGCAACGCAAAGATGCTCCGGCACTACCTCGTCACGGCGGCGCGCAGCCTCGCGCATCACAAGCTCTATACCTTCATCAATGTCGCGGGCCTTTCGATAGGACTCGCGGCGGCGATCCTGATCGTGCTGTACGTGCGCGACGAGCTCTCATACGACAAATGGGTACCGGGAGCCGCAAATCTCTACAGACTCGAGAGAGGCTTACCGGTGCCGGGTCACGGGATGCAGCACACCGCCCAGGTCCCGTTCCCTGTGCTGCGGGCGGTTGGGGATCAAATCTCTCAAGTGGAGGCGGTCACGCACGTACACCCCGAGCGGATGAGCGTCCACGTCGGCGACCGACTGTTCCACGATACCGCGATCTTCGTGGACCCGAATTTCTTCAAGGTCATCCGCCTGCCGCTCGCCGAGGGAGATCCGGCCCGGGTTCTCTCGCAGCCGGAATCGGTCGTCCTGTCGGAAAGCTTCGCTCGCAAGTATTTCGGTCGTGCCGATCCGATCGGGAGGACTTTGAACGTGACTCCAGACCGCAATGCCGTCTGTAGCGCGAATGACGTGGCCTGTCTCAATGCGAGCCATGCGCTGAAGGTATCCGGAGTGCTCCGCGACCTGCCGCACAACACCCAGCTCGTCGCCGATCTCGTCGTGCCGAACAGTTCGCAAGCGGACGGAATGTCCCCGCAAGAGAAGGCATCGGATTGGCTGGCGAACGATTTCGTTTTTGGCTACGTCGAATTAGCCTCTGGGACCAGACCGGAAACGGTGCTCGCGCAGATCGGTCCGATGCTCGATCGGCTGGTCGACTTGAGGAAATTCGGCCTCACTGGGCGTTTGAGCCAGCTCGAGGCCGATCGATACTTCCTCACTCCCTTCCGTGACGTTCACCTCACGAGTGATCAGAACGGCGGGATGAAGGCCCCTGGAAGCTGGACAACCCTGTACGGCCTGATCGCAATTGCGCTGCTGATCGTCCTCGTCGCCTGCTGCAACGTCATGAATCTCGCGACGGCGCGCGCGTCGCTGCGGAGCCGGGAGATTGCACTTCGCAAGCTCGGGGGTGCGAAGCGGCGACAGATCGTGGCTCAGTTTCTTGGCGAGGCGGTGCTGATGGCTCTCATTTCGCTCGCGATTGCGCTTTCCCTGGTCGAGGTCCTGCTGCCCGCCTACGCTCGCTTCTTGGGCGAACCGCTCTCGCTGCGCTACGCTACCGACTGGGGCCTGATTGGGTTTCTCATCACCGGCGCGGCGGCCGCCGGAGTTCTGGCAGGGCTCTATCCTGCGCTCGTCCTTTCCGCTTTCCGACCTGCCGAGGCTTTGAAATCGAGGGGTGTTGGCGCGTCAGGTTCCGGGCTGCTCCGTGCAGCCCTGGTGGTCGCGCAGTTTGCAATCTCCATCGGTCTTGCGGTCGCGGCGCTCGTGGTGCTCAGGCAGATCGATTTCGCACGTCGCGTCGAGCTCGGGATCGACCGGCAGGGTGTCGTCGTCGTCCGCGACGTCGAGAGAATGACTCGGAGTGAGCGAGATAGCTTTGCCGCGACTCTCACGCGCGACCCGAACATTGAGAGAGTCGCGTATTCCCGCGGCGTACCGTTCCGTTTGCTCGGGTTTTTCGACAAGGTCCAGATGCCCGGGAGACCCGAGTTCGATACGGAGGTCCTGAATATCGGCCCCGGGTTTCCGTCGCTTTACGGCATGCGCCTCTTGGCCGGTCGCTTTCTCTCCTCGGACCGGGGCACGGACGTCTCCAATAACGGCGAGCGAGGTGTGCGAAACGTCCTGATCAACGCGACAGCTGCAGAGCGTCTCGGCCTCTCGGCCGAGGAGGCGGTCGGGAGAAGGGTCCCGACGCTCGGTCGCCCCGACGGCCCGACCATCGTAGGTGTGCTCAGTGATGCCAATCTGAGAAGCGTGCGGGATCCGCTCGAGCCAATGATCTTCTACTTCGATCCTGCACAGATGGCCGAGCTGTCGATCCGGATACGTGCTGAGGAGGTTCCGCGGACCCTTGCCTACATCGACAGGACATGGCGAGCGTTCGAGCCGGGAGCCTCGATCCATCGCTATTTCCTTGCCGATGACTTCGATGATTACTTCCGCCAGGTCGATCATGCAGGCGCGATGCTCGGGATCTTCGTCGGTATCGCGATCTTCATCGCCTGTCTGGGCCTCTTCGGGCTTGCGGTGTTCACCGCTGAGCGCCGCACGAAGGAGATCGGGGTCCGAAAAATCACGGGAGCGCGTACGACCGACATCGTGGGCCTCATGCTGTGGCGGATCTCGGTTCCGGTGCTCGTCGCGAATGTGATCGCCTGGCCCGTCGCGTACCATTATCTGCGCCACTGGCTCGACGGCTACGCATATCGAATAACCCTCAGCCCGGTTTACTTCCTGGCGGGCGGCGCGGTCGCACTGGTGATCGCCTGGACGACGGTTTTCGCGCACACGCTGCACCTCGCGCGCGCGAGCCCGGTGCACGCGCTTCGGTACGAATAGCGAGCAACGCAAAGATGCTCCGGCACTACCTCGTCACGGCGGCGCGCAGCCTCGCCCATCACAAGCTCTATAGTGTCATCAACATCGCGGGTCTCTCGATCGGGCTGACCGCGGCCATCCTGATCACGCTCTACGTCCGCGACGAGCTGTCCTACGACAAGTGGATTCCGGGCAGCGGGAACCTCTATCGGCTCGAAGTCACTTTTCACCTCCCTGGCCGCGCTCCCATGCCGCTCGCCATGGCACCGTTCCCGGTTGTGTCGGCAATCCAGGGGCCAATCCCGCAGGTGAAGGCCGTGACTCATGTACAGCCCCAGCCGATGACCGTGAATATCGGGGATCGTCAATTTCCCGAACAGGTCACGTTTGTCGATCCGAATTTCTTCCAGGTCATCAAGCTGCCGCTCGTGAGGGGTGACCCGGCGCGCGTGCTCGGGCAGCCCGAGTCCGTCGTACTTTCGGAGAGCGCCGCGCGCAAGTTCTTCGGTCCGATCGATCCGATCGGAAAGACCTTATCCCTGGCTCAGGATGGCAGTAGTGCCTGTGGTGCCAACGACAGCGCGTGTCTCTCGGCGGTCTACCCGCTCATCGTCACCGGAGTGCTGCGGGATCTTCCGCACAATACTCAGCTGGTGGCGGAGGTTGTCGTGCCGAGCACGTCGCGTGCCGACGGAATGACGCCGTCCGAGAAGGCGCACGGCTGGACGAGTGGCGACCAGGATTACGGCTATGTCGATCTGGCTCCCGGCGCCGATCCTGCGGACGTGCTCGCGGCGCTCAAGCCGATACTCGACAGGTCTTTCGATCCGCGGAAATTTGGGGTCAATCTGAGCGCGAGCGAGCTCGAGCAGTACCGCCTGACTGCCTTCCGAGACGCTCATCTCACGAGCGATCAGTACAGCGGGATGACGCCTGCTGGGAGTTGGGCGACCGTGTACGGACTGGGTGCGGTCGCGTTGCTCATTATTCTGATCGCTTGCGGTAACTTCACGAACCTCGCGACGGCGCGGGCGACGCTCAGGGCCCGGGAGATCGCTGTTCGCAAGGTCGGTGGCGCGAAGCGAGGCGAGCTCGTCGCGCAGTTTCTCGTGGAGGCGGTGCTGTTCTCGGTCGCATCGCTCGCGATTGCCCTATCCCTCGTGGAGGTCCTGCTGCCACTCTATGATCGCTTCCTCGGAAAACCGATCACCCTCCACTATCTCGCCGACTGGCATCTGCTTGCGATGCTGGTCGCGGGAGCGATCGTGGTCGGGTTGTTGAGCGGTCTCTATCCAGCTGTCGTCCTTTCCAGGTTTCGTCCGGCGCTGGCACTGAGGCCGGACGGCGGCTCGAGCTACGGCAGCCCGGGATTCTTGCGTTCGGTGCTGGTCGTCGCTCAGTTCGCCATCTCGATCGGACTCGGGATCACAGCCCTGGTGGTGTTCAAGCAGATCGACTACGCGCGCAATGTGGACCTCGGCTTCGATCGCGATGGCGTCGTCGTCGTTCGAGGGATCTCGCGACTCACGCCGTCGCAGCGCGAAAGCTTCGCTGCGGCGCTTCGCGCCGATCCGCAGATCGTCGGGGTAGCGTACTCAAAAGCGGTTCCCCTCAACCTGGATAATGTGAATCACAACGAGATACGAACCTCAATGGGGCCGGAATCGGTTCCGTTTCAGGAGATCGACGCCGCACCTGGGTTCCAGGTGCTGTATAGCATGAAACTACTCGCGGGCCGGCTGCTGTCGGAGAAGAAAGGAGAGGACCTCTCGGCCCACGGCGAAATGCACGACGTGCTCATCAATGCGACCGGCGCGCGGCGCCTCGGTTTGACGCCCCTTGATGCGATTGGAAGTCAGCTCACGATCGGGGCAAGCCCTTTCAGAGCGACGATCGTCGGGATCCTGGGCGATACGAAACTCGAAGGAGTGCGGGATCCGGTATATCCGACGCTGTACTACCTCGACACGGCCGATCCGCACGAGATGCGGGAGCTTTCCATCCGAATTCGCGGCGATCGTGCGGCGGAGACCCTTTCCTTCATCGACCGCACGTGGCGCTCGTTCGCTCCGGGCGCCGCAATCGACCGGTACTACCTGGCCGACGAATTCGATCGCTTGTTTCAGCCGGACGAGAAGCAGGGCCAGTTGCTGGTGCTCTTCGTCGGCATTGCGATCTTCATCGCCTGCCTCGGTCTATTCGGGCTGACGGTGTTCACAGCCGAGCGGCGTACCAAGGAGATCGGCATCCGCAAGATCGCCGGCGCCCGGACGTACGACATCCTGACGCTGATGTTGTGGCGCATCTCGATGCCGGTGCTCGTCGCGAACCTCATCGCGTGGCCTGTCGCGTACCAGTATCTGAGTCGCTGGCTGGAAGGCTACGCGTATCGGATCTCACTCAGCCCGCTTTACTTCCTGGGCGGCAGCGCGGTCGCGCTCGTCATCGCCTGGGCGACCGTGTTCGCTCACACGCTGCACCTGGCGCGAGCGGGCCCGGTGCATGCCCTCCGATATGAGTAGGGCGATAGCTCTCTTGCTCGCCGCTCTGGAGCTCGGGCTTGCGAGCTGCGCGACGCGCGTTCCTCGGGCGTTGACGCCACAGATCGTTCCGAAGACTTTCATCCCACAATCAGCCGAATCGACGCCGCTCTGGCCTCGCGTAGGCTGGTGGCAGGGTTTCGAGAGCGCCGAGCTGACGCAGCTGATCAAAGCCGCACGGGAGAACAACCGCGATCTGGCTGCGGCGGCGGCACGCGTCATGGAGGCGCAGGCCCAGACCTTGATCGCGCGCTCGGCCCTGTTCCCGCAGTCGAGTCTGCAAGCGCAGGCGCAGCGCGCGAAGAGCGGGTCGTCCTCGGTGGCGACGACAGGATTCCCCGGCACGGGCAACGCTTTTGGCCTCGATGCTACCGCGAGTTATGAGCTCGACTTGTGGGGCCACGCGCGGGCGAACCTGCGCGCGGCGCAGGAAACCCTGAAAGCGACGCGCTTCGCCCAGGAGGCCGCGGCACTGAGCATTACCGCGGGTGTCGCGGATGGATACTTCAGCATCCTGGCGCTTCGTGAGCGCATTGCGATCGCCAACGAGGACATCACGGCGATCAACGGCATCCTGGGCGTGATCAAGCTCAGGGTTTCCACGGGCACCTCCTCGCATCTCGACCTCGCGCGGGAGCAGGCGCAGGTGGAATCCGCGCAAGCCCAGCTGCCGGTCCTCGAGGAGCAGGAGCTCGAGGCACGCCTCGCCCTCGCCCTACTGCTCGGACGTCCACCCGAAGCGTTCGAAGTCAGGGCGCAGAATGCGGACGGTATTCACCTGCCGAGCGTGTCGCCCGGCATCCCCTCGCAGCTGCTGCTCCGGCGCCCGGACGTGGCTGAAGCGGAGGCGAACCTCGCGAGCGCCCATGCAAATCTCGATGCGGCGCGGGCGGCGTTTCTACCGCAGTTTGCATTGACCGGCAGCGCTGGATTCACGAGCACCGCGGTGGGTGCTCTGCTCCATGGTCCCAGCTTCCTCTGGGATGCCGGCGCCAATCTCGTGCAGGCCATTTTCGACGGCTCGCTGTTCTGGCAGAAGAACCTCGCTTATGCGACGCAAAATGAACTCATCGCGAGCTACCAGGGCGCGGTGCTCAATGCTTACGCCGACGTGGAGAGCGCGCTGGGGCAGGTGAACGATGCGGCCAAGGCCGAAGGTCACTTGCAGCGGGAAGTCAGTGCGGCCCGGGAGGCCTTCGCGATCGCGCAGCTTCAGTACCGGCAAGGTGCTGCAGATTTGCTCACGGTGCTTCAGGCCCAGCAGACGCTGTTCGGTGCTCGGGATCAGCTCGCTCAGACGCAACTCGCGCGCATGCAGGCGGTCGTGCACCTCTACGAGGCGCTCGGCGGCGGGTGGGTTGAGCGGTCGAAGGATCGAACTCAGGAGGAGGCTCGCTAGGGTCGCTGCATCAGCTCCGTGAGCTGCGCGGCCGTCAAATCGCCGTGCGCGAGCGGCTGGCCGAGATCGAACCGGCGCGTCTGCGCAAGCGAGCCGACGACGACGGGGTCGAACCCGGTCTCCCGTATGAGCCGTTCGGCGACACGGATGGCCCGAGGATCGTCTCCCCCGATCGGGATCGCGATGCGCGCCGGCTTTCGATTGCTCTCGGTTGCCAGCGTCCGCGCGGGGATGCAATTGAACGCCCGCACGACGCGCCGGTTGTGCAGGTACTCGGCCGTCGCGATACCGGCTCCTTTCGCTTGGGCCGCGGCCGCCATTGCACCGTCGCGCCTCTCGGAGGGGTTGCTCGTGTCGAGAATCACCTTACCCGCGAGCTGCTTGGATACCGTCGCGCCGAGCTCAGCCATCGCTTTGTACGGCACCGAGACGAGGATGACCGTTCCAAATGCGGCGGCTTCGCGCGGCGTGCCGACGTGCGCGCGGGGACCGAGCTGCGCTGCAAGCGCCCGAAGATTCTCAGGATGATCGGACGAGATCATGACCTCGTGACCCGCCTTCACCCAGTCGCGCGCGAGCGCGCCGCCGATCCGGCCGGTGCCGATGATGCCGATCTTGAGCGGCTGCGAGCCGGGCTGAGCGTGGGCCAGTGGGAAGACGCTCGTTGCGCAAAGGAGAGAGCAGAGGAGAGAGGCGAGCGCCAGAACGAAGCGGCGGCTCGTCGGGTTCGCGGTGGGTGCCGGCATGACCTGCCTCGCGGATTGGACTTGGTTGGTTCTCGGCGCAGTCTATCACTCAGGCGAGTAACTCGTGCTCCGACCGCCGCTCGGGTCCTTACGCAGTATGCCGCGCTCAATCAGATCCAGTGGCCGGAGCGTACTCACCGAATCGGCAGGACGTGCAGCCGCGCAACGGCACGCAGCGCGAAGCTCGAATGCACGCGTGCGACATGCGGCAGCTGCGTCAGGTGCTTGCTGTGCACGCGCTCGAAGTCGGCCGTATCGGCGACGACGACCCTCAGCAGATAATCGAAGTCGCCGGTCATGAGATAGCACTCCATGACTTCGGGGATCCGGCGCACGGCCTCCTCGAACGCCTGCAGATCCGTCTGATCCTGCCGGTCGAGCGTGATGCTGACGAACACATTGACCGGTAGGCCCGACTTCACCTGGTCGATGCGCGCGCCGTAGCCGCTGATGAGCCCGGATGCCTCGAGCGCCCGCATACGGCGCAGGCAAGCCGACTCGGACAGACTCACCCGCTCGGCGAGCGCAGCGTTCGTGATGCGGGCATCGCGCTGGAGAATCTCGAGGATGAGGCGATCGACACGATCGAGGGGTGGCATCGTGCGGGTCCTTTGAATGAGTGCGGGCGAGAGCGCGGCGGGGCGGGCGTCCGAGCCTCCAAGCCGAGCGGACAGCGAAGCTCCGTCCAGAATAATCTGCCACGACTAAGCCATGGTGCGCAATAATATGCCAATTATCGCAGTAACCACGCATGGATCAGCAGGATCGGTCCCGCTGCACGCGATAGCCTTGCACTATCAAGGTTACTCCGGAGACCCTCATGCGTATCGGAGTCCCGCGCGAGATCAAGGTCCACGAATACCGGGTCGGGCTGGTGCCGGCCGGGGTGCGAGAGCTGGTTGCTGCCGGGCACGGGGTGCTCATCGAAACGCGCGCCGGGGAGGGCGTCGGTCTCCTCGATCTGCAGTACGAGGCGGCGGGCGCGAAGATTGCCCGGTCGGCTGCCGAGGTGTTTCGCGCCGCGGAGCTGATCGTGAAGGTCAAGGAGCCCCAGCTCGAGGAGTGCCGCATGCTGCGGCAGGGTCAAATGATATTCACGTATCTGCACCTCGCCGCCGATCCGAAGCAGGCGCAAGCGCTCATGGATTCGGGCGCGACCGCGATCGCTTACGAAACGGTGACCGCGCCGGATGGCTCGCTGCCGCTTCTCACGCCGATGAGCGAGGTGGCGGGGCGGATGTCGATCCAGGTGGCTGCGCACTGTTTGCAGAAGGCGAGCGGCGGCAGCGGCATGCTGCTCGCAGGTGTGCCCGGTGTGCCGCCTTGCAAAGTCCTCGTGCTCGGCGGTGGTGTCGCGGGCACGCAGGCGATCGAGATGGCGGTCGGTCTGCAGGCGGATGTGACGGTGATCGACCGATCGGTCAAGCGGCTGCGCGAGCTCGCCGCGCAGTTCGGTAGCCGGCTGAAGACTCAGTACTCGACACGCGATGCCGTCGAGCAATGCGTGTGCGAGGCCGACGTCGTGATCGGCGCTGTCCTCATTCCGGGCGCACACGCGCCGCGACTCGTGACACGCTCGATGGTTGCGCAAATGAAGCCGCTCTCCGTGATCGTCGACATCTCCATCGACCAAGGCGGCTGCATCGAGACGAGCCGGCCGACGACGCACGCCGCGCCGACCTACGTGGTGGACGGCGTCATCCACTATTGCGTGACGAACATGCCGGGCGCCGTGCCGCGCACCTCCACGTACGCGCTCACGAACGCGACGCTGCCGTTCGTGCGCGCACTCGCCGACCACGGGTGGCAGGCGGCTTTCAGACGTGATCCGCACCTCGCGCACGGCCTCAACGTGCATGACGGGGAGATCCGCCACGAAGCCGTCGCGCGGGCGCTCGAGGGCGCCCCCGTGCACTGATCGCCCGCGCGCCGCGCGCGCGTGTCCCGGAACCGCGACCGCGCTGCGGGCGCTGTGCGGGGGGTGCTGCTGCCCGCCGTGTTCGCGCCTTGCTGCCTCGGTTAACATTGACCGCCGTTGCTCTGCTCGGGGTGACCTATGAAACTGCTCGTCGGGCTCGCAGGGTTCCTCGGTTCCGCCGCGATGGCCGCCGGCGCTGCCTCAAACGCCTGCGCCTCGAACGCTTCGGACGCCTCGACGCAGCATGCGCCGATGCTCGGCTACACGGCGCAGGACGCCGCACGGGAACGCGGTCTCGAGCAGCGCTTCGACGGCGAGCTGCATGCGAACGAGCTTCGCGACTGGATGCGGCGCTTATCCTCTGAACCGAACCAGGTCGGCTCGCCGCACGATGCGGAGAACGCGCGCAGCATCGAGCGCATGTTTGCTTCGTGGGGCTGGGACACGCACATCGAGACCTTCTATGTGCTCTACCCCACGCCGAAGCAGGAATCCCTCGAGCTCATCGCACCGAGGCACTTCAAGGCGGCGCTGCACGAGCCGCCCCTCCCCGGCGATAGCACTTCCGCGTTGTCGGGCGCCTTGCCGCCGTACAACGTCTACGGCGCGGACGGCGATGTGACAGGCCAACTGGTGTACGTCAATTACGGCATGGATGATGACTACAAGGCGCTCGCGCGCCGCGGCGTCGACGTGCGCGGAAAGATCGTCATCGTGCGCTATGGCGGCGGCTGGCGCGGCCTGAAGCCAAAGCTCGCCTACGAGCACGGCGCGATCGGCTGCATCATCTATTCCGATCCGCACGAGGACGGCTACTCGCCGGGAGATGTGTACCCGCAGGGCGGCTGGCGCCCGCGCGAGGGTGTCCAGCGCGGCTCCGTTGAGGACATGACGCTCTATCCCGGGGATCCGCTCACACCAGGCATCGGCGCGACGAAGAACGCGAAACGGCTCTCGATCGCCGATGCAAAGACGATCCTCAAGATTCCGGTGCTGCCGATCTCCTATGGCGATGCGCAGCCGTTTCTCGCAGCGCTCGGCGGACCCGTCGCGCCGCCCTCGTGGCGTGGCTCGCTGCCCATTACCTATCACCTCGGTCCGGGGCCGGCCCGCGCGCACCTCACGGTCCGTTCGGACTGGAGCCAGAAGCCGATCTATGACGTGATCGCCACGCTCCGCGGCACCGAGCGCCCGGACGAATGGGTCATTCGCGGCAATCATCACGACGGCTGGGTCTTCGGAGCATGGGACCCGCTCGCGGGCGCGGCAGCCGAGCTCGCGGAGGCGAAGGCGATCGGGGCGCTCGCGAAGACCGGCTGGCATCCGAAGCGGACCCTCATCTATGCGAGCTGGGACGGGGAGGAGCCGGGGCTTCTCGGCTCGACTGAATGGGCGGAAGAGCATGCCGATGAGCTCGAGCGCAAGGCCGTTCTTTACGTGAACACCGACGATAACGGACGCGGCTTCCTCTCGGCCGGCGGCAGCCAATCCCTCCAGCGGCTCGTCAATCAGATTGCGGCCGGCATCGAGGATCCCGAGACCCGGGTGAGCGTCGAGGCGCGCCTGCGGGCGCGTTTGCGGGTGAATGGCTTCGACCCGGGTGCCGCGCCGGAGGCGAAGCGGCTCGGGACGGTCGCAGCCTCGGGCGGCGATCTGCCGCTGCAAGCGCTCGGCTCGGGCTCCGACTACTCGCCGTTCCTGCAGCATCTCGGCGTCGCGTCGGTCAATTTCCTGTTCACGGGGGAGGATGAGCAGCAGGGCGTCTATCACTCGCGCTACGACTCGTTCGACCATTATGTGCGCTTCGGTGACCCCGACTTCGCCTACGGGGTCGCTCTGGCGAAGGTCGGCGGGCATCTGATGCTGCGCATGGCCGATTCGGACGTGCTGCCGCTGGAGTTCGGCGGCTTTGCCGAGGCCGTGGATCGATATCGAGAGGAGTTGCACCGGCTCGCCAGCTCTGAGCGCGAGCGGTCCGAGAACCTGACGCAGCTCCTCGATGCGCATGCGTTCGCGCTCGCCTCCGACCCCCGGCATCCGCTTGCTCCGCCGCCTGGTGAGACGCCCGGTCCGTTCCTCGAGTTCGCGCCGCTCGACAATGCGGTCGCGCGACTCAAACAATCGGCGAGCCGCTACGATTCGGCCCTCGCAGCCGCCCTGGCCTCGGGCACGCCTCCGCAGGGCGAGCGGCGCCGGATGCTCAACGACCTGCTCGCGGGCATGGAGCGAACGTTGACCGATTCGCGTGGGCTCCCCGGGCGCAGCTGGTACGTGCACCTCATCTACGCGCCGGGCGCGCTGACCGGCTACGGGGCGAAGACGCTGCCCGGCATCCGCGAGGCGATCGAGGGCGGGCGATGGGGCGTCGCGAACGAATACATCCGCCGCACGGCGCACGCGCTCGACGTCTGCAGCGAGCGGCTCGATCGCGCCGCCGCGCTATACTGAGCCTCCATGAACACGAACGCTCCGCGTCAGGCGCCCTTCGGCAGCGTGCTGACGGAATCGATGGCGATTGCGTGGTATCGCGACGGGAAATGGCTCGCAGACCGGCTCGAGCACACCGGTACCGTGCCCATTCACCCCGCGGCGCACGTGCTGCATTACGGCAGCTCCTGCTTCGAGGGCTTCAAGGCGTACCGGCGCGCCGACGGCGGCATCCACGTTTTCCGACTGGACAAGCACGTCGAGCGCTTGAGGCAGAGCGCGCGCCTGCTGTCGCTGCCGGAGCCGGAGGCTGCACAGATCACCCGAATGGTGCTCTCGCTGGTCGATCGCCATCGGGGCGATGTGCCCGAGGCCCCGGGAGCACTGTATCTGCGGCCGGTGCTCTTCGGCACGATGCCCAACATCGGTGCGGCGGGGCTTCCGGCGACCGAGGCGTGCCTCGTCGTGGTCGCGAGCCCCGTGTGGGATTACTTCGCGGGCGGTTTGAAGCCGCTGCGCATTGTCGTGGAGCTCGCCGCGCGGACGGCCCCGAGCATGGGCATGGTGAAGACCGGCGGCAACTATGCGGCCGCGCTCGGTCCGACGCTGGCGGCACGCCGCGATCATCGCGCCGATCAGGTGCTGTTCTGTCCCGGCGGCGAGGTGCAGGAGACGGGCGCGGCGAATTTTTTGCTGATCCGCGGCAAGCAGATCCTCACGCGCGGCCTCGATGCGACGTTTCTGCACGGCGTCACGCGCGACTCCCTCCTGAGGCTCGCGCGCGCGCGGGGTTATGACGTGAGCGAGCGTGTCGTGACACTCGATCAGACCCTCGCCTGGATCGCGACGCCCGACGGCGAGGCGACGCTTTCCGGGACCGCGGCCGTGCTGACGCCCGTTGGCACCCTGATCCACGGCGGCCGCGAACATCGCGTCGGCAACGGCGAGGTGGGCCGGGAAACGCAGGCGCTGCGCGCCGCACTCGTCGCGGTTCAGCGTGGCGAGTCGCCCGACGAATTCGGCTGGTTGACGCCGGTCCCCTGATGGCCGCCCGAAGCGGCACCGGTCCTCGGTCCGGCCCTGCGGCCCCGGGCAGCCGCACCGGACAGCGCTCGGGCGCCTCGCGCCTGCACGTCCCTCATCCTTCTGCGCGTCCCGGAGATCGCCCCGATTTCAGTTATTTGAAACTCTCACCCGCCGGGTCGGTCGGGAGGCCGGATACGACGGCGGCGCTTGCCGAGCTCGAGCCGCTCGCATCTGAGATGGTGCGTGTGCTCGATGACGACGCCCAAGCGGTCGGTCCCTGGAATCCGCGGCTCGACTCGGAGGACCTGCAGGTCGGGCTGCGCCACATGCTGCTGACGCGCAGGTTCGACGAGCGGATGGTGCGCAACCAGCGCCAGGGACGCATCTCGTTCTACATGAAGTCGACCGGCGAGGAGGCCGTTTCCGTCGCCGCCGCGATGGCGCTGCGTCCGGGGGACATGCTCTTTCCCTCCTACCGCACTCAGGGACTGTACATCGCGCGCGGGTCGAGCCTCGTCGATCTGATGTGCCAGTGCCTCTCGAACACGCGCGACATGTGCAAGGGCCGGCAGATGCCGGTGCTGTACCAGTCGGCGAGCGGGAACATTTTTTCGATTTCCGGCAATCTCGCGACTCAATTCCCTCAGGCGGTCGGCTGGGCGATGGCCGCTGCCATCAAGGGGGAGGACCGGCTCGCGGCGAGCTGGATCGGCGAGGGCTCGAGCGCGGAGGCGGATTTCCACCACGCGCTCACGTTCGCGGCGGTCTATCAGGCGCCCGTGATTCTCAACATCGTCAACAATCAATGGGCGATCTCGACTTTCCAAGGGTTCGCCGGCGGCGAGCATCGTACCTTCGCCGCGCGCGGGCCCGGATACGGCATCCCGGGCATTCGCGTGGACGGCAACGATTTCCTCGCCGTCTACGCGGTGACGCAGTGGGCGGCAGAGCGCGCTCGGCGCGGCGGCGGCCCGACGCTGATCGAGCACGTGACGTATCGCGCGGCAGCGCACTCGACGAGCGATGATCCCTCGCGCTACCGGCCCCAGGAGGAATGGAAGGCCTGGCCTCTCGGGGACCCCATCGAGCGGCTCGCGCAGCATCTGATCGCGCTCGGGGAATGGTCCGCGGAGCGCGAGGAGCATCTGCAGAAGGAGCTCGACGCGCACGTCCTCGAATGCTGGAAGGAGGCGGTGCGCAACGGCACGTTGAGCGAGGGCCCCGCACTCGATCCGCTGACGATGTTCGATGACGTGTTCAAGGAGCTGCCGGCGCACCTCGCACGCCAGCGGCGCGAGCTCGAGGAGCTGCTTGCGACGCAATCCACGGGATCCCAGGAGCCGCCCCCGACCGCACGCGCGCGCGGTGAGGGATGAGCCGTGCCACAGATGAACATGGTGCAGGCCGTCAACTCCGCGCTCGACGTGATGCTCGGCCGGGATGCCTCCGTCGTCGTGATGGGCGAGGACGTGGGCTATTTCGGTGGAGTGTTCCGGTGCACCGAGGGGCTGCAGAGGAAGTACGGAGAGCATCGCGTGCTCGACACGCCGATTGCCGAGGGCGGCATCGTCGCGGCGGCGATCGGCATGGGCGTGAACGGGCTGCGGCCGGTCACGGAAGTGCAGTTCGCCGACTACGTCTATCCGGCCTTCGATCAGATCGTGAGCGAGCTCGCGCGGCTTCGCTACCGGACCGCGGGGGAGTTCTCCGCTGCCGTGACCGTGCGCATGCCCTGCGGCGGCGGCATCCGCGGCGGGCAGACGCATTCGCAGAGTCCGGAGGGCATTTTCACGCACGTCTGCGGGATCAAGGTCGTGATGCCCTCGAATCCGTACGACGCAAAGGGTCTTCTCATCGCCTCGATCGAGGATGATGACCCCGTGATCTTCTTCGAGCCGAAGCGTCTGTACAACGGACCCTTCGATGGCGATTGGCACAAGCCCGCCGTGCCGTGGAGTACGCACACGAAAGGGGAAGTTCCCCCCGGTCACTTCACGTTGCCGCTCGGGCGCGCCGAGGTCGTGCGTCCGGGGCAGGACCTCACGATCCTGGCGTACGGCACGATGGTGCATGTCGCTGACGCGGCCGTGCGGCTCGCGGGCGCGGACGCGGAGATCATCGATTTGAGGACGCTCCTGCCGCTCGATACCGATACGGTCTGCGAGTCCGTGCGCCGCACCGGTCGCTGCGTGATCGTACATGAGGCGACGCGCTTCAGCGGGTTCGGCGCGGAGCTGTCGGCGACCGTGCAGGAGGAGTGCTTCTGGCATCTCGAGGCCCCGATCGAGCGCGTGACCGGCTGGGATACCCCTTACCCGCACGCATTCGAGTGGGAGTATTTCCCCGGACCTGCGCGCATTGCCGCGGCCATCCGGCGCGTCATGGCGGCGGCGTAACGGGCGCTCGTGCGAACACACCATGAGCCGCTACGTCTTCAAATTGCCTGATCTCGGCGAGGGCACCGTGGATGCCGAGGTCGTCGCCTGGCGCGTGAAGCCGGGCGATACGGTCGCGGAGGACGACCCGCTCGTCGAGATGATGACGGAGAAGGCGACCGTGGAGGTACCTTCGCCGGTTTCCGGCCGTGTCCTTGCAGTGCGCGGCGAGCCCGGAGAGAAAGTGCCCGTGGGATCGGAGCTGGCGGTGTTCGAGACGCAAGCGCAGGAGCGCTCCGGTGCGGCGGCCGCGGGTGCAACACCGGGCGCCGCTGAAAGTTCAGCTGCGGCGCCAAAATCCGCCTCTGAATCTGCGGCAGCATCGGCCGCTGCTCGCGGCGCGCACAACGACGGCGCCGACAGCGCCGACAGCGCGTCGCACGCGACGGGCAGCCATCGCGTCCTCACCTCGCCCGCGATCCGCCGGCGCGCTCATGAGGCGGGCGTGGACCTTCAGAGCATCGGGGGCTCGGGGCCCAGCGGGCGGATCCTGCGCAGCGATCTCGAAGCGCACCTGGCGGGGGAGGGCGGCGCAATCGGCTCGCAGCCCAGTGCCGCCGGGCAGCGCGCTACGAAACCCCAGCGTCCCGCGCCGGCACCTGCCGGCGCCGAGGACGCGACGGAGGAGATCCGGATCATCGGCCTGCGCCGGGTCATCGCCGAGCGCATGAGCGAGAGCGCGCGCAGCATCCCGCACTTCTCGTATGTCGAGGAAGTCGACGTGACCGAGCTCGAGCGCCTCCGCGGACATCTCAATGCGAAGCGCGCGCCCGGCACGACCCCGCTCACTTATCTGCCGTTTCTCCTCCTCGCACTCGTTCGCACGGTCGCCGAGCATCGTGAGTGCAATGCGATTTACGATGCCGCGCGCGGTGTCGTGGTGCGGCATCGCGCGGTGCACGTCGGCATCGCCACTCAAACGGCGCAGGGGCTCAAGGTGCCCGTCGTTCGCCATGCCGAGCGGCGCTCGCTCGATGATCT
>JBOHZR010000194.1:0-8915 GCA_050738595.1 Steroidobacteraceae bacterium | reverse complement strand
GTCCGGGTATCCGCTTCGCCTTCAACGGATCCCAGCCGCCAGATCGATACATCGCCAACCAGTTGTAGATGCAGCGACTCGAGAAGCCCAGAGCTCCGATCACCACTTCGGGGCTCTCCCCAGCCTGTACTCGTTGCACCGCCCGAATTCGGATCGCTTCCAACGTCGCGTGATCAAGCTTACGGGCATCTTGTCGAGTCATCCCGCCAGAATACCATCATTAGCGCACGAGATGAATATACTTATGAACTGATTAGTAAATAGCTGCTGAGGATGCCGCCAATGACGCTCCGGGGTGGGCACTGAGGCGCACGGCGGCTTTGTGGTAGATCGAGAGCAGGCCGTGAATGTCGGTTCGTGGCCGATCGTGCTCCTTGAGGAGCATGATGCCGGTTGATATGAATGGCGCTACGGTACGGTCCAATCCTCGATCCGGAGACCCTCGATCCGAGAGAACTCCCGAGTGTTGTGTGTGACGATGATTACGTCCAGCAAGTGGGCGTGACTTCCGATCAGCGTGTCGAGGGGGCCGACCGGTCTGCCACGCCGCTCCAGCGACGCTCGGACGTCCCCGTATCGCGTTGCCGCACGCTCTTCAAAGGCCGCGACTTCAAGCACCAATAGAAACTCATCCAGTGCATCGTGTGCGTCCTTGGGACGAGTGCTCTTCGCCGCTCCGAACGCGAGTTCACCCAGCGTAATCGACGAGATACCTACCTGGCCGATCGATTTGCCGCGAAGTTTCTTGAGTGTGACTGGGTGCTTCTTGATGATCGCGATGCAGGTGTTCGTGTCCAGCATCCACTTCACGGTAGCGAATCCCGCCGCTCCGCCTCTCGAGGCTGCTCGCGATCGCTCATGAAGTCCGCCGGAAACTTGTCGAGACTCTGCACCAACGTGTCCCACGATTTGGCTTTGGGCAGAAGCACGACCGCACTGCCGACGCGCTTGATGAGTACTTCGTCCCCAGCGAAGCGAAACTCCTTCGGCAGGCGCACGGCCTGACTATCGCCATTCTTGAATAACTTGGCGGTCTTCATGGCGCTCGTCTCCAGATAATATATATTATTAGTATATATACACTTGGGAATTCGGTCAAGGCAGCCCCATCGCGCATCGCGGGTCCCACCTGTCGAGCTCGCCGATATTCCCTTCGTGCCCCAAGCGGACGGTCCGGCCTCCATGTCGCCTCGGCACCGAGAGGGTGTATAAACGGATATCCGAATTGCCGGTTGGCGGCTTGCTGAATGCCGACCGGAGTTTGAAGATGCAGCGCGCTTTGATCGCGAACGTCATGGTGTGCCACCAGCGCTCAGTCATCGATGGCCTGATAGACCGCGGTGCAGAAGTCCGGACGGATTCCGGTCGGCGAGGGCCCGAACGCCATGCGCTGGGCCATGAGAATCGCGACCAGCTGCTCTCTCGGGTCCGAGAGCCACGTGGTATCAAAGGCTCCGCTCCACCCGAACTGGCCGGGTGAGGTGGCGACGCTGTCGCGGCGGGTCACCACCGACACGCCGAAGCCCCATCCTCGGCTTTCGAAATAGCCTGGGAAGAAAACGGCCGCGGCGCGCTGATCGACCGTGAGCTGATCGGTGGTCATTGCTTCGACCGAATGGCGCGACAGAATGCGCTCGCTACCAAGCCGCCCGCCATTGAGCATCATGATTCCGAACGCGTAATAATCGTCGATGGTCGACACGAGGCCGCCGCCACCGGCCGGAAATACCGGCGGATGAGCCCACGTGCTGCTCTTCGGATCGTCGAGCAGCTCGAGCGCCCGAGTCTCGGGATTGATGCGATAGCATGCCGCCAGCCGATCGAGCTTTTCAGGCGGGACGCTGAAGGCGGTGTCGTTCATCCCGAGCGGTCCGAAGATACGCTCCTTCAGAAAGGTCTCGAACGGCTGGCCCGAGACGCGCGCAATGAGCACGCCCAGCACGTCGGAGCCAGTGTGATACATCCAGCGCTCGCCGGGCTGATACATGAGCGGCAGGGACCCGAGGCGCTCGATCCACTCGTCCGGCGTGTGCGGCGGCGGCGGGTTCAATGACTGGATCTGCGTATCCGCGATCGCCCTGCTGATCGGAGAGGCATCCCGTGGATCAAGGATCATGCCGAATCCCATACGGAAGGTGAGCAGGTCGCGCACGGTGAGGGGACGGCGCGCAGGCACCGTCTCATCGAGCGGGCCGTCGATTCGCTCGAGCACCCGGCGACTCCCCAGCTCGGGCAGCAGCCGGTCGACCGGCTCGTCGAGCCTCAACTTGCATTCCTCGACGAGGATCATCGTCGCAACCGCCGTCATGGGCTTAGTCATCGAGGCGATCCGGAAAATCGTATCGCGGCCGATCGGGTCCCGGCCGCCCAGGGCCTTTGCGCCGATCGCATCGGCGTGAACCTCGCCGCGGCGGCTCACCAGCGTGACGATGCCCGGCACTTCGCCAGATTCGACGTATCCCGCCATCATGCGGTGCATGCGGCCCAGCCGGGCCTTGGAAAAACCTGAGCTCATCGTCTCGCTCCTCGATCGAATTTCACTGTCGTCACATCAGGGAGCCTGGCACAACCAGACGATGGACGGCAAACGATGTTCAGCCCAGTGTCGCGTCATGGCCGACTACCAAAATTTCCGGAACGGTTGGTTCCGACCATCATAGGTCTTCGATGACGCAGCCTCGACTCGCGTACGTGACAAACACGACGCGCGTGCCGTCTTTGAGATTGTGAGAGTTCGGACTTCGAATACATTTCGACGAGATTTCAATCCTTGACGGCCAGTGCGCCCATGGCCGTCGCACGGGCGCCGAAGACAAGTAACAGCGACACGCGGAGTGTAGGTCCCCCGATGGCGTCACGCACGAATATCGGCTCCGCGGTTGCCTAGCGTGCAAACGACCCGTTTGGGTCAATCTACCCGCGACCCCAACCGTCCGCACGTGGCCGGTCAGAGCCGCCCAGGAGTTGTTAATCGAGTGAGTCTGGGAAACAACATCGCGGCAGCTCGTTTGTAATCCCTGTAATCCGCTGCCAACGCGCTCTGTTCGAGGTCGCGCTCGTCACTTTAAGACGGCGAGCATTATCAGGGACGGCATTGCCACGAAGACGGCCAGAAAGGCCAGGACGTAACTGCCGTAGATCGGGTGCCGGACGTAGCGGTACGGCCCTACTTTGCACACGGAATCAGGTACTCGCTCACTCCAAGCGATCGAGAACCGGCGTCCCCAAATAACATGCCGAGGCCACTCGTACAGCCCGAGGGAACAGATCAATATCAGTGCGGACGCCACCTCGTTTGCCGGCCGAGTGAGAGTGTGTACCCCTAAAATCCCGACGGTGAGTGCGCCGGTAGCGATGAACGAGACCTGAGCCCACCCGGCTCCCGCGTCATCGTTCTGCGTTACGGTAAAGGTGCAACCACCCGCGAATAGGAAGTGCGCAAACGATCCGGCGAGTGCGACGAGCAGGATGATTTGAGGTATCGGGGGTATCACTTGGAACACGGTGGAGGCGGAGTCATACGGATCAGTGATCAGTGTACGACTGCTTTCGAGGATGTTACGAATCCCGTTGACCGGCAGCTCCTGGCAGTCGGCGCTCGATTAACGGCCACGCGACCGAAGTTGGCGACGACGGGCTTCGAGCGGGCCTGGATAACGCGCCCTTTGTAAAGGCGGCCGACAAAATGGCGCCTCTTGCACCGTACCTTGGGTCACACCGTAGAGTGGCTGTGGGAAATCGACAATGAACGAAGCGACTACGGCACGGCTGACCGCGGCGGAGTGCGCGTTGCGCACCGGACTGACAGTGCGTGCACTGCGGGTCTATGAGGACTACGGACTGATCTCGCCGGGGCGTTCGGCGGGCGGTTGGCGGATCTACGGCACCGAGGAGCTGCTCAGGCTCAATGAAATCGGTCTGCTCAAGGTCCTCGGACTAACCCTGACTCAGATTCGGGATCTGACGGGCAGGCTGACGCCGCCCAGTCTGCGGCAGCTACTGGAGTTGCAGCTGGGCACGTTGAGGCAACGCCGCGGCGAGGTGGAACGTGGCTTGGCGGCTGTTGATGCGGCGCTACAGCACCTGCACACGAGTCGCTCATTGTCGATCGAGGAACTGTGCTCTCTCGTCAGGAGTTTAGGAATGGACGCGTCCACTGGAGATATCAGCAGTTCCGCTGCCGCTGAAGTAACCTCATTGAATCAAGCGACGTTGGATCGCTTTGCTGGCTACTACCGGCGCCACCGCGCCTTGAGCGTATCAACAATCACGCGCACGGACAGCAAGCTGTTCCTGGAACCCATTGGTCAGCCGGCGATGGAGCTCGAGCCGATCGGCGAAGCAGAGTTTGCCATCCGCACGTTCGATCTCGTGCTGCGCTTCGAGGAGATCGAAGCTGGTGCCGCGAAGAGGATGGTGATTTGGCAGCGTGGCATGATGCTTAAACTGGCGCGAATCAACGCCGAGACTGCCGAGACCTTCAAGCACGCGATCGCGGAACGCATCACGAGTCGCACGCCGATGCCGGGTAGCGAGCAGGCAGCACGCCAAATGATTGACATCGGTAGATCGGGCAACCCCAATTACGGCCTGATTACCCCGGAGTTTGCAAAGATTGTGCGCGCCCAACTACCGTACTGGCAGACGGTCGGTCAATACTTTGGTGCGATCGTCTCGATCGAGTTTTTGGGCGTCAGCAATCAGGGATGGGACCTGTATAGAGTTCAGCATGAGCATGACGTGCAGCAGTACCGTATCGTGCTGGGCGATGACGGCAAAGTGTACGGATTTGGCGAGGCAAGTTCAGAAGCGGAGAGACGGGCATTAACGTAGAACCATCATCGAGCGCCCTGCCCCCAGATATGCCGCCCGGCAACATGGGGTTTGCGCCGAAGTGGATATTTGGGTCAACGGTAATACAGTCGAACATGGCTCAGGCCCTGAAAGTCTGTTGCTGAGATTATATCCCCACGCGCGTCGATAGATATCGCTGATTGCGCGCCTGTACGGCCCGACCTGATGCTACGCGAGCTGAACCCTCGCGAGCCGTTCGCGAGCAGTCTCCTCTCGGCGCCACGGAAGATCGCGAGCATCTCCGTGCCGGCGGGACGTGCTTGCCAGAGCGGATTGGCGCGCGCAACGTTACCGCGCAATAACCAGCGGCCATCGAAACCCGGCAACAACTGCATTGGGATGTGATGGGCCGTTATGCCATCCTTGCTGATGGCGACTAGCGCACCCAATGGATAGCGCACGATCAGTGCGCGCAGTACCTCAATTCGCTGGAGCAGAGTACTAGCGCGCAGAGCCGGACCGCTCCGGGCACGACATAGACGGTCACGATCCGGCCCAGAAGCGGAAGTTGCTCGCCGTGAGTCAGCCTCCGTAGAGCGGTCACTTGAACTATCGGGGCTTCGCCGCGCACGAGCGGCTACGCCAGCGCAGGCTTGCTCGCAATCATAATTAATGTCATATTGACTGCCGTGAATATGAAGCGCGCCAAGGCTGCCGTTAAGCGGCGCTATCACTCGCCGCTTCGCGACCGGCAGCGCTCCGACACGAGTGAGCGCATCCTCGACGCATGCAGCGATCTCGTGGCGGCGGGGAAGGAGCTCACGTTCGCCGCGGTCGCGCGCGCCGCAGGCGTACAAGAGCGCACGGTCTACCGGCACTTCGCGACGAAGGAGGATCTCGAGGACGCCTTCTGGTGGTCGCACGAGGAGCACGTCTCCGGTCCGGGCACGTTCGACGCGCAGACGCTTGATGAGCTCGTGGCGAACATGAAGAGGTCCTTCGCCGGATTCGAGGCAAATACCGGGATCGTGGAAGCGATGTTGTCGTCGCGCCAGGGCATGCAGCTCCGCCTGCGCGGGAACGACGCACGCCGCAAGATGATGCTCCGTTGCGTCGACGCCACGGTGCCCGGGCTTGAAGCGCGCAGGTTGCACCGCGCCGCCGCCGCGGCGCAGGTCCTCTACTCGGCTCCCTCGTGGCAGATGCTGCGCACGTTCTGGGGGATGGACGCCGTCGAGGCGTCGGCTGTCGTCGAGCAGGCGCTCTCTGCGCTCGCCGAAGGCCTCCGCCGCCGCACGGAGATGAAGAAGACACGCTGAGACTGCAACGAGGAAGGAGAGAGAGATGCTGTACCACCTGTCATTCAATGCACACGATCCCGAGCGCGTGGCCCGTGTCTTGGCAGAGATCTTGGACGCCATCGTCGTTGCGGCTCCGTCTCCGCCGTTCAACAAGGGCGCGCTCTTCGTCTGTTGCGGAGACGATCGTGGCACGATGATCTCGCTCGAGCCGTGGGGCATCACATACGCGCCGGGCCCGGGCGCTTACACCGAGATGCCGCGCGCGGAGTCAGCGCCGGAGCGCAACGGCTTCCACGGGCTCTTCATGGCCAAACTGCCCGAGGAACATATCCACGAGATCGCGCGTCGCGAAGGCTGGCCGAGCGGGCGCTGCGACAGCGGCCCGTTCGAAGTGATCAACGTTTGGCTCGAGGGAACGCAGCTCGTCGAGTTCACTACACCGGAATTGTTGCCGGCGTACCTGCGAACCTTCGGGCCCGAGGGGATGCCCGGCCTCGATGCGTTGTTGCGCGCGCAGGAGGTTTATCTCCGCCAAGCCATTGCGCGCATGGACTGAGTCCCCGCATCGAGGCGGATCAGCGGGCTCACTGGGGGCCGTTATCGATGATCACGCGCGCAGAGCCACCGGAAACAAGACGATGACGGCCGCATGGGCCCTCAGGAGCCGCTATACGGAAGCTGTCCGCCGATACCTCTACCGCCCTTCAAGACCTGACCTGACGCCCAACGACGTGCGCGGCGTCAAGCAACTGCGATTGAGCGACGCGATCGGCCAACAAGAGACATTGACCGACCTCATCGAGGTGCTCGTAACCGGACGCTCGCGAATCGGCTGAGGCTCAGGCCTCGGACGGACTACCAACGGCTGAATCCCGACTTGCTTCAGGACGTGTAACGCGTTACGTAGAGGCAAAGAATATGGCACTTGCAGCTGAGCGGATGAGGGCTATGCGCGAGCGTCGTCGCGCGCGCGGCTTACGGGAGCTGCGATTGGTGGTGCCTGATGCGCGTTCGAAACAAGTGCGGCGACGTGTCGCGAAGCAGGTTGCGAGCCTCGATCGGGGACACGAGCTCGACGCCATGAGGTGGATTGAGGCGGTCTCGGAGTTCGACGCCAGATGAACCGTGGTGACGTCGTCACCGTCGCGGCCGCAGGCGACTACGGCAAGCCGCGGCCCGCGGTGATCGTGCAAACGGACGCTTTGCCCGAGGAGCATGCTTCGGTCGTCGTCTGTCAGATGACCTCGGATCTCAGCGATGCCCAGGATTTTCGTGTGACGATCGAGCCAACGCGGGCCAACGGACTACGCGTGCGCTCGCAGGTAATGGCCGACAAGCCAGTGACTATTCGGCGTGAGCGCATTGGTCAAGCGATCGGGCACCTCGACGGCGCGGATATCATGCGTCTCAACATCGCGTTGGCGTTCGTCATGGGGTTAGCGGATTAGGGTGCGAACGGCCATGAGCCGTCATACGACGGGCTGACTGACGTGCTCTGAACCGGACGTTCGATTCTCGCGAGCGGAGTGGCCGGAAGTAACCCAGAATGCGAGCAGCCGACGCTCGCGCAGCACGCCACCGCGGAATCAGTCTCCCGGGCTCGCGCCTGCAAGACCCAAGAACACCATGACTGCGCGGTTCAAACGCAAAACGTCCTGGTCCTCGAGCTGTCCTATCCGTCTTCCGAGCTTCGTTTTGGTGACGGTGGTCATCTTGTCGACCATCAGACTGCTCTCCTCCTTGAGCCCATTGTGTGCGCCAGGCTTGACGGTGAGCCTGAACAATGGCGCGGGCGTCGGATTGGTTGTGAGGGGACAAAATGTGATCGATTGCAGGCCCTCGAACCTGCCGTCCTGGAGGATCGCCACTGAACGCGGCTTGCCGGTGTAGTCCGGACCGCCTGACACGCTCCAAATCTCGCCGCGCTTCACTTCGTGGTCCAATCCGCGATGGACTCGATGAAGGCTAGGTCGTCCTGCTCCTGAACGCTCTTAGAGATCGCCAGCGATTGCTTACGGGCCTGAATAGCGAAGCTCTTCGACCGCACGTCGGGCACCCAAATCTGGATGGGGCGCAGACCGGCGGCTCGTAGGGCGTTGCGGTGCTTGTGCACTCGCTTGGCAACGGGGCTGCGCACACGGGCGCGGAAACGGTCAGACATGGTACGATCTCGTCAAAGTTACATGTAACCATGCTAATTGATCGCGAGCGTTACATGCAATCTCTTGCGCGGCAGCGAGTGTCCAGGGCTGAAAAATGCACCGGTGTTCTCTGCACGCTCCAGGAGCAGCGTACCGTGAAGGAAGGGGACAGTAGTTCCCATGCGTAGCTGTTCACGTGCGAGCTCTTCGGTCGCTTGGTCACAGCCGACGAGTCCGCAGATCACAGCCAGGACAATCAGTGCTCGAATCGCCCGAGGCGTGGAAATATATCGGCTACACGAGCGAAGTATCGGCGGTCACTGCAACCGCCTTGGCAAGATCTTGCGCTTTGAGACCCGCGAGCGCTAGTCGGTCGAGACGTGCGGGTCAGACGCTTGTGGGTTATCACGTCGCGAGCTGACACCGAGAGGAACAGGTGGAAATCGGCTTGATGCGCCGCCGGGCACGGCGGCTTTGGCGGTGTCAATTGGGCTGGCGCCGCGAGGGTTTGTCGGGGCGCGATCGAGCGGTCCCATAGACTGACCCCACCCACTCGTCCGCTCGGTCGCCGAGATCGGTGAGATCGCGATTTAGTTGACCCAACGCGAACGACAACCCGAATAGCTGACTGATTGCGTCGCCCGGCAGCGACCGGAGCTGGCCTTTCCGCCGCAGCTCA
>JBOHZR010000193.1:0-6375 GCA_050738595.1 Steroidobacteraceae bacterium | reverse complement strand
GAGTCGTGGAGATTCTTGGGCTGAGGCAGGTTCGCGGCGCGCGCCCGCGCATCCGCGATGCGATCCGGCGTGATGGGGTGATTCGACAGGAACTTCGGATACAAGCCTTCCTCGTAGCCGAATCCATTGCGACTCTCGAGAGTCTGGAAGAAGTCGGCAATGCCGTACGGGCTGAAGCCGGCCTTCGACAGGTACCGCATGCCGACGCGGTCGGCCTCCCATTCCTGGGTGCGCGAGTAGTTGAGCTCGCGCTGCGCCGCCAGGCCCTCAGCCGCGGCGAAGCCCCCCTCCATGATGTCCGGGCCCTGATAGCCGCCGGACATCGCACCGAGGACGACGGCGGCGAGCATCGCGGCGGTCGCGGCGATCGTTTCGTGACGCTGCTCGAGGACGCCGCGAGCGAGATGACGCTGCGTGCAGTGAGCGGTCTCGTGCGCCATCACGCCCGCGAGCTCCGACTCGTTGTCGGTCGCGATGATCAGGCCGCTCCACATGATGACGAGGTCGCCGATCGAGTCGGAGTTGATCTCGTCGTCGCGCGCTACGACGTAGCTGATCGGGTGCGGCTGGTCCGGCGCCTGCGAGGCGATCCGCGCGCCGAGGTCCTGGATGTACTCGGTCGATTCGGGATCGTCGAGAAGGTAGCTCTGCGCCCGCAGCTGCCGGAGCTCCATCAGGCTGATCGCGTAGGCGTCGTCGTCCGAGATGAGCGCCCCGGCTGGATTGCCGATATCCGGCAGCTCGGGCTCCGACTGGGCTGCCGCCACCGCGGAGCCGGTGACGAGCGCGGCTGCCCCGAGTGCGACCACGAATCGCTTGAGGAGGTCGGGGACGCGCCAGTGCATGGGGGGTTCGTGAGCCTCTCGGGTCGTCTTGCCGCTTGGACTCACCCGCCGGGGCGAGGTTCCTGGTAGGCGACAACCGATTTGCCAGCAATTACCAATCGTTACAAAGCGTCCGAGGCGTAATCCGCGAGCCGGGAGCGCTCGCCGCGCAGGAGCGTAACATGACCCGAGTGGGTCCAGCCGCGGAAGCGGTTCACGGCGTAAGTGATGCCGGAAGTGGTCTCCGTCAGGTAAGGCGTGTCGATCTGGGCGACATTGCCCAAACAGGCGAGCTTGGTGCCGGGGCCGGCCCGCGTGACGAGCGCCTTCATCTGCTTGGGCGTCAGGTTCTGCGCCTCATCGAGGATGATATAGCGGTTGAGGAACGTGCGGCCGCGCATGAAGTTGAGCGAGCGGATCTTGATGCGGCTGCGCAGCAGATCATTGGTCGCGGCCCGTCCCCAGTTGCCGCCTTCCTCGCTCTGCGTGAGCACTTCGAGATTGTCCATCAGCGCGCCCATCCACGGCTCCATCTTCTCCTCCTCCGTACCTGGGAGAAAGCCGATGTCCTCCCCGAGCGGGATCGTCACGCGTGTCATGATGATCTCGACGAAGCGCTTGGAGTCGAGCGTCTGCGCGAGCCCCGCGGCGAGGGCGAGCAGCGTCTTGCCGGTGCCGGCCGGCCCCAGGATCGTCACAAAGTCGATCTCCGGGTCCATCAGCAGGTTCAGCGCGAAATTCTGCTCTCGATTGCGCGCCGAGATGCCCCAGACGCTGTGCCGCTCGCTGCGGAAGTCGCGCGTGAGCTCGAGCACCGCCGAGTCGCCCGCGACGCGCCGGACGATCGCCTCGATTCCGTCCGTCCGGTCCTCGTAGACGCCCTGGTTCACCTGCCACTCGCGCGCGAGTGGGCCGGTGAGCTCGTAGAAGGTGCGCTCGGCCTCCTTCCAGGAGCGGATGTCGCGGCCGTGCTGCTCCCAGAAGTCGGACGGCAGGGCGCTCATGCCGCAGTAGAGGACGTCGCTGTCCTCGAGAGTCTTGTCGCTGTAGTAATCCTCCGCCTGGATGCCGAGCACGGAGGCCTTGATCCTCAAGTTGATGTCCTTCGAGACGAGCGTGACGCGCCCGGGCTTCTCCTGTTGCAGCGCCAGCGTCTGAGCGAGGATCGCATTGTCGACGAGCTGGCCGGGCAGGCTTTCCGGGAGCGTGGTCGTGAGCTGGCGCGTCTGAAAATAGAGCCGTCCGCAGGAGGGCTTCTTGCCGTGGTTGCCGGAGAAGGCTTGCGGCAGCTCGAGCCCGCGGTCGATCTCCTCCTTGCTCGCGCCGCGCATCATGTCGTCGAGGAAGCGGCTCACCTGGCGCACGTTGCGAGAGGCCTCGGAGAGGCCCTTCTTGTGCGCGTCGAGCTCCTCGAGCACGACCATCGGCAAATACACGTCGTGCTCCTCGAAGCGGAATATCGCGGTGGGGTCGTGCATCAGGACGTTCGTGTCGAGCACGAACAGGCGCGGGAGGACTTCGATCGGAGTGCCGCGTCCCGCGGACGATTTCGCTTCAGAGAGACTTCGCCGCTTCAAGAACTTCCTCCGCGTGTCCTTGCACCTTCACCTTGCGCCATTCCCGGCGCAGCACGCCTTCACGGTCGACGAGGAACGTGCTGCGCTCGATCCCGAGGTACTTGCGCCCGTAGAGCGATTTCTCGCGGATCACATCGAAGAGCCGGCAGACCTTCTCGTCCTCGTCCGCGAGCAGAGCGAACGGCAGGCGCTCCTTCTCGCGGAACTTCCGGTGCGAGGCCAGGCTGTCGCGCGAGACGCCGACGATCTCGATGCCCGCGCGGCGAAAGGCCGCATGCAAATCGCGAAATTGCTGGCTCTCCAGGGTGCAGCCCGAGGTCATGTCCTTCGGATAGAAGTAAACGACGAGCTTCCCGCCGGCCGCGTCCGCGAGCGACCAGGATTTTCCGTTCGTCGATGGCAGGGCGAACGGCGGGACCGCCTTCCCCACGGCGATTTTCCCCACGGCTGATCCTCCTCGGGTCACTCGGTACGCGGGTGCATTCAGGACTTCACAGGCTCGAGAATGGCGTCGAGATTGAGCGAGTCGCAGAAATCCATGAACTCCTCGCGCAGGTGCGCGATATGGATGCGGCTCGGAACGTTCACGATCATCTGCACGGAGAACATCGGAGCCCCCGTGTGGGCCGCAGGGTAGCTGCGAGTGGAGACCTCCGCGATGTCGATTCCGCGGCTCGAGAAGAAACCCGAGAGTCCCGAGACGATCCCCGTCTGATCGAGGCAGACCACATCGATCGAGTAGGGCAGCATCTCCGTGCGCCCGGCGTGCGGTTCGGTCCGGCGCAGGTGCACGGACCAACCGCTGGTCTCCGCGAGCCGCTTGAGCTCGGTTTCGAGCTTCGCGAGGGAGTGCCAGTTGCCCGAAACGAGCAGCAGCATGGCGAATTCCGAACCCAGGTTCGCCATGCGGCTCTCGCTGATGTTTCCGCCGCAATCGGTGATGATGCGCGTGAGCTCGTGCACCATGCCGGTACGATCGCTGCCGATCGCGGAAACAGCGAGGTGTTGCTTCATCTGCGGGCGGTTCTCCTCAAGCTCGCGCGGCAGTTTACCGGGAGCGGCTCGCGGTGGCGAGGCGCGGCCGGCCCGGCCGCAGCCGGGCGAGCATGCCCGAGTCCGGTGCGCAGCCATGATCGATGCGGGGTCGACGCCGCGCTTGCGTGGGCTCGGCGCTGGCCCTTACCATCGCCCGCTCACTCGAGCACTTGAGCCCCGCGCCCCCATCGCATCCCATGTTCTCCGGCAGTCTCGTCGCGATCGCGACGCCCATGAAGGCCGACGGCGCCCTGGATTTCACGGCGTGGTCGCGCCTGATCGACTGGCACCTGCAGAACGAAACCTCGGGAATCGTGGTGGGCGGGACGACCGGCGAGTCGGCGACCCTCACCGATGCGGAGCTCGTGGCGCTCGTGGAGCGCGCATGCGCCCAGGTCGGCCGGCGCATCCCGATCATCGCCGGCGCAGGCGCGAGCAGCACCGCGGCGACCGCGGCACGCGCGCGCAGGCTCTCGGAGCTCCCGCTCGCTGCACTGCTGGTCGTGACTCCGGCGTACAACAAGCCGCCGCAGGAGGGGCTTTATCGTCACTTCGCCGCAGTCGCCGAAGCAGCGTCCGTGCCGATCGTGCTCTACAACATCCCGTCCCGCACGGCGGTCGATCTGAAGCCGGAAACCGTCGCGCGGCTCGCGCAACTTCGCGGGATCGTCGCGGTCAAAGAGGGGTTTGCGCAGATCGAGCGCATCCGCGAGCTGAAGAGGCTCTGCCCGCCGGAGTTCGCCGTGCTGAGCGGCGATGATGCAACGGCGCGCGAGGCGGTGCTCGCCGGAGCGCGGGGGGTGATTTCGGTGACGGCAAATGTCGCTCCGCGCGCCATGGCGGAGGTGATGGCGGCGGCGGGACGAGGCGAGCGCGAGAAGGCCGAGCGGCTCGATGCCCCTCTTGGGAGCCTCCATCAGGCGCTGTTTCTCGAGACGAACCCGATTCCCCTCAAGTGGGCGCTCGAGCGCATGGGGCTCATCGAGCGCGGCATTCGCCTGCCGCTCACGGAGCTCGATCCGCGGCACCACGCAGCGCTCGTCTCGACGTTGCGCGAGGCCGGCGCATTGCACGGCTGACCGCCGCCACGCATGGCGCGGATGATGATGTCCTCGAACTCAACCGGCTCGACGCCGCTGGATCACCCCGGAATGACCCATACCTCTCGATGCGCCCTGCACGGCTCGGCGCCCCGCCGAGTGCTCGCCTGCGCCGGTATCGCTCTGGCGGCATTTTTGGTTGCGGGATGCCACGGCTCGATCCTCAGGGGAAACACCTGCAACAAACCGCAGCCCTATGCCAGCGCGCAAAGCATTCCACCGCTCAGAGTGCCGTCGGGCATCGATGCACCCGACACGCATGCCGCGCTCGCTATCCCGGCCTTGAACGAGCCGGCGCCGCCGCCGCGGAGTCTGCGCGAGCCGTGTCTCGATGCGCCGCCGCCGTTCGCGACGCCCGGGCCGGCCGCGCCGGGGCCGGCCGGGAGACGCGTGCCGAGCACCTGATCGGGTATCATCCCGCGGGCGGGCCGGGGATCGGGCCGTCGGCTTCGGCGCGCACGGAGAGGTGGCCGAGCGGTCGAAGGCGCTGGACTGGAATTCCAGTAACATCTTCACGGGTGTTCGTGGGTTCGAATCCCACCCTCTCCGCCAAAGCCGTTCCATGGTGGTCCGCATCGGCTACTCCGCGACGACCAGTCGTGAACCCCGTCAGGCCCGGAAGGGAGCAGCGGCAGCGATGATGTCGGGTGCCGGAGCGCGGCTGGTGCGGATCGCCTCCTGTTAGGGGTACGTTCCAGATGACCTATGTCGCTCTGGCGCGCAAGTGGCGTCCGAGGCGGTTCGCCGAGATGATCGGGCAGGAGCACGTGCGCCGCGCCCTCGCGAACGCCCTCGCGAGCGATCGGGTGCACCACGCGTTCCTGTTCACCGGCACGCGCGGGGTAGGCAAGACCACGGTGGCGCGCATCCTCGCCAAATGCCTCAACTGCGAGGTAGGGGTGAGCGCGGAGCCCTGCGGCGAGTGCCGCAGCTGCCGCGAGATCGACGAGGGCCGCTTCGTCGACCTCCTCGAGGTGGACGCCGCCTCCCGGACCAAGGTCGACGATACGCGCGAGCTGCTCGACAACGTGCAGTACGCCCCGACGCGCGGACGCTTCAAGGTCTACCTCATCGACGAGGTGCACATGCTCTCGATGAGCTCCTTCAACGCGCTGCTGAAGACGCTCGAGGAGCCCCCCCCGCACGTGAAGTTCCTGCTCGCGACGACCGATCCGCAGAAGCTACCGGTCACCGTGCTCTCGCGGTGCCTGCAGTTCAATTTGAAACGGCTGCCCGCAGGGCTCATCGCCGGGCGCATGGAGCGCATCCTCGACGCCGAGGGCATCGCCTACGAGGCGGCCGGTGTGCGGCTCATCGCGCAGGCCGCGGACGGCAGCGTGCGCGACGGGCTCTCGCTCCTCGACCAGCTGATCGCCTTCGGCGGGGGCCGGGTCGCAGAGGCCGAGGCGCGCGCGATGCTCGGCACCGTCTCGCGCGACCACGTTGTGAAGCTCGCCGAGCGGCTGGCGCGGCTCGATGCGGCGGAGCTGCTGCGCTGCGCGCGCGAGCTCGAGGAATGGGCGCCGGATCACGCGCAGCTGCTCGATGAGCTCGCCGGGCTTCTCACCCGGGTCGCGCTGCGGCAGGCCGTGCCCGATCTTGCGGATGACGAGCTCTATCCGGCCGAGATCGTCGAGCGGCTCGCGAGCGCGCTCACACGTGAGGACGTGCAGCTCTTTTACCAGATCGCGATCCTCGGCCGCCGCGACCTGCCGCTTGCGCCCGACCCGCGCAGCGGCTTCGAGATGACGCTGCTCCGGATGGCGGCTTTCCGGCCGGGGAGTGGCGCAGGCGAGGGGGCAGGCGAAGGTGGCGGCGAGGGCGAGGGCGAGGGCGAGG
>JBOHZR010000192.1:0-2964 GCA_050738595.1 Steroidobacteraceae bacterium | reverse complement strand
CGCAAGCCCGATGGGCATCATGAAGGACTCCAGTCGCCAGCGCCTCGACAGGATGAGCGATCGCTTCGAGGAGGTCGGCCGGCTGCTCGCCGATCCCGAGACGGCGGGCCGTTCGGTCCAATTTCGCGAGCTCTCGAAGGAGTACGCGCGGCTCAAGCCAGTCGCGGAGCGCTACGGGGACCTGCGCCGGTTCGAGCGGGACCTCGCGGCAGCGGACGACCTGCGCGCCGACGCCGATCCCTCGATGCGCGCGCTCGGCGAGGAGGAAGCCGCCCAGGCGCGCCGCGCGCTCGATTCGGCGGGCGAGGAGCTCAAGCGCATGCTCGTGCCGCGCGACCCGCGCGACGAGCACAGCGTCTTCCTCGAGGTGCGCGCCGGAACGGGCGGGGACGAAGCCGCGATCTTCGCGGGAGACCTGCTGCGCATGTACTCGCGCTATGCCGAGTCGCAGCACTACACGGTCGAGATCCTGAGCGAAAGCCCCGGCGAGCACGGCGGCTACAAAGAGATCGTCACCCGCATCGCCGGCCCCGGGGCGTTCTCGCGCCTCAAATTCGAATCCGGGACGCACCGCGTGCAGCGCGTACCGGCGACCGAAGCGCAGGGGCGCATCCACACCTCCGCGTGCACCGTCGCGATCCTTCCGGAGCTCGACGAGATCGACGAGATCGAGCTCAATCCCGCCGATCTGAGGATCGATACTTTCCGCTCCTCGGGCGCAGGCGGGCAGCACGTCAACAAAACCGATTCCGCCGTCCGCATCACGCACCTCCCGACGGGCATCGTCGTCGAGTGTCAGGACGAGCGCTCCCAGCACAAGAACCGCTCGCGCGCGCTTTCGCTGCTCAGGGCGCGCCTGAAGGCGGCCGAGGAGGAGCGGATGATCGCCGCGCAGGCCGAGTCGCGCCGGCTGCAGGTCGGAAGCGGCGACCGTTCGGAACGGATCCGCACCTACAACTTCCCCCAGGGACGGGTGACGGATCACCGCATCAATCTCACCATCTACAAGCTCGGCGACATCATGGACGGCAAGCTCGATGAGCTGCTCGCCGCGCTTCAGCAGGAGCATCAGGCCGAGCAGCTCGCCGCCGCAGGCCTGAACGCCTGATGCGACACGCCGCCGCGGCCCGTTTTGCAACGACGCGGCATTATGTAGCATCATCACGACAGGGACGGGCTGCGAAGCGAGCACCGCGCCCGCGAGCGGATATTGCCGCGCGCTATTCTTCTGTTATCGTGCGCACCGAGAGCGGGCCAACCGCTCCTCGTGACTCAAGGAAGGGTGATTGATTTTCGGGGGAATTCGAGTCGCACGTACACGCGTCTTTTGACGGCGTGACGAGGGGTGTAGCTTTGCCCGTGGGTTGCGGGGCACCGCCGGACTCTCCGTGGGCATGGCCTCGCGGCTTGCGGAAAACAACTGCCCGCCGCACATCCGAGCGGCACCCCGCCCCGCACGCCCTGTGATCCCCGAGAATCCGATTCGGAGCAATGAATGACATGGCCACCCAGCCCGCCACACGCTCAGCTTCGCGCCGCCGTCGCGCCTCACTAGCCGGAAACGGGGGCGCCACCGAGGCGAGCACCCTCGATCAACGCGAGCTGCTGCGCGCCCTGCAGTCGGTACGAGACGGGGATTTCTCCGTGCGGCTGCCGAGCGACGAGGTGGGGCTCGCCGGCAAGATCGCGGACACTTTCAATCACATCGTCGCCTCCAATCAGTTCCTCGCCGAGGAGCTCAAGCGCGTCGGTCAGGTCGTCGGCAGGGAAGGCAAGACGCAGCATCGCGTCTCGAGCGCCCGCCACGGCGGCGCTTGGCGCGAGATGGAGGACTCGGTCAACGCGCTCATTCAGGACCTGCTCTGGCCGACCGCGCAGGTGACGCGCTCCATCACCGCCTTTGCGAAGGGCGATCTCTCCCAGACGATGCCTCTTGATGTCGACGGCCGTCCGGTCGAGGGCGAGTTCCTGAGAACCGCCACGGTCGTGAATGCGATGATCGCGCAGATGAGCGCGTTCACCTCGGAGGTGACCCGCGTCGCGCGTGAGGTCGGCACCGAAGGCAAGCTCGGCGGCCAGGCCATCGTGCCCGGACTGACCGGCACGTGGAAGGACCTCACCGACAACGTCAACTACATGGCGAGCAACCTCACCGGCCAGGTGCGCAACATCTCCGAGGTGACGATCGCGGTGGCGAGCGGCGACCTCTCGCGCAAGATCACGGTGGACGTGCGCGGGGAGATCCTGCAGCTGAAAGAGGCCATCAACACCATGGTCGATCAGCTGCGCTCGTTCGCCTCGGAAGTGACCCGCGTCGCGCGCGAGGTCGGTACCGAGGGCAAGCTCGGCGGCCAGGCCGTCGTGCCCGGCGTGGCGGGGACCTGGAAGGACCTCACGGACTCGGTGAACGCGATGGCGACCAATCTCACCAGCCAGGTCCGCAACATCGCGGAAGTGACGACGGCGGTCGCGCGCGGGGATCTCTCGCGCAAGATCACCGTCGATGTGAAGGGAGAGATTCTCGAGCTCAAGAATACCATCAACACGATGGTGGACCAGCTCAATGGATTCGCGGCCGAGGTGACTCGCGTCGCGCGCGAAGTCGGTACCGAGGGCAAATTGGGCGGTCAGGCAACCGTGCCGGGCGTCGCCGGCACCTGGAAGGACTTGACCGACAACGTCAACTCCATGGCGAGCAACCTCACGGGTCAGGTGCGCAACATCGCCGAGGTGGCCACGGCCATCGCCGGCGGCGACCTGTCCAAAAAGATCACGGTGGACGTGCGCGGCGAAATCCTGCTGCTCAAGGAAACGCTGAACACCATGGTCGAGCAGTTGCGCTCGTTCGCTGCCGAGGTCACGCGCGTGGCGCGCGAGGTCGGCACCGAAGGCCGGCTCGGCGGACAGGCGGTGGTGCCGGGCGTGGGCGGCACGTGGAAGGATCTGACCGATAACGTCAACCTG
>JBOHZR010000191.1:0-2166 GCA_050738595.1 Steroidobacteraceae bacterium | reverse complement strand
GCCGCATCGTGGGCGCGGCAGCCCGTCGATCTCACCGGCGCCTGGCAGCGCTACGGTTTCATCTCGCGCCCCGGCGTCGACCCGCGCTATGCCGCTCCGCCTGAGGGGAAGTTGATGCTGAGAGCCGCCTACGCCAAGCGCTACAACGCGCGCACCAAGGCAGAGGAGGCCTCCGATGCGGCCGGCACGCCGATTGCCGCGCCCGGGGTCGACTGCCGGCCGTACGGCATGCCGGAGATGATGTCGGCCATTTATCCGCTCGACATTCTGCAGACGCCGGGGCAGATCACGATCATCGCCGAGGCGTTCAGCCAGGTGCGCTACATCTATCTCGATGAGCCGCAGAAGAAGATCGGCGATGCGCCGCCAGGCTATTACGGTCACTCGGTCGGGCGCTGGGAGGGCGATACGCTCGTCGTCGACACGATCGGCGTCAAGGATTCGGTGCTCGGCCACGAAGAGATGCCGCATAGCGGTCAGATGCGCATCACCGAGCGCTTCCATCTCGTCGCGCCCGACATTCTGCACGATGACATCACCGTCTCCGATCCGGTGACGCTCGAGAAGCCCTGGCATTTCAGCTTCGCATACAAGCGTATGAAGGGCTACCAGCTGCAGGAGTACGTGTGCGAGAACAATCACGAGTACACCGACGACAAAGGCGACACGCACGTCCGCCTGCACGACCTGCCGCAGTGACCGGCTCCGCGGCACCCTGACCATCGAGGAGCACCCTACATGAACGCCGTCGTGAAGCCCGAGCTGCAAGCCCGCACCGCCTCTTTCCTCGCGCAGCGGCACAAACTCTTCATCAACAATGAATGGGTGGATGCCGAATCCGGCGCGACGATCGATGTCGTGAATCCCGCGACCGGCAAAGTATTCGCGAGAGCCTCCGCGGGCGGCGCGGCCGATATCGACCGCGCGGTGCGCGCCGCGCGCGCGGCATTCGAGAGCGGCCCGTGGCCGAGCATGGCGCCCGTCGATCGCTCGCGGCTGCTGTGGAAACTGGCCGACGCGGTCGAGGCGGCTGCCGATGAGATCGCCTACGTTCTGAGCCTCGATAACGGCATGCCGATGGCCATGGCGAAGTTTGCGGGCGCCTTCGGCACGGCGCGTAATCTTCGCTACCTCGCCGGCTGGTGCGGCAAGATCGACGGTGCCGTACCGACGTGCGCCGAGCCGGGCAAGTTCGCCTACACACTCAAAGAGCCCGTCGGCGTCGTCGGCGCCATCACGCCGTGGAATTTCCCCTTCGCCATGGAGGCCGACAAGGTCGGCCAGGCGATGGCGGCCGGCTGCACGCTCGTGCTGAAGCCCGCGGAGCTGACCCCACTCGGGGCCATCCTGCTCGGCCGGCTCGTTGAGGAGGCAGGCGTGCCCCCGGGGGTCATCAACATCGTGACCGGCTACGGCGATCCGGCCGGCAAGGCGCTGGTGGAGCATCCGGACGTCGACAAGATCGCGTTCACCGGCTCGACGGCGACGGGCAAGTGGATCGTGCAGGCCGCCGCAGCGACGCTGAAGCGCGTGACGCTCGAGCTCGGCGGCAAGTCCCCGACCTTCATCTTCCCGGATGCCGATCTCGAGCGCGCGATCCCCGGGGCCGCGATGTCCGTGTTCGCGAACGCCGGGCAGATCTGTGTCGCCGGCTCACGGCTCTACGTCCACAAGAAGGTGTTCGACCGGGTCGTCGAGGGTGTCACCGGGATGGCGAAAGCGCTCAAGGTCGGTCCGGGCCTCGATCCCGATAGCCAGATGGGACCGCTCATCTCGCAGAAGCAGCTCGAACGGGTGACCGGGTACATCGAGTCGGGCAAGTCCGACGGCGCACAGGTCGTCGTGGGCGGAGAGCGCAGGCCCGGCGAGGGCTACTTCCTGAAGCCCACGGTTCTTGCGGAGACGAACCGGAACATGCGTGTCATGCGGGAGGAGATCTTCGGCCCGGTCGTCTGCGCGATGCCGATCGACGACGAGGATCTCGAGCGGATCGCGAAGCTCGCCAATGACACGACCTACGGCCTCTCCGCCTACATCTGGAGCCGCGATGTGAGCGTCGTGCACAAGCTCGCGCGGCGAGTCAAAGCCGGCACGATCCAGGTAAACGGCGGCGTCGGGCTCGATCCGGCCGTGCCGTTCGGTGGTTACAAGCAATCGGGCTGGGGC
>JBOHZR010000190.1:0-1781 GCA_050738595.1 Steroidobacteraceae bacterium | reverse complement strand
CTGCGCAGGAACGTACGCCGGGAAAGATGCTTTTTCGTGAGAAACGTAGCCATCGCCGATTACTCCTGTCGCTGCTGCGCGCTGTCCTTCGCGCTGCCGAGGGTGGAGGCCACCTTGGTCGGGGGTTGCTGGGTCTTCTGCTTGGGGGCCGTGCCTTGGCGCCGGAACTCGTCACTGTTGACCACGCCGGTGATGAGCGCGGCGAACGTATAGTTCTTCGCCGCGGCGTTGCGCACGATCTTGCGGACCTCGGGCATATCGTAGTACTCGAGCTCGCGATTGAGCGCGTACATCATCAAACGCTTGGCCACCACCATCGGGAACACGTCCGGCTGCCGCGTCAGCCAATGCCGCAGATCCCCGGGAGTGCGCAGCACGAGTCCGTTGGTGAGCTGCGTCGTGGGATCGATGTGCACCTTCGTCTCCGGATCAGCCGTGCGCCAGCGGCCGGTCACATCGAAATTCTCGAGGACGAGGCCGGGCGGATCGATCAGCCCGTGGCAGGCATTGCACGTGGGATTTGCGCGATGGGCCTCGAGGCGCTCGCGCACGGTGGTCGGCGGCTGACCCTCGTGGAAGGACAAGTCCATCTTCACGCCGGGCGGCGGCGCGTGGGGCGGGGTCCCCATGAGCCGGTCGAGGATGTATTCGCCCCGCAGCACGGGCGAGGTGCGGTCGGCATACGAGGTTCTGAGCTCGAACGCACCCTTGCCCAGAAGCCCCCACCGGTTCTGATTCGCGAGCGTCACTCGCCGGAACTGCGGCCCGAGGATGCCCGGGATGCCGTATTGCCGCGCGAGGTCATCGTTGACGAACGTCCAGTCCGCATTGATCAGCTCGTTCACGTTCACGTTCTGCAGCAGCACGCTCGAGAGGAACAGGCGCGCTTCCGTCGCGAAGTTCTGCGTCATCTGGGGGCGGTACGCCTTGTCGAGCGGCTCGACCTGATCGAGCGTGCCGAAGTTCAGCCACGAGAACGCGAAGTCGTTGATGAGCGACTGAGCGCGCGGGTCCTTGAGCATGCGCGCGACTTGTGCGTCCAGGACCTTCGGCTCGTGCAGCTGATTCTTCTCGGCGAGCGTGAGCAGCGCTGGGTCGGGCCCCTGATCCCACAGGAAGAAGGAAAGCCGTGAAGCGAGCTCCAGATCGCTGAGCGCGAGCGACTGCCCCGCAACGGTGGGCGCCGAGAGCGCGCGATACATGAAATCCGGGCTCGCGAGGACCGCGGTGACGAGCTCGGTGACACCGGCATTGAACCCACCCGGCTGCGCCCGACCATCATCGTAGAACTTCATCAGCACGTTCACGTCATCGTCGGTCACCGGACGGCGATACGCCTCGGTCGCCAGATGGCGCGCAATACGCTCGGCGCAAGGCCGCTCCTGCGCGGTGTCCTTGGGCTCGCAGACGAAGATCTTCGCGCGGCTCGCGCTCAAGGACAGCCCGTCGGGCTGGAACGGTCCCTTGATCTCGACACCGTCCCGGATGATCGGCATGCCGACCCCGAAGATATTGCCACCCCTGCCGCCGCCGGTCGCGTCGTAGCTCTCCGCCCAGGGGCGCTGGATGAAGGTGACGGTCACCTTGTGTGCGCCGGCCGTGATCTTGACCGGTATGTTGGACACCTGGGCGACGATCTCGGCGCGGCCCTTGGGCCCGTCGCGATCGGCAAGGGTCAGGTCGTGCGGGCCGCCGATCTCCCTGCGAGCGACTTCCTTATCGTCGATCAGGACGACCATCGTCGCCCGGGTCTCCATGCCGCGCGGATACAGGCCGGCATC
>JBOHZR010000189.1:0-2749 GCA_050738595.1 Steroidobacteraceae bacterium | reverse complement strand
GACTGCTCACATAGAGCCACATCAGCAGGACCACCACCGCCCCCAGCGAGCCGTAAGTCTTGTTGTACGAGCCGAAATGCGCGACGTAGAAGGAAAAGAGCGCCGAACCGCCAAACCACAGCGCAATCGCGAGCGCTGCGCCCCAGGTGATCCAGCGCCATTTCCGCTCCGCGCGCGAGGGTGCGAAGCGGTAGATCGCGGCAAGCGCCGCGACCAGCAAGACGATGAGAACCGGCCAGCGGATCGCCGCAGCGGCGGTCTTACCATGGGGACCGAGCGGCAGAAAGGCGATGACGGCCGGCAGAACCGCAACGAGCGCGAGCAAGACGAGGGCAAAGACCGTTATCGCCACGATGAGCAGCAGCGCTTCGAGCTCGAAGCGGATGAGACTGCGCTTCTCCTGTGCCTCATATGCCATGTCGAGCGCGGACATCAGCGAAGCGGTGCCCGAGCGCGCGCTCCACAACGCTACGGCGAGGCTCGCGGCGAAGGCAATGCCGAGGCGCGAAGGCGAGGTCGCGGTAATGCTCTTGAGCTGACTGCCGATGAGCGTGGCAGCTTCTCGCGGCATGATTCCCGCGAGCGCCGCAACCTGCTGCGCCACCCGCGAATGGTTGAACGCCAGCCCGTAGAGCGCCACCAGGGCGGAAAACGCCGACGGGATGGCAAGGAATGCGAAAAAGGCGAGCGCGCCAGCGGTCATCAGCATGTTGGTGCGGCTGATCTCCCGCACCACGCGAACGGCGATCACCCACCAACCGCGGGGCGGGATGTGGCCCGGGCGCTGCGCCTCGTGTCCGTGCCCGCGATCGGCCGCTACAGGCCCACGCCCCCGCATCTCCGGCTCCTTGACATGACGCATCATGTAGCAACGGCCGGGCGGCTCGGCGGGTTCATCAGATGCCATCAATGGCGAGCCCGAGCTGCGGCCGCCGGGACAAGTTCGCCGATGGCCGGTGTGCGGCGTGCACGGTCATGGGTACGAATGGCTGTAACTGGCTCGCCTGCAGCCGACAGCGCCGCTCGCATAGGCGGCGCATCAGCTGGCCGACGACAGCGTTCGTCGGTGATTTCAGTCGTGATCTACATTGGCGCTACCTCAACCTGACGACCACCGAGATTGGCGCGCTCGTACCGACTCCGATGACGAGCTGTCCCGTGGTAATGCTGCGCCGTCGGTTTCGATGTCCGCGACTGCTTCACAGCAGTCTATACTTGGCGGTTAGCAACGAGTCGACCTGCCCGGAGAAAGGCCGTGCTCAGAGCAATACTGGCATTCAGCTGTCTGGCGTGCTCCTTGGCCGCGTGGGGCCAGCCGCATAGCGATCCCGCGCGGGTCTACGCCGATTCGATGGCGAGAGCGATCGTCTCCAATGACGGCGAGACTCTCTTTGACAATTTTGCACCGATCATGCGAAGTACTTACAGTCGATCAGCATTGTTGAATCCCTTGAAGGGGATTCACGCGATGTTCGGTGACATCTCAAAGTATGAATACCGCAACGCAACGGTCGGCGGGCGGCTCGTGGCGGGTCGAATAATCCGCATTGCAACTTGTTGGTACGCGGCAACGACGACAAAGCTCTCAACAGGTCCGTTCTTGAAAGTGGAAGTGACGTACGATCACGGGCGGTTTTACCTTGCGGGGTACTCGGTCACACGATTCGTCGGAAACCACATCCCGCCTGGGCTGCAAGGAGCCAAGCACTGACGAGTCGTTCGATCTGGAATTTAACAGTAGAGTGCCCGAAAGAGCGAGTTCACCGCTCCGAGACCTCACGGCGTGCTGTCCGTTGCCAGAATATAATGCCTCGCCGCTTGCGAAAATGGGCCACCTGGGGTCCGACGATTCCGAGGCGTATGGATGAACACGCTGCGCACCCTCATATCCGGCGCTGGAATCGCCGGTCCCTCTCTCGCGCAGTGGCTTTCCCGTTATGGATTCGAACCAACACTGATTGAGTGCGCGCCGGCCTTTCGTGCGGGCGGCTACATGATCGATGTCTGGGGAGTCGGCTTCGATATCCTCGAGCGCTATGGCCTGCTCGAGACTGCACGACGGCGGGGCTACGTCTTCGACCGGCTCAAGTTCGTGGACGAGCGAGGGACGGAGAAATCGGCTGTCGGTGGGGAAGTATTCCGCCGCGCCCTGGGCGGAAGGTTCTTCAGCATTCCACGCGGTGAGCTGGCACGGGTCATCTACGAGACCGTCGAGAGCCGAGCCGAAGTGCGGTACGGTACCTCCATCCACGCCATGCATCCGCACCGGGAGGGCATCGAAGTCGAGCTATCTTCCGGCGAGGCTCGCCAGTTCGATGCCGTGATCGGAGCCGACGGACTGCATTCCCGTGTCCGCGAGCTCAGCTTCGGTCCGGAGGCGGGTTTTGAAACAAGCCTCGGCTACCGCGCCGCGTCCATTATCGCCGCTGACTATCCGCACCGCGACGAGGGCGCCTACGTGAGTTTTGCGCGACCGGGCCGGCAGGTCAGTCGTTATGCGATGCGCGAGAACCGCAGCGCATTCCTTTTCGTGTTCACGGACGGAGGCGACACTGTGCTTGGCGGGCATGATTGCCACGGACAGAAGGAGCTCATACGCTCGAGGTTCGCCGACGATGGTTGGGAAGTGCCGGAAATGCTGGAGCGGCTCGAAGCGGCCCAGGACCTGTATTTCGACACGGTCAGCCAGATCCGCATGCCGCACTGGACGAATGGCCGTATCGCACTGGTCGGCGACGCAGCGCACTGT
>JBOHZR010000188.1:0-5005 GCA_050738595.1 Steroidobacteraceae bacterium | reverse complement strand
ATCCGATGGTCGCCTACGGAGAGCGTGCCTAACCTGTTGAACCGATTAATGAAAATTGACGCCGGCTGAGGGACTTGAACCCCCGACCAACGGTTTACAAATTGAAACCGGCGGCGACGCTCAGACGTTAGGATTTGTCAAGATAACTTTTACTTCTTTGTTTTCGTTGATGTTTTCTTAAACCCCGCCGCGGGGAGTCCGTTGCAGTTGTCACGACAAAGCACTACTGAGCACCACAGAGTCCCACAAAAGTCCCACAGACCAACGGTTCTTTCGACCCATCCAATCCGACCGGAACCGCCCCAACGCTCGCTCGGCGAGCGTCGTCATGTCCATAAATGGCGAATGTACTCAATCACCCCGGCGCCAGCCATACCGAAAAGCGTACCTACCAGAATCAGGAGCACGTCCCGTGCTTGGCTTGCGTGCTCATCATACCACTCGATCTTGAAACCATTTGGTGTGAGCCCGCGCCGGACGTTAGGGAACGCGTCGTCACTTGAAGTGACATTCACGATCGGCGGCGGATCCTCCGAAAGACAAGGCCGCTGGCTCGTGCATGCCGCCTTCTCAGCGGCGTTCTTCACGGCGTCCATGATCGGCAACGTCAATGGCAACACTCTGTACCCTCGCTTAACGAAATTCTCGTGCACTGGCTCGATATTGAGTTCGCAGTTGACGGTGACGTCGTCTGGAGCGCCAGGGGGAATTCGCACTATTACGAGGGTCGGAGCCGCGCCGTAAAGGAAATCGACCTCCTTCCCGAAGGGGACCCCGAGCCAGCCAGACTTGTAACGGATATCCGTCAGCACCGGCCCGTGCAAAATGTCCGATCCGTCGGACGCGCTCGCTTCGCACGTGGACCGCTGCACGCTGCGTCCGGCTTCCGGCATAAGTGCCAAGTGAGACAGCGCAATCACAATCATACGGGCGCCCTGACGCGCCAGACGGATCGATGCGATTCCCGTCCCTTCGTCAACGTTTAGTGACACCGCATCTAGCGTGGGGTTGACCGCCGCACTCTCCCTCAGAATGGCGATGCTGATGGAGTCCCGGCTGTCAGACTCCCAATTTGCATAAATGATAACTGCCGTCCCGACGACCGCAAAGATCAACGCAATCCCGAGCCAACGGAGAGGTACTTTCGATTTAAATGAGCGCTTCTGCATCAGAGATCTGGAGGGCCGAATTCAAGACATATGAACTGTCCGTGCTCTGCGTGTCCCTGGCAGGCGAAAGCCACGTGGACGCGCTCTCCGATCTATTATCGTCTTGGACTTGGACGCGCGGCTTACTGATTTTCTTTTGGACGTCCAACAGCGCGATCTGCTCACCCAACCGGCCCAGCGGCTTACAAACCAGACTTCGGGGTTTTAGGGGCTTATGAATCAACTACTTGCATCGCTTGCCAAGCCCCGTTCCCAGCCCCACCACGGGTAGAGTCGACGACTGGCGCGGTGGTGGTAGGCGCCTCTCGGCTGTTGCCGCCCCTTTCGTCTGGCGGTGTCGCAATCGAGGCTCCATGACTCCGTCTCCAGTCGCCGCTCATCGAACCGGACATGCGGGTCCGCATCCGGCTCTCGGACAAGGTCAGGCCATCGCTCTCGGAAAGTCGGCCGGCACGGCGGTGAGCTCGACGAGTCCCAACGTGTCGTAGAGATACTCGTACGGGAAGCGATTGGCTCCCGAGTTGCGCACCTTGTGCTTTCGGCACAACCACCGGCATAGCCGACGCGGCGTGTACTGGTTGATCGTCCGGTAGGCTTTCCCGGTCGGGCCCAGACTGAAGTAGTTGGCCCACCCGAGGAGCTTGCGGTTGATCGTACGTACGACCTCGTCGGCCTCCTGCCACTGCGTCCTTCGTTCGGTAGCCTACCGGATCGCTCCGATGAGGCGCTGCACACTGCGCTTGGACGGCCACGGGCAGAGATACGCCCGACCCGTCTGCGGCGAGTAGTACCGCCCGAAGGTGTAGCCCGGGAAATCAAATCGCTCCTCCGGCAGATGGCAGACCCGGGTCTTGGCTTCGTTGATCGTCAGCTTCAGCCGCCGCATCATCTCTCGCATCTCGGCCAATGCCTCATCGACATCGCCTTTGCAGCAGATGACGTAGTCGTCGGCGTACGAGACGATCCTCGCCTGCAGCCTGTCCTCGACCCCGCGCCGCTTCCATCCCAGCACAAACCGGCGCATGTACAGGTTACCGAGGAGCGGCGAGAGCGGAGAGCCCTGTGGCACCCCGCGCCCGCTGTCCTTGCCCGGCGTCGTTCGCTTCTTGCCGCCTCTGCCATCGTCTTCCTCGACCGGGGCGATCAGCCACATCTTGATCAGATGCAGCGGGTGCCCGTCAGAGACCCGGCGTGCCACCGATTTGAGTAGCTCGGCATGCGGCAATGAGTCGAAGTAGCCGGCCAAGTCCCCTTCGATAATATTCGTATGACCGGTGTTGAGCAGACCGCGCACCGAGCGCACGGCCGTATGGGCACTGAAGTTCGCACGGTAGCCGTGCTGCTCGGCCGGCAAATCGACCTCGAAGATCGGTGCAAGCACCGCCACCGCAGCCGTCATCACCGTCCGATCCGCAATACAGGGGACCCCGAGCGGCCGCTTGCTGCCGTCCGCCTTGGGTATCCACACGCGCCGCACGGCCTCGGCTCGATACGTCTTCCTGCGGAGTTTCTCCGCCAGTTCACCCAACCAACGCTCGACCCCATACGCCTCGACGTCCGCAAAGTCCTGTCCGTCCACCCCCGGTGCGCCGGCGTTGGCCTTGCAGCACCGATAGGCGTACTCCAGAACGTCCTTGCGATACAGCTTGTCGTACAGCAGGTAGAAGCGATAGCCAGGCGCTTCTTTCGCTTTCGCCTGTAACGCCGTCTGTAGCTCCTGAACACTAACCGGAGGTTCCAGGATCATTGATCCAATCTCCTGCGTTCTTCACCACTTCTTGCGTTCACCCTGAACCAGGGCCCCTTTCCTCCACCAGCATTACGCTGGTCTCATCGGTCGTACGGGCCCATCCGCCACCCCATGAAGCCGGGTCCGATCCTCACGGATCCTCCTGAGAGCGGTCACGATATTTGATGGACTGGTTTTCACGATCGATGATGGACGTGGGGCGTGAGAGATCGTGACGGCGGCGTCGTGGTCGCAGACCGCGATCAAAACGGCGGGTCGTCGAGGGGAAGTGGCTGCTGGGCGTGGAAGAAGCGTTGTTCGCGGTAGAGCCGGTCGCGCTCGCACTCTCGCGCGCGGTGGGCGCGCAAGCACTGCGCCGAGTAATGCTCCTCGAAGCGCTCGACGAGGGAGTGCAGGAACTCGCAGAGCTGCAAGGCGGCCTCATCAGGGAGGTCGGGCATCTCCAGGATCAGGCAGGGCCGCTCGGTCACGTCGAAGGTGGGCTCGGCATCGTCGGACATGATCGGATCGCCGTGTGAGGGTTATCGCGCGGCAGCGCGGCGTGCGGGCTGAGTTTCGGGCCTCCCGAAGACCTGCAGGTAGAGCTTCTCGTCGAGGGTGGCGATCTCGCGCTGCGCGGCGCTCATCAAGAGCTCGGCGGCCATGGAGACGAGGACGCGGAAGTTTCCGGCGGCGTGATCGACGAGGGTGTGGCGCAGCTCCCGGGTCATGAGGCTCGCGTTGCCGGCGGCGGCGATGAGGTGCTCGAGGCAGGCGAGGAGTTCCTCGCGGGCGGCCACCTCGGTGGCCAGGCGCGTGCGGATGCGTGAGCCCAAGGGGACGAGTTCCTCGCGGCGCAGCTTCTCGAGGAGCCGCGCATCGCCTGCGAGCACGATGCACAGGAGCGATTGGGAGTCGAAGCGGGCGGAGGCGAGCAGGCGCAGCTCGTTCAAGACCGCCGGGCTCATCTCCTGGGCCTCATCGATCAGCAGGACCGAGCGACGGGTGGTCGAGCCCAGATGATCGAGCCAGCGGGTGCGCAGCGCCTTGAACCCGCCCCAGCGATTTGAGACGCGGATGGCGACGCCGAAGATGTCCCCGAGCTCCCGATAGAAGTCGGAGAGGTTACTCTGCGGGTGATGGAGGACGCCGACGGACAGATCGGCGAGGCGCGCGAGACGCTCGGCGAGCACCCGCAGCACGACGCTCTTGCCGGAGCCGGGGTCCCCGTGGATGAGGGCGAAGCCCCCCTCGCGCAGGTGCGCCTGCTCGATACGCCAGCAGAAGTTCTCGATCTTCGGGGAGAGGTAGAGCGCTTCGGTGGGCACCTCGAGGGAGAACGGATCGAACTTGAGCCCATAGAGGGCGAGCAGCTTCTGGTTCATGCTTCAGTCATCCTTCAGGTCGCAGGTGGGCAGATAGGCCGGCGGCAGGCCCGTGGCGGCGTACTCGGCGATCATTTGTTTCAGGAGCGGGGCGATACCGGAGGCGGCCGGCGCCGGTTCGAGGCTTGCGGACTGCACCACGCGGCGCAGACCTTCAGCGTTGGCCGCCTTGTCGATGGGGCGCACGGGGCAGAGCACCACCCCGGAGCGCGCATCGATGAGGTCCACGCGGCTCAAGTCCCAGCGGGCGTAGCGCAGGTGAACCTCGCTCAGGTGCCGATAGCGCGAGGGGACCTCAAAGCGCTGAGCTTCAAGGCTCACCGTGCCGTCGGAGCGACGCTGGCGGCGTTTGACCTCGATGCGGAACGCCGCACGCAGCGCCTCGCTCCCCGGACACTCACGGGAGACGTTGGGGCCGGCAAGGTAGCGCTCGAGCGGGGTGCAGCCGATCTCGCGGTGCACGGTGCGATGGTATTCCCCGCTGATCCAGGCGTGGGTGGCGAGGTTCAACTGATCGAGCGTGAGGGTCGGCTCGCCCTCGAGCATCGCCAAGAGGCGTGACTCAACTCGCGACCACCAGTTCTCTTGCTTCCCGTTCGCAAAGACCGTCAACTGCACCCGATCCTTTCAATGGAGTGCAGCTTTTCCGTGTGACTCATCCGTTCCATCCGCTCCTCGGTCGCGAGTTTGCGCTGGCCGATCGGCGTAACACCTGGGGAGAG
>JBOHZR010000187.1:0-3495 GCA_050738595.1 Steroidobacteraceae bacterium | reverse complement strand
ACCTCGATTTGAGCCAGATCCACAACGACTCCACGACGGTGACCTTCACCGGGCAGTATCCGGAGGCTGACGGTAAGCCAGCGCGGGGTATCCCAACCCATCGGATCACGCACGGTGTGAACAAAGACTTCCGCCCTGACCTCAAGCAGCTGCTGTTCATCCTGACGACGACCGCCGACGGGGCGGTGCCGATCTTCTCGCACGTGGACCACGGGAATACCACCGACGACACCACTCACATCCGTACGTGGGAGAGCCTACGCAAGCTCACCGGGACTGCGAACTTCCTCTACGTGGCCGACTGCAAGCTCGCGACGGCTCAAAACCTATCGCATATCGCCACCCACGGCGGGCGCTTCGTGACGGTGATCCCGGCGACCTGGCGCGAGCACGCGCAGTTCCACGCCTGGCTGCGCAGCCACGCGGCCCCGTGGGTCGAGGTGCTGCGCCGGCCCGATCCCCGACGCAAGGATGGCCCGCCCGACATCTATCGCGGCTACGAGCATCCGCTGCGCACTGCGCAAGGCTTTCGGGTCCTCTGGTACTGGAGTTCCCAGAAAGACACCCTCGACCGCGCCGCGCGCGAGCACCGCATCGCCGCCGCCGACAAGGCCCTGCAGGTGAGCAGGAGCTCGCTTTCTGATGGTGGTCTGATCACGCTTTTTGATGGAGTTCCCAGTTCCCGTTCCCGTGCGCTGTAGAGAGGGGCGGAACGGGAACGCGGAACAGTTCAGCGTTCGGGCGATGGGCAAGCCCCGCGCCAGGCGCTATGGCGGCTCGCACGGGGCTTGCTGTTTTGGCGACGGTGATTGGAAGAAGGTCGTGCGAGCGGGCGAGCGACGCCCGCCCCCGAGTGACTCGTGAGCGGGCGGGCATCGCTCTGGACGCGGAGGTCCGTCAGCTTGAGGGCTGCGGCACGGCGGGCGAGTGATCCGCGAGGCGATAACCGGCGAGATCGTGCAGGAGGTGTCCGGTACCGGTGAGCGCACGGAGTCGCTCATGGAGCGTTGCGTGGCGCACGCGACAGAGCTGGCGCAGCTCCCCGAGCGGGACGGAACGACCGGCGGCGGCGAGCGCCGCGGTGATGCGCTCGTCGATCGAGACGGCCGCGGGCGCGGGTGCGTCGGGCTTCTCAAGCACGGTGAGTGCGAGGGCCGCATCGCACTCGGTGAGTGCGAGTGCGATGCTGGGGAGGGAGGCTGCGGCGCGATGCTCGACGGTGAGTGTCAGATGTCCGCCGATCGAGCGCCGCAGATACAGGTTCGAGTCTCCCCAGGCGTGGAACTCGGAGGAGCCGCGAAGCGCTTGGCCTGCGCGAACGTTGCCGGAGGACTTCTTCGCGTGATGCACGAGGAGCACGGCGAGGCAGTGCCGGCGCTGCAGCTCCCGCAGGTACGCCAAGAGCGGGGCGACCTCCCCGCTCGCATTCTCATCGATGCGGTGCAGGCGCACGAAGGGATCGAGGATCAGAAGCCGTGGGGCGAAGGCCTCGACGGTGCGCTCGAGGCGTTCGCGATCGCGTTCGAGATCGAGCCGTAGCGTTGCGGCGGTAATCACCTGCACATCGAGCGTGGCGAGCTCGCAGCCGGCCGCCTGACAGATGCCCTCGAGTCGCGCCCGCACGATGTGCTGGGCGTCCTCGGCGGGGAAGAGCAACACACGGCCGGGAGTTGCCACCCGGAAGCGCCGCAGCGCCGGCTCTCCGGAGGCGACGGCGACCGCCAGGTCGAGCGCGAGGAAGCTCTTGCAGCACTTGGGCTCACCGCCGACGATGCCGACCGCGCCCTCGCTCCAGAGACTCTCGATGAGCCAGCGCTCATCGCCAGGCTGAGCGGGGAGGCGGTGCGCGGGCTCGACCGGCAGGATACTCACCGTCTGCGCCCGGTGCCGGCGGCGACCTTCAGTGGCGTGGCGAGGGCGGTCGGTGGAGTGAAGGTCTCGAAGAACAGCTGTTCATCGATGTGACGCGCCTCGCGCTGGGCGGCCGCCGCGAGCAGTTCCCCGCCCATGTTCATGAGAGCCCGCAAGTTCCCCTGCGCGTGATCGGCAAGGGCTGCGATCACCTCGGCGGTCATGAGCTTCGGCGCTCCGGCCTTGGCGAGGGCGTGCGTCAAGCACTCGCGCAGTTCCTCCGGTGTTGAGCGTTCGAGTGTCAAGCGCACCCGCATGCGCGATCCGAGCGGGGCCAGCTCCTCGCTGCGGAAGCGCTCGAGCAGGCGCTGATCGCCGGCGAGCACGACGGTGAGCAGCAGGTGCGAGTCGAGCCGCGCCGAGGACAGAAGCCGCAGCTCCGCGAGCACCGGGCCGATCACCTCCTGCGCCTCATCGACGAGCACCACGGGGCGCGAGAGCGCCGCATCGATGTGCACCTGCCAGCGTGCGCGCAGGACCTTGGCTCCTGCGTGGCGGTTGTGCGGATGCAGCTCGACGCCGAAGAGCTCCCCCATCTCGCGGTAGAAGTCGGCCATCCCGGCTTGGGGGCGCGAGAGCACCCCGACCTGCACGTCGCGCAGCGCGCCGAGCCGTTCGGCAAGGATACGCAGCCCTGCGGATTTGCCGAGACCCGGCGCGCCGGTCAAGAGCGCGAAGCCGCCTTCGCCGACCAACTGCTCGATGCGCCAGCAGAAGGAGTCAAGCCGAGGACTGAGGCGCAGTGCCTCCACGGGCACCTCCGCAGCGAAGGGGTTCCACTTCAGGCCATAGAGGGAGAGGAGTTTTTTGTTCACGGATCGTTACCTTCATCGGGTGGAGGGAGTTCGTCCTTCGGCAGGTACGCCGGCGGCAGGCCCGTGGCGGCCCGCTCGCGCATCAGCTTCGCGAGGAGCGGAGCGATCTCACCGGGCTGCGGCGGCGTTGCAGGTGTTGTGGGCAACGGCATCGAGCCCGGCCTCGAGGCTGCGAGCGGCTCGAGTGGCGCGCGCACCGCGTTCGCATTGCGGGTCTTGTCCTGCGGATACAGCCGACAGAGCAGCTGCCCGGAGCGTTCATCGACCAGATGCACCATCGAGAGATCCCAGCTCGCGTAGCGCACGATGAGCTCGCGCAGATGTCGGTAGCGGTTGGGGACCTCGAAGCGCTGCGCGCCGATCATGACGGTGCCGTCGCTCGCACGCTGTGTGCGACGCTCGCTTCGAGTGAAGGCAGCGCGAAGTGCGGCACTGTCGGGGGAGGGTCGCAGGACTTCGGGGCCGGCAAGGAAGCGTGCGAGCGGGCTCTCACCGATCTCGGAGTGGATGGCGCGGTTGTACTCGTACTCGACCCACGCCTGAGTCGCTTCGTTGAGTGTCTCGAGAGTGAGATCGGCGACGCCCTCGAGCATCGCCATGAGGCGTCCTTCAACTTGGCCCCAAAATGACTCTTGCTTGCCATTCGCAAAGACCGTCAACTGCACCCGATCCTTTCAATGGAGTGCAGCTTTTCCGTGTGACTCATCCGTTCCATCCGCTCCTCGGTCGCGAGTTTGCGCTGGCCGATCGGCGTAACACCTGGGGAGAG
>JBOHZR010000186.1:0-5293 GCA_050738595.1 Steroidobacteraceae bacterium | reverse complement strand
GGCAAGCGGCGCGCCGCGTACTGTGGGACGCGGTTAGTTGTGGCGCTCCTGAGTCGGGGTCGGACCTGGACTTGAGTCCGGAGTTGCTCGCATGTGCGTCCCAGCGGTTCGTTTCCGGGTCGAGATGGGCGCCGAGGCGGTGGGCCCGGGAAAGATCTCACTGCTCGAGCGCATCGCCTGCAGCGGTTCACTCTCACAGGCGGCCCGCGATCTGGGCATGAGCTACCGCCGCGCCTGGCAGCTCATGGCAAGTCTCAATTCGACCTTCACCGCCCCGGTAGTGCTGACCACGCGCGGCGGGCGCGGCGGCGGTGGCGCGGCGCTCACGCCGTTGGGCGAGCGGCTGATCCGCGCCTATCGCGCGCTCGATGCCGACATCCAGGTGCGCGCACGGCGTCGCTTTCGTCCGCTGGCGCGCGCGGCCCGCGATGCAGCGCGCCCGCTCAGACCGCGCGCAGCAGTTCGTTGATCGAGGTCTTGGCGCGCGTCTGCGCGTCGACGCGCTTCACGATGACGGCGCAGTACAGCCCGTAGCGGCCGTCGGCGGAGGGCAGGGTGCCGGGTACCACCACCGAGCCCGGCGGCACGCGCCCCTGCAGGATGCTGCCCGTAGTCCGGTCGTAGATGCGCGTGCTCTGGCCGATGAACACGCCCATCGAGAGCACCGAGCCGGCGCCGATCACGACTCCTTCGACCACCTCGGAGCGCGCGCCGATGAAGCAGTCGTCCTCGACGATGGTGGGCGCGGCCTGCAGCGGCTCGAGCACGCCACCGATACCGACCCCGCCCGAGAGGTGCACATTGCGTCCGATCTGCGCGCACGAGCCGACGGTGGCCCAGGTGTCGACCATGGTGCCGGAGCCGATCCAGGCGCCAACGTTGACGTAACTCGGCATGAGCACGACGTTGGGCGCGATGTAGGCGCCCTTGCGCACGATGGCGTGCGGCACGATGCGCACGCCATCGGCGCGGAAGCGGGCCTCGTCCGCGGCGGGGTATTTGAGCGGCACCTTGTCGTAGAAGCGGGTGTAGCCCGCATCCACCACGGCGTTCTCGCGGATACGGAACGAGAGCAGCACGGCTTTCTTGAGCCACTGATGCGTCACCCATCCGCCGTCGCGCTTCTCCGCGACCCGGGCCTTCCCGCGATCGAGCAGGTCGATCGTCTCATCGAGCGCGGCGGCGAGCGCGTGCGGCGCGCTTCTCGGGGTGATCTCGGCGCGGCGCTCGAAGGCCTCATCGATGGTGGCTTGGAGGGTCGCGAGGTCGGTCATGCGGGTGCTCGGGTGCGGATGAAATCGCGAATGCGCTCGGCGGCCTCCACGCAGTCCTCGAGCGGGGGCGTGAGCGAGATGCGCACGCGCCGGGCGCCGGGATTGCCGGAGGCGCCCGCACGAGCGAGATAGCTGCCGGGCAGCACAGTCAGGTTCGCGCGCGCGTAGAGCTCGCGCACGAATCGCTCGTCGTCGCCGCCCACGCTGGGCCAGAGATAGAAGGCGCCGCCGGGCCGCTCGAAATCGAGCACGGGCGCGAGGATCGGCTCGACTCTCGCGAGCTTCTCGCGGTAGAGGCGGCGATTCTCGGCCGCGTGGCTGTCGTCGTTCCAGGCGGCGATGCTCGCATGCTGCACCATCGGGGACATCGCACCGCCATGATAGGTTCGGTAGAGCAGGAATTGCGCCATGAGCGCGGGGTCACCGGCGACGAATCCGGAGCGCAGCCCCGGAACGCTCGAGCGCTTCGAGAGGCTGTGGAACACGATGCAGCGCTCGAGGCGTCCGTGCCCGTTCGCGAGCGCGGCCTGAGCGAGGCTCGCGGGCGGGGCGCGCTCATCGAAGTACAGATCGGCGTAGCACTCGTCGGCCGCGACGATGAAGTCGAACTCGGACGCGAGGCTGAGCGCGCGGCGCAGGAGCTCGAGCGGCAGCACCGCGCCGGTGGGATTGCCGGGGCTGCACAGCACGAGCACCTGGCACCGCTCCCAGATCGCGGCCGGCACGCGCTCGAGCGCCGGGGCGTAGCCCGTCGCCGCCGTCGTGTCGATGTAGTACGGCTCGGCGCCTGCGAGCAGCGCCGCACCCTCGTAGATTTGATAGAACGGATTGGGCAGCGCGACGATCGCCGGCCCGCCGCCGGCTGCGCGCCGCTTGCCGCCGGGATCGATGGCGGCCTGTACCAGGCTGAACAGCGCCTCGCGCGTTCCGTTGACGGGCAGCACCATGGTCGCCGGATCGACCACGCGCGCGGGAAGCGCGAAGCGCCGCTCGAGCCAGCGGGCGGCCGCGGTGCGCAGCTCGAGGCTGCCGATCGTCGGCGGATAGCTGCCGAGCCGCGCCACCCCCTCGCGCAGGGCATCGAGAACGAAAGCGGGCGGCGCATGCTGCGGCTCGCCGATGGACATCGCGATGTGGCGCAGCCGCGCGGGCGGCTCGATGCCGGCCTTGAGCCGGGCGAGCTTCTCGAAAGGATAGGTTTGCAGCCGCTCGAGAAGGGGGTTCATGCCTCGCGCCGCTCGAGCGCCTGCGTCAGGCGCTCCCTGAGCCGCTCCGCGGCCTCATCGGCGAGCGGCCTGTGGTCGAAGCCGGTGACGTAGAACACATCCTCCGCCCGCTCGCCTACGGTCATGATCTTCGCGCCGTGCAGCTCCACGCGCTCGGCTTGCAGCACGTTGCCGACGTCGCACAGCAGGCCCGGACGGTCGCCCGCGATGAGCTCGAGGACCGAGCGCTGGTTGCGGTCGTCGACGCTGAGAACGATCTGGGTCGGCGTGTTGAACATCCGCACCTGGCGTGGCGCGCGGCGCGAGACGGCAGGAAGGGGCGCATCGGGCCGCTGCAGCGAGCGCCAGAGCGCGCGCTCGATCTTCTCGAGCCGGTCGGAGTCGGTGATCGCCGCCCCGTCGTCCTCGAGCACGTGGTAGAGGTCGAGGCTGAAGCCGTCGCCGGTCGGGGTGATGCGCGCATCGACGATCGTGAGGCCGAGCTGATCGAGCACGGCCGTCGTGCGCGCGAACCCGTGGTGCTCGCGGGGCGCGAACGTGAGCACCGCCGTCGTTCCGCGGACGCTGCGCGCCTCGAGCGCGACGAGCGGCTCGCCCGAGCCCGGCTCGCGCTCGGCGAGGAGCCGCGTGTGCCAGGCGATCTCATCGGGCGTGTGCCGCAGAAAGTACGGAGCCGAGAAGCGCGCCCAGGCGCGCTCGACGTCCGCCTGCGTCACGCCGCGCTCGGCGAGGAGCCGGCGCGCGGCCTGCTGCGACTCGCGGATCAACTCCTCCTCATCGATCGGGCTCTCGAGCCCGCGCCGCAGCGCCCGCTTCACACGCTCGTAGAACTCGTGGAAGAGGGAGGCTTTCCAGGAATTCCAGAGCTTCGGATTCGTGCCGCGCACGTCGGCGCAGGTGAGGACGTACAGATAATCGAGATGCGTCTCGTCTCCCACCCGCCGCGCGAAGGCATTGATCACCTCCGGATCGGAGATGTCCTGCTTCTGCGCGGTGAGGGAGAGCTCGAGGTGGTTGCGGACGAGCCAGGCGACGAGCCGCGCGTCGTAGCGCGAGAGACCCTGCTCGAGGCAGAACGCTTCGGCATCGACGGAGCCGACCTCGGAGTGATCTCCGCCGCGGCCCTTCGCGATGTCGTGGAAGAGCGCGGCGAGGTAGACGACCTCCGGCTTCGGCAGCTCCTGCATGATGCGCGAGAGCGCGGGCAGCTCGTGGTCGTAGCGCGGGATCGCGAGCCGGCGCAGATTGCTCACCACGAACAGCGTGTGCGCATCGACCGTGTAGGCGTGGAACAGGTCGTATTGCATGCGCCCGACGATGCGTCCGAACGCGGTGATGTACCGGCCGAGCACCCCGTAGGTGTTCATGCGCCGAAGCTCGTGCGTGACGCCGACGGGCGCCCGGATGATCTCCATGAAGAGCCGGTGGTGACGCGGATTCTGGCGGAATTCCTCGTCGATCAGCCAGAGGCTGCGCGCGACGGCGCGCATGGTCGAGGCGCGCACGCCCTTGATGTCCGGGTTCTGCTGCAGCAGCACGAACAGCTCGAGCAGCGCCGAGGGTGTGCGTGCGAAGACGTCCTCGCTCCGCGCCTCGAGCGAGCCGTTGCGGATCTGGAAACGCGCGTTGAGCGGCCGGGGCGGCTCGTCCTCGCCGAGGATCGCTTCCCGGAACAGCTGCAGGAGCAGCTCATTCAGCAGGCTCACGTCCATCACCGTGCGGTAATAGCGCTGCATGAGCTGCTCGACCGCGAGGGTGTAGGAGGCGTCCTCGTACCCGAAGGTCTGTGCGAGGCGCAGCTGATGATCGAACAGCAGCCGGTCCTCGCGCCGCCCGGTGAGCACGTGCAGGCCGAAGCGCACCTTCCACAGGAAGGCCTGGGCCTGTTTGAGCCGGCGCAGCTCCCCGGGAGTGAGGAATCCGCGCTGCGCGAGACCGTCGAGCGAGACGGCGCCGAAGCGCCGCTTCGCCACCCAGCCGATCGTCTGGATGTCGCGCAGGCCCCCGGGACCGGTCTTGACGTTCGGCTCGAGGTTGTAGGCGGTGTCGTTCGCCTTCAGGTGCCGCTCGGTCTGCTCGCGGAGCTTCGCCTCGAAGAACTCCCTCACGGGCCAGATGTGCACCGGCGCGAGCGCCGTGCGCATCGCGGCGAGCAGGCTCTCCTCTCCCGCGAGCAGCCGCGAGTCGAGCAGCGTCGTCATGACGCTCACATCGGCCGCGCTCTCCTCGGCGCACTCAGCGACCGTGCGCACACTGTGGCCGACTTCCAGTCCGATGTCCCAGAGCAGGGCGAGGAAGCGCTCGAGCTCCCCGCGCTCGCTCTCCCCGGGCGGCGCCGCGACGAGCAGGAGCAGATCGACATCGGAGCTGGGATGCAGCTCCCCGCGCCCGTATCCGCCCACGGCGACGAGAGCCCAGCCGCGCTCGTGAGCGCCGAGATGCTCGCGCCAGAGGTGGCGCAGGATCTGGTCGATCAGGGCCGCCCGCGCGTGCACGAGCGTCTCGACGGGCTCCTCGGCGAGAAATCGCGTCGCGAGCTCATCGTGAGCTTGCTTGAGCAATGCGCGGTAGCTGTCCCGGTCGGCAGCAGGTTGGGACGCGAGCAGCTCGGGCAGTCTTGCGACGAGGGGCGAGGGCGGCGGCGCGGTCTCGATCTCGGACAGCACCTCCTCGAGCGACTCGGGATCACCGGCGGACATCGGGACCTCGCAAGGGCGCTCGCAAGCGCGGGCCGTGGGCGCCGGCGCGGCGCTGCCGCCTCACGCCCGGCGGGCCGCGGGCCCGTCCTGCGCC
>JBOHZR010000185.1:0-7341 GCA_050738595.1 Steroidobacteraceae bacterium | reverse complement strand
CACCCCGTAGGCCGCGGCATGTTTGAGAATCAGGCCGAGCTCGTCGTAGTTCTCGACGACCGGAATGATGGTTCGGCCCAGCTTAGTCGCGAGCGTCACCGCCTCGATGTAGCTGTCGTCCTTGAAGCCGTTGCACACGATGAGCCGGTCCGGCGCGTTCTCCGTCATCGCCATCACGGCGAGCAGCTCGGGCTTCGAGCCGACCTCGAGCCCGAATCCGAACTCGCTGCCGTAACGGTAGACCTCCTCGACGACCAGCCTCTGCTGGTTGACCTTGATCGGATATACCGCCGAGTAGCGGTTGCGGTAATCGTTCTCGGCGATCGCCTGAGCGAAAGCCGCATGGAGTGAGCTCAGCCGGTGCGCGAGGATGTCGGAGAAGCGTACGACGACTGGGGTTGCGAGGTCGCGCGCCTTGAGGCCCTCGACCACCTCGAAGAGGTCGATCTCGCGGCCTGGCTGGGTGTCGGGCCGCACGACGACATGGCCGGCCGCATTGATTGAGAAGTAACCCTTGCCCCAGGCGCTCACCTGGTACAGATCGAGCGAGTCCTCGGCGCTCCAGGGCTGCGCCGGATTGAACTTGCGATCCGCGCCGATCAGCGCGCTCTTGGGGTCTGCGGCCACGACCTAAGAAGATAACAAAAAAAAGCGGCGCTCAAGAGACGGAATGTCGTTCCGCGCACGCGCGAGCGCGCCCGATCACGGTCGCGCCACGGGCCGCGTCGGGTCGCGGCACCACTCGCTCCACGATCCCGCATAGAGGCGCGCGCCGGGGAGCCCGGCGCGCTCCATCGCGAGAAGATTGTGACAAGCCGTGACGCCGGAGCCGCACATGGAGACGACGCGCTCGGGCGATGCGCCGCCGAGCGTGCCGCGCCAGCGGCTGCCGAGCTCTTGCGGAGAAAGGAACCGGCCATCATCGCCGAGGTTACGGGTGTAGGGATGATTGCGCGCCCCGGGGACGTGTCCGGCGACCGGATCGAGGGTCTCGTTGCGGCCCGCGAATCGATCGGCCGAGCGTGCATCGACGAGCACGATCTCGCCGCGCTCGAGGCCGCGCGCGACGTCCTCGCCGCTCGCGAGCCACGGCGCGTGTGGTGCGCCCTCGAAGCTGCGCGCGGCGCGGCTTTCAATGCCGCTCCACACCGGGAGCCCGGCCGCCTGCCAGGCCGCCAAGCCCCCGTCGAGCACCGCCGCGCGCTCGTGCCCGAGGAAGCGCAGCAGCCACCACAGACGTGCAGCCATCGTTCCCGTGCGCTCATCGTACGCGACGACCTGGACGCTGCGATCGATTCCCCAGCCGCCGAAGGTCGCGGCGAGCCGTCCGGGATCGGGCAGCGGGTGCCGTCCGCTCGAGGGCCCGACCGGACCGGAGAGATCACGCTCGAGATGGGCGAACACGGCGCGGGGGATGTGTCCCGCCGCGTACGCCTGTGCGCCCCAGTGAGGGCGCGCAAGGTCATGGCGGCAATCGACGATCGCGAGCGCCGTGCTCGAGGAGGAGCCCGCCTCGCCGGCGCCGAGGCGCGCCGCGAGCTCGCCGGGCTCGATCAGCATCGAGAAGGGCACGTCGGACATATACAATCATGTAAGCGGCTGGACCGAACGAAGTATATGGCGATCGACATCTACTGGGGCAGCGGGAGCCCCTATTCCTGGCGGGTGCTGCTCGCGCTCGAGTACAAGGGCCTCCCCTACACGAGTCACCTGCTGCAGTTCTCCAAGCAGGAGCACAAGTCGCCCCAGATTCTCACGCTCAACTTCCGCGGCCGGGTACCCATCGTGAAGGATGGCGACTACGTCGTGTTCGAGTCGCTCGCGATTCTCTATTACCTCGACCTCAAGTACCCCGAGCCGCCCCTGTTCGGCCGCGATCCGGAGGAGGCTGGTGTGATCATGCGCGTGATCTGCGAGTACCAATCGTACACCGAGGAGCACCTGATGAAGCTCGTCCGCGCGTTCTTCACGGCCCAGGACTGCGTGCGGCCCGAGGAGCTCGCGAGCTCGATGCACGTGGTTGCGAGCGAGGCGCGCTCGATCGAGGCGCGCCTATCCAGGTCCGAGTGGGTGGTCGGGGAGAGCTTCTCGGCCGCGGACATCGTCATCTTCCCGGCGCTCAAGCTGCTGCTGCGCGCGCTCGCCAAGCCCGAGGCGCGCGAGCTCTCCGCGCGCTTCCTGCCGCTCTCGAGCAATTATCCCGCGCTCGAGCGCTGGATAACGCGTATCGAGCAGCTCCCGGGTTACGATCGCACTTCCCCGCCGCACTGGCGCTAGCGGCATCGAGGGGCCATGATCGCCGGCTCGGTGCGGCGATACGACTTAAAGCGTTTGCGCCTCAACACATCATGGCGAACGACAAGACCTAATGGCGAACGACAAGACCTACAGCGATTTTCCCGGACGGATCATCATCATCGGCTTCGGCAGCATCGGGCAGGGCGTTCTGCCGCTCATTCTGCGACACATCGGCATCTCGCCGGACCGGCTGACGATCGTCACGGCCCATGAGTCCGGGCAGGCGGAAGCAGCACGGTTCGGCGTGCGCTTCGTGAAGGAGCCGCTCACGCGCGAGAACCATCGGCGCGTGCTCTCCCCGCTCGTCGGCCGCGGCGACTTCGTCCTCAATGTGTCGGTCGACGTCTCGAGCTTCGCGCTCATTCGCTTCTGTTGGGAGAAGGGCGCGATGTATCTCGATACCTGCATCGAGCCCTGGCCGGGCGGCTATACCGATCCGACGGTTCCGGCCGGCCGGCGCACGAACTATGCGCTGCGCGAGGAAGCGCTCGCCCTGAAGCCCGGCAACGCGCGCGCGCCGACCGCGGTGCTCACGCATGGCGCGAATCCCGGTCTCGTGTCGCATTTCGTCAAGCAGGCCCTGCTCAACATCGCCGGTGACTTGGGCGTCGAGGCGGGCAATCCGGCGAGCCGTGCGGACTGGGGCGAGCTCGCGCGGCGCCTCGGCGTGAAGGTGATCCACATCGCCGAGCGCGACACGCAGATCTCGACCGCGCCGAAGCAGCCGGGGGAGTTCGTCAACACCTGGTCGATCGACGGCTTCGTGAGCGAAGGCTCGCAGCCCTGCGAGCTCGGCTGGGGCACGCACGAGCGCAACTTTCCGCGGGACGGCAAGCGCCACGACTCGGGCTCCCAATGCGCGATCTATCTGACGCAGCCCGGGGCGGCGACGCGCGTGCGCACCTGGACGCCGCTCGCCGGCCGCTTCCACGGCTTCTGCATCACGCACGGGGAGTCGATCTCCATCGCGGATCATCTGAGCGTGCGGGAGGGTCCACAGGTCGTGTACCGGCCGACGGTCCACTACGCCTACCATCCGTGCGATGCCGCGATCGTGTCGATGCACGAGCTCGCAGGACACAATTTCGTCCAGCAGGAGCGCCAGCGCATCCTGATGGACGATATCGCAAGCGGCATCGATGAGCTCGGCGTGCTGCTCGCCGGACATCGCCGCAACGCCTACTGGTACGGCTCGCAGCTCTCGATCGAGGAGGCGCGGCGGCTCGTTCCGCACAACAACGCGACGAGCCTGCAGGTGACCATCGCATGCCTCGCGGGAATGGTCTGGGCGATGGAGAACCCCAACTGCGGGCTCATCGAGCCGTATGAGATTGATTTCCGCCGCAACCTCGAGATCTGCATGCCCTATCTCGGACCGGTCGTTGGACGCTACACCGACTGGACGCCGCTCGCCGACCGCGAGCGGCTCTTTGCCGAGGACATCGACCCGAGCGATCCCTGGCAGTTCCGCAACGCACGGGTGTTCTGGTAGCACCTCGCGCGACTGTGTCAGTCGGCGGCCGGGTCACTCGGCGGCCGGGGGCTCGTAAGCGATCGCGACGATCGTGAAGATGCACGCGCCGCTCGGCAGCTCCACCGTCACTTCCTCGTCGATGGCCCTGCGAAGCAGCGCGCGTCCGAGCGGCGCGTCCATGCTGATGTGGTCGCGAGCCAAGTCGGTCTCGTCCGGTCCGACGATGCGATGGCGCACGGTGCTTCCGGCCGCGTCCGCGAGCGTGACCCACGCCCCGAAGTACACGCGCGAGCGATCGGAGGGCGGCCGCTCGACGATGACCATCCCCTCGAGCCGCTTGCGAAGGAACCGGACTCGCCGGTCTATCTCGCGCAACCGACGCTTGCCGTAGGTGTACTCGGCATTCTCCGAGCGGTCCCCCTGCGCCGCCGCCTCGGCAACCGCCTGCGTCACCCGCGGCCGCTCGCAGCGCCAGAGCTCCTCCAGCTCGGCGCGCAACCGTCGTGCGCCCTCGGGCGTGATGTATTGAGAGCCGGGTTTCTCCGGTGGTCTGAACCGTCCCATTTTCGCGATCGATTGCGTTATGTCGAAAGGCGTTTGAAGCTCTGCGCGGCAGCGACTTATTGCAGGGGTTCTGTGGAGCGTTTCACGGCCACTCGCGGGGCCGCCGACTAGGCTTGCCCCATGGCCGCGAAGTACTACACCCACTTCGTCACTGCAAGCTCTCCGGCGCAGCGCGTGCGGCACCCGGGCGGCGAATGGAGCGGGGTCGTCGAGCTGAAGATTCCGCTCGTCGAGGGCCGCAGTGGGACGCGCGAGCTGCGGACGCTGCTCGCGCAGAGCTTCGATGTGGCGAGCGAGGACATCCGGATTCTCCACTGGGCGCGCCTGCACTGAGACACCGTATCCCCTAGCGGACTTCCTTCCCTTCATCGAAAGTCCGCATTCTCGCCCCAGGCCTCTTGGCCTGGGGCATTTTCTTATGTAGCCGATCGCCGACACCACGAGCGTGAACTCGCCGTCCGCGAATGTCATAATCGCGCGCCATGGCCGATCGCCGCTCGCCCCTCCGCGCCGCAGCCGCACCTGCCTGCGCCGCGCTTCTTTCCGCAACGCTTGCTGCCTGCTCCCTGCTCGGGGCGCCCTGGGCGATGCACCAGAAGCCCGCTGCACCTCAACCGCCCCCACCCCCGCCGCCGCCGTCCACCATCGGGGCGACACCCAGCGCTACGTTCAAATTCGAGCTGAACGCGAAGGACGACGTCATCGGCCAACTCGAGCTGACGCACACCACGAAGGACGACACCCTCGTGGATATCGCGCGCCTGTTCGATCTCGGCTACGAGGAGATCTCCCGCGCCAATCCGGGCGTCGACATGTGGGTGCCCGGCACGGGCCGCAAGGTGATCCTGCCGACCGAGTTCGTGCTGCCCGCTGTGCCTCATCAGGGCATCGTCATCAACATCGCCGCGATGCGGCTCTACTACTTTCCGCCGCACAAGACGGGCGAGCCGCAGCTGGTGTACACCCATCCGATCGGGATCGGGCGGGTGGGCTGGCGCACCCCGGTCGGTGTCACGCGGATCGTGCGCCGCGAGAAGAGTCCTACGTGGCGGCCACCGCCGTCGATCATCAAGGAGCATCGCGAGGAGGGCGACAATCTTCCCGCGGCGGTCGGTCCGGGTCCAGACAACCCGCTCGGTGACCGTGCGTTCTATCTCGCCTGGCCGGGCTATCTCATTCACGGCACCAACAAGCCTGCGGGTGTGGGATTGCGCGTGAGCCACGGTTGTATCCATCTGTTCCCGGAAGACATCGACGCGCTGTTCGAGAAGGTACCCGTCGGGACGTCGGTGCGGGTCATCAACGAGCCCTACGTCTTCGGTTGGCAGGACGGCAGGCTCTACATGCAGGCCTTCGGCTCGCTCGAGGATGATCCCCGCTGGAAGAGCAACAAACAAACGAAGCGATTCCTCGCCGAGGCGCTCGGTCCCCGCATCGAGCGCGAGCTCGCGCGGCGCCATCTGCGCATCGACGCCGAGCTCGTCATGCAGCTCGCCCGCTCTCCGCGCGGTATCCCGGTGCCGGTCTCCGAGCCGCAGTCCCCGGACGGCGACTCGGGCGTCTCGGGCGACTCGCTCGACGAGGTGCTCACGAGCGCGGTCCGGGTGCGCAACGCGCTGCCCGAAGGCTCGAACTGGGACGGCAAGACGGACTTGCCGGCGGATCAGCTGTCTCCGGGCGGAAACGCTCCGGTCGATGCGAAGCGGGCTCCCGATACCGAGCAGAGTGCGGCATCCAAACAGACCGCAGGCTGACCTCACGCTCGCAGGCTCATCCCTGCCCTCGCCCACGCTCTTCTGCTAGTCTGCATCCGGCGACAAGAGCAACGATATGAGCGGGGGATTCATTTGGCGGAGCACCGTGCGTTCGGCTTGCCGTCGAGCGAGAGCGCTTGCCTCGTGCCCGGCATCGAGCGCTCGCCGACGGGGGTGACGGCGTTCGTCGGACGCACTCTCAAGGGCCCGGTCGATCGTCCCGTCCGAATTGCGAGCTTCGGTGAATTCCAGCGGACCTTCGGCGGATTGTGGCAGCCCTCGACGCTCTCGTACGCGATCGAGCAGTATTTCGAGAACGGAGGCCGCCAGGCGATCGTCACCCGAGTCGTGAACGGGGCCCGGTCACCGACGCTCACGCTGCGGTGTGAGCAGGGCGAGCTCGCCCTCGCCGGCGTCAATCCGGGTTCGCGCGAATTCGTGCGTGCCTCGGTCGATTACGACGGTCTCGGCGATTCCGAGCACGACCGGTTCAATCTGATCGTTCAGCGAGTCCGCTTGCCGGGCACCGAGCAGATCGAGGATCAGGAGATCTTCCGGCGCGTCGCGGTCGACCCGGGCTCGGCGCGATTCGTCGGGGACGTGCTCCTCGAGTCGCGGCTCGTGCGGCTGCGCGGCGCGCCGCCTCCCGTGCGACCGGAAAGAACGACGGGCGCCCCGAGTGGTCCGGCCATTGAGTACGTGAGCTCGCGCAACGATGGCGACGACGGCGCGCCGCTCACCGACTACGACGTGATCGGCTCGGCCGTCCGCAGCACCGGGCTGTTCGCGCTGCAGGCGATGACAGGGTTCGATCTGCTCTGCATTCCGCCCTTGACCCGCGAGCGCGACGTGGGCCTCACGACGCTGCTCGTCGCCGCGCGATTCTGCCGCGATCGCCATGTCCTTCTCCTCGTCGATCCGCCGGCCGAATGGACCACCCCGCAGGTCGCGCTCGCCGCCTTCCGCGCCTGGCCTTTTCGCAGCGCGAATGCCGCGATGTTCTTTCCCCGCCTCGCGGCGCTCGACCGCCTGCGCAACCGGTCCGAGATCTTCGGATCGGCGGCGGCCGCCGCGGGCATGCTCGCGCGGGGCGACGAGCAGCTGCCCGTCTGGGCGCCGGCCGAGGGCGAGGAGCCGATCCTGCGTCCGGCATTGAAGCTCGCGACGAGCATCGGCGACGCCGAGCGCGAGCGCCTCACGCAGGCGGGCATCAACACCTTGCAATCGATCCGCTCGAGCGGACGTGCGCGC
>JBOHZR010000184.1:0-28588 GCA_050738595.1 Steroidobacteraceae bacterium | reverse complement strand
ATAGAGCACCGCGTTGATGCCGACGACCTGCTGAAAGATCGACAGCATGATGCCGACGATCACCACGAGCCAGCCGAAGCTCGCGAGCGGACGGGTGTGCTCGGCCAGAGTGGCCCTGATCTGCTCGTGTGTCGATTGCGCGTCCGCTTCGCCGACCAGGCGCTTCAGGAGCGCGAGCGCCTCCGCATGACGATCCTTCAGCACGAGGAATCGCGGCGTCTCAGGCACTAGCAGCATGAAGAGAATGAGGAGCGCCGCGGGAATCGCTGCCGAGGCCAGCATGTGCCGCCACGCCGTCGACATCAGGTACTCGCGGGTGTGGCCCGACTGGATGGCGAAGTTGACGAAGTAGACGAGCGTGATGCCCACCACGATCGCGATCTGCTGGAACGTGACCAACATGCCGCGCGAGGCAGGCGGCGCCACTTCCGCGATGTACATCGGCGCCAGCATGGAAGCCATGCCGATGGCCACGCCGGCAAGCAGTCGGTAGCCGAGGAAGGCCGGCAGCGCGTGGTACCCGGTGGCGCCGAACAGGCTCCAGAGGAACTCCGGGTAGCCGGCGCCGAGGGATGACACGAAGAACAGAATGCCGGCGATCAGCAGCCCCGCCTTGCGCCCGATTCTCGTCGAGATGGGACCTGCGACGGCCGCGCCGACCACGCAGCCGAGCAGCGCGATGGAGATCGCGAGCCCGGAGAGGAAGTTCGCATCCGCCTCCGAGAGATGTCGCGGCTCGACGAAGTTGTGGGTGATCGCGTCGGTCGCCCCGGAGATCACCGCGGTATCGTACCCAAACAGCAGTCCGCCGAGGGTTGCGGCGACGGTGAGGGCCACCACGAGCGTGGCGCTCGCGTGGGCGAGAGGAGCGGTGGTTGTCGTCATTTGCACGGCTCGCAAACTCCGAGGCATGGCGCGCGGCCGGCGCTGGGCCGGTCGACCGGAAAGCGCGCCGAGACCCCCTCGGCCGCGCCGCAGCTCAGTTGAGGCAAGCGTATTGGTAGCGCTATCATAAAGCAAGCAGAAACGCACGCGGGGGCGCGCCGGATAGGTGACGTCTCGTGTTCACTCCAGAGATCAGGCGGCTCTCCTTGGCATGGGCATCGTCACCCCGCTCGCGGCGGCGCTGCGGAATCGCGCTTCACCAGCTCGTGCGCGAACAGGTGGTCGACCGGCTCGAGCTCGAGTCCCGCGCGCTTGTCACGGATCTGTCTCAGCAGGAGGGCGAGCGCGGCGTCCGCCATGGTCGCGATCGGCTGGCGGATGGTCGTGAGCTCGGGCCACACCGTCGTCGCCGTGAGCGTATCGTCGAACCCCACGACCGAGAGGTCTCGCGGCACATCGAGCCCCCCTCGATGCGCAACCGAGATGACCGCGGCGGCCATGTCGTCGTTGCTCGCGAAGATCGCCGTGGGCGCACGCTTGCGCCCGAGGAGCCGCTCCGCCGCCTCGAGCCCCGAGCGGTACGTGAAGTACCCCTGCTCCACGTGAGCCGGATTGACGGCGAGGCCCGCGGTCTCGCACGCGGCCTTGAACCCCGCAAAGCGCTGGGCGCTCGCCGTCTGATTCGGGTGGCCCTTGATGAAGCCGATGCGCGCATGTCCGAGGGAGACGAGATAACCGGTCATCTCGCTCGCGGCACGGAAATCGTCGATGCGCACACAGCACACATCCGCCCGCGCCCGGCCCGTCGCAACTGCGACCACCGGAATGTCCGCGGAAGCGAGCTCGGAGGAGATCGCGACCGACTCGCACAGTGGGGGCGGCAGGATGACGCCTGCGACGTTCTGCGAGAGCCGGCGCGCCGCCGCCCGCTCCATCGCCGGCTTGAAGTCGTCCCATTTCTCGACGACCAGCTGGGCTGCGGTGCGGCTCGCCTTCTCGAGGGCGCCGAGCAGCAGCTCGCTCAGGTACGCGACGCTCGGATTCGAGTAGATGAGGGCTATGCGGGTATTGCGCGCACCGGCAAGCGATTGGGCCGCCGGATTCGGAGAATAATTGAGCTCGCGGATCGCCTTGAGCACCACCTCGCGCGTCGCGTCGCGGACGTTCTCCACGCCATGGGTGACCCGCGAAACGGTCATCGGCGAGACACCGGCGCGGCGCGCGACTTCGTGGATGGTCACCGCATTGCTGCTGCGGCGTTTTCTGGTGGCTCGAGCTGGCACGCCCTGTGAGGACCCGATATGAACTGTACGACCCGTGAGATTCTGCCTGGGTGGCGGCGAACAAGCGAGCGCCGCGGGGTGCTTGCACTGCTCGCGGTCGCGCTCGTCGCCGGCGCGATCGCCTGCCCCGCCGCGCGTGCGGAGGACGGCTACGACCTGTGGATGCGTTATGTTCCCGTCGAGGGGGCGCAGGTCGGTGAATACCGCTCGGCCGCCGCCGAGCTCGTGACGAGCGATGGGGCCTCGGCGACACTGCGGGCCGCGCGTGCGGAGATCGAGCGCGGCCTGCAAGGAATGCTGGGCGCCGCGCCGCCGCAGTCGAACCGAGTCACCGCAAACGGCGCGATCGTCGTCGGGACTGCCGCGAGTTCCCCGGTCATCGCGCACCTGCGGCTCGATCTCGGGCGCCTCGGCCCGGAGGGCTATGTCATCCGCAGCGCGATGATCGACGGGCATCCGGCCACCCTGATTGCAGGGACCACCGACATCGGCGCGCTCTACGGCACGTTCGCGTTCCTGCGCCTGATCCAGACGCGCCGGCCGCTCGATCATCTCGATATCGAATCGCGTCCGCGCATCGAGCGGCGCGTGCTCGATCACTGGGACAACCTCGATGAGACGGTCGAGCGCGGCTACGCCGGGGAATCGCTCTGGAACTGGCAGCAGCTGCCTGCCGAGCTCGATCCACGCTACACGGACTACGCGCGCGCCTGCGCCTCGATCGGCATCAATGGCACGGTCCTCACGAACGTCAACGCGAACGCCGCCGTGCTCTCAGCGCTGTATCTCGCCAAGGTCGCAGCTCTCGCACGCGTCCTGCGGCCCTACGGCATCAGGGTTTACCTCTCCGCGCGGTTCAGCGCTCCGATCGAGCTCGGAGGGTTGCCGACCGCTGATCCGCTCGACCCGCGGGTGCGGGCGTGGTGGCGCGCGAAGATCGACGAGATCTACCAATTCATCCCCGACTTCGGCGGCTTTCTGGTGAAGGCGAACTCCGAGGGGCAGCCCGGCCCGCAGGACTACGGCCGCACGCACGCCGACGGAGCGAACATGCTCGCCGAGGCGCTCGCCCCGCACGGTGGCATCGTGATGTGGCGCGCCTTCGTCTATGCAAACCGTCCCGGCGAGGATCGCGCGAAGCAGGCGTACGACGAGTTCGAGCCGCTCGACGGGAAATTTCGGCCTAACGTGCTGCTGCAGGTGAAGAACGGTCCGATCGACTTCCAGCCGCGCGAGCCCTTCCATCCGCTCTTCGGTGCGATGCCGCACACGCAGATGTCCCTCGAGCTTGAGATCACCAAGGAATACCTAGGCTTTGCGACCCATCTGGTCTATCTGGGACCGCTCTACGAGGAGGTGCTGCGCTCGGACACGTTCGCGCGCGGAGTGGGCTCGACCGTTGCGAAGGTCATCGACGGCTCGCTCTTTCATGATCGCCTGACCGGCATCGCGGGCGTCTCCAACATCGGTTCGGACCGCAATTGGTGCGGGTCCATATTCGATCAGGCGAACTGGTACGTCTTCGGGCGGCTCGCCTGGAATCCCGAGCTCTCCGCACGCTCGATCGCTGAGGAGTGGGTTCGCATGACGTTCACGAACGACCCGAAGTTCGTGACCCCCGTCGTCGGGATGATGATGGGCTCACGCGAGGCGGCGGTCGACTACATGACCCCGCTCGGGCTGCATCATCAGATGGCGCGCGACTCCCACTACGGCCCCGGGCCGTGGGTGACCGGCGGTGCGCGAGCCGACTGGACCGCCACCTACTTCAATCGCGCGGATGCGCAGGGAATCGGCTTCGATCGCACGAAAGCAGGCAGCGATGCGCTCTCGCAGTATGCCCCCCCCGTTGCGCGCACGTTCGCCGATCTCGCGACCTGCCCCGAGACACTGCTGCTCTGGTTCCATCACCTCTCCTGGGATTACCGCATGCGCTCGGGGCGCACGCTTTGGGACGAGCTCGTCCTGCATTACACGGCCGGTGTGCGCTACGTTGCCGGCATGCGCAGGACGTGGAGCACGCTTTCCGCCTACGTGGACCCGGAGCGCTACGCGCACATCGCGACGTTCCTCGGTATCCAGCAGCGCGAGGCCAAGTGGTGGCGTGATGCGAGCATCGCGTATTTTCAAACGTTCTCGAAGCGTCCGCTGCCTGAGGGCGAGCGGCCTCCGCCGCATACGCTCGCGGAATACGAGGCCATCTGCTTCCCCTATGCGCCCGGTACGCACACGCCCGTCTGCCGCTTGGCCCGTCCACCCGTCCCGGCGCCGCTCACCGCGGCGCAGGATCATGCGCGGCTGCTCTCGCTGCTCGACATCGATACGCTGCGCCCGGGCGCCGACGCGAACCATCCGCATGCGCCCAACGCGGTGAACTACGACGAGGCGCGGGCCAATCCCTATCCGCATCTGCCCGACCCGCTCACCTTCACGAACGGCAAGCCCGTGCAAACGGCGCGCGAGTGGGAGTCGCGCCGCCGCGCCGAGATTCTTGCGAGCTTCGACAGCGAGGTGTACGGACGGGTGCCCGCGAGCGCGCCCGCGATCAAATGGGAGCACATGAGTGAGGCGCGCGGCACCGTCGGCGGCATTCCCGTGCTGACGAAGCAGCTGCTCGGTAAGGCCGACACCGCAGGCTATCCCTACATCGACGTCTCGATTCCTCTGACGCTCACGACGCCGGCGAACGCTTCGGGCCCCGTTCCGGTCATCCTCTATCTGCAGTTCGCAGGCCTTCCGTCCCGGTTCGTGGACAATCACTGGCAGCAGCAGGTATTGGAGCGGGGCTGGGGTTATGCGGAGATCCCCCCGACGAGCATCCAGCCGGACACCGGGGATGAGCTCACGCACGGGGTCATCGGACTCGCAAACCGCGGCAAGCCGCGCCGGCTCGAGGACTGGGGAGTGCTCCGCGCCTGGGCCTGGGGAGCGAGCCGCGCGCTCGATTACCTGCAGAGCGATCCGGCCGTCGCGGCGCACGAAGTCGGCATCGCTGGCCTGTCGCGCTATGGCAAGGCGGCGCTCGTCGCGATGGCCTACGATCCGCGCTTCGCGATCGGCCTCATCGGCTCATCGGGAGCAGGCGGGGCGGCGCTCCTGCGCCGCAACTTCGGCGAGCGGCTCGAGAACCTCGCCGCGGTCGGCGAGTATCACTGGATGGCGGGCAACTTCCTCAAATACGCCGGCCGGCAAACCGATGCGCCGCGCGCCCTTACTGCGAACGATCTGCCGGTCGATGCACACGAGCTGATTGCCCTGTGTGCCCCGCGCCCGGTTTTCCTGAGCGTCGGGTCGCAGCCGATCGAGAGGTGGGTCGATCCGCGCGGGATGTTCATGGCGGCGGTCGCAGCCGGTCCCGTGTACCGGCTGCTCGGCAAGCCCGGACTCACCTCGGACCGCTTCCCTGCGGTCGGCGTCGCGGATGCGGCCGGCACGATCGCGTTTCGCCGCCACGAAGCCGGACACACACTCGCGCCGAACTGGCCGGCATTCCTCGATTTTGCGGCGCGCTACCTGCACACGCCCGGTGCGCGACGTTGAACCGGCTGCGGCGTGCACTCCCACGGCGGACGGCCGCCTACCAGTCCCACAGCGTCCCGTCGGTGAGCCGGGCGACCGGCAGCTGCTTCGCCGCGTACGGATATCGGGCGGCGAGCTTCTCATCGAGATCGACGCCGTGCCCGGGCGTCTCGCCGCAGTGCAATTGCCCCTCGGCGAAGGTGTAATCGTGCGGGAAGACCTCGAGCGTCTCATCCGAATGGACCATGTACTCCTGAATGCCGAAATTGGGCACCCACGTATCGAAATGCAGCGCCGCACCCATGCAGACCGGCGAGAGGTCCGTCGCGCCGTGAAAACCGGTGCGCACCTGGTGGAGCGCCGCGAAATCGGCGATCCGCCGCACGTGGGTGATGCCTCCGGCATGCACGATCGTCGTGCGGATGTAATCGATCAGCCCGCGCTCGATCAAGTGCTTGCAATCCCACAGAGAATTGAAAACCTCTCCGACCGCCAGCGGCGTCACGGAATGCCGCCGGATGAGCTCGAACGCCTGCTGGTTCTCCGCGGGCGTGGCATCCTCCAGCCAGAAGAGCCGGTACGGCTCGAGATCGCGCGCGAGCCGCGCGGCCTCGATGGGCATCAGGCGATGGTGGACATCGTGCAGCAGCTCGAGCTCGCGCCCGTGATCGGCTCGCAGACGCTCGAAGAGCTTCGGCACCACCTCGAGGTAACCCGGCGTCGACCATACGGTCTGCGCAGGCAGTGCGCTCTCGGCAGGCTCGTACGCCCGCTCGCGTGCGGAGACTCCGTACGGCTTCTTCACGCCCGGAACGCCGCACTGCGCACGGACGGCGCGGTAACCCATCTCGACGAAGCGTGCGACCGCAGCGCTGGCTTCCTCGATGTCGCGGCCGTTCGCATGACCATAGACGAGAACACCGTCACGCGAGCGCCCGCCGAGCAGCCGGTAGAGCGGCAGGCCGGCGAGCTTCGCGAGAATGTCCCAAAGCGCCACATCGACCGCCGCGATCGCGGTCATCGTGACCGGCCCCCGCCGCCAGTAGGCACCGCGATAGAGGAACTGCCAGGTATCCTCGATGCGGGCGGCATCGCGGCCGATGAGGTTCGGCACGACGTGCTGCTCGAGATACGCGGCGACCGCGAGCTCCCGGCCGTTGAGCGTCGCATCACCGAGACCGTACGCGCCCGAGCGCGTCTCGATCTTGAGCGTCACGAAGTTCCGGCCCGGCGAGGTGACGATCACGCGCGCCGCGATGATCTCGCGGTCGCGAGCCGAGCCCTGCGGCTCAACCCGAGGATTGCTCATGAGTGACTCCGCTTCGTTGAGTTCCGACCGGTTGTTCCCAGCCGAGCCCGTGACGCGCGCCATCACGCGCCGCCTCTACTCGGTCGTGCATCGGCTTCCGATCATAAGCCCGCACGGGCACACCGACCCGCGCTGGTTCGCCGAGAATGCCCCGTTCAGCGACCCGGCGACGCTCCTCATCACCCCGGATCATTACATCTTTCGCATGCTCTACAGCCAGGGCGTACGGTTCGAGGAGCTCGGCATCCGGCCGAGTGGCGACGCGCGCGGCGCGTTCGAGCCGCCCGATCCGCGCACCGTGTGGCGCCGCTTCGCCGAGCACTATCATCTCTTCCGCGGAACGCCCACCCGGCTGTGGCTCGACTGGGTGCTTGCCGAAGTGTTCGGTGCGGACATACCGCTCGCGGCCGAGAACGACGATCGGGCCTACGACCGGATCGCCGCCTGTCTCGCCGACCCGGCCTACCGTCCGCGCGCGCTCTTCGAGCGCTTCAACATCGAAGTGCTCGCGACGACCGAGTCCCCGCTCGAGGACCTGCATCACCACGAGCGCATTCGCACGAGCGGCTGGCCGGGACGCATCATCACCGCGTATCGGCCCGATCCCGTCGTCGACCCCGAGACGCCCGGGTTCGCTCAGAACCTCGAGCGTCTCGGCGAGCTGACGGGCGAGGACACCTCGAGCTGGCACGGCTACCTTGCTGCGCATCGGGCGCGGCGCGCCTTTTTCGCCCGGATGGGCGCGACCTCGACCGATCACGGTCATCCCACGGCGAGCACCGCGGACTTGCCCGAGCGCGATGCGGAGACGCTGTTTCGGCGCGTAGCGGCCAACGCGCGCGGCCGCACCGCGGAGCCGTCCAGCGCAGCCGACGCCGAGCTCTTTCGTGCGCAGATGCTCACGGAGATGGCACGCATGAGCCTCGATGACGGCCTCGTGATGCAGATTCACCCCGGCTCCTGGCGCAATCACAATGCCGCGCTCTTCGCGCGCTTCGGAGCGAACATGGGTGCGGACATCCCGATGCGAACCGACTACGTCGGCGCCTTGCGCCCGCTGCTCGAGCGATTCGGCAACGAGCGCGGGATGACGATCATCGTGTTCACGCTCGATGAGTCGGCCTACAGTCGCGAGCTCGCCCCGCTCGCAGGCCACTATCCCGCTCTCAAGCTCGGGCCAGCCTGGTGGTTTCACGACAGCCCCGAAGGGCTCATGCGCTTTCGTGAGCAGACGACCGAGACCGCCGGCTTTTACAACACGGTCGGCTTCAACGACGACACGCGCGCCTTCCTCTCGATCCCCGCCCGCCACGATGCGGCGCGGCGCATCGACTGCGCCTTTCTCGCGCGGCTCGTCGCCGAGCACCGCCTGCCCGAGGAGGAGGCGGCCGAAGTCGCCGCGGAGCTCGCCTATCATCTGCCGAAATCGGCCTACCACCTGTAGGCGCTCGCCGGGCGCCGACCTCATGCATCAAAGACGGCCGGTGCGAGCCGCGGCACGAGCCCGTGCACCACCGCGAGCGCGATCAAATATGCCGAGCCCGCGATCACGAGCATCGGCGCGTAACTCCCCGTCCTTTGCAGCCACCAGCCCACGAGGGTCGAGAACATCATGCCGCTCACCGCACCGGCAAAACCGGCCAGTCCCACCACCGAGCCGACCGCGCGTGCCGGAAAGAGATCCGAGGCGAGCGTGTAAACGTTCGCCGACCAGCCTTGATGAGCTGCGGTGGCGAGCCCGAAGAGGCCGACGGTCTCCCAGAGACGGTGCGCCGAGGGCGCGAGCACGATCGGCACGACGGCTACCGCGCAAACGAGCATCGCGCCCTTGCGCGCGCGATCGAGGCTGAAGCCGCGCCTCATCAGCCATCCGGCGAGCCAGCCTCCCCCGACGCTGCCGCCGTCCGCCATCATGTAGATCGCGATGAGGGGCGCTGCAAGCGCGCTGAGCGTCAGGCCGTACTTTGCATTCAGGATCTTCGGCAGCCAGAACAGAAAGAACCACCAGACCGGGTCGGTGAGGAACTTCGCCGCCATCACCGCCCAGGTCTGCCGGTGCCCGAGCAGCCCCGACCATCGCACGCGATCCGGCTCGGCATTCGCCACCGCGGCGGTATGCGCCGCCGACGCGGGACTTGCTGCCGCGGCGGTGCCGCGAACCTCCTCACCTGCCGCGTAAGAACCGGCGTGCCGAGCGGGGGGACGATAGATGATCAGCCACGCAGCCAACCACATCATGCTCAGCACGCCGGTGAAAAGAAAACCCGCCTTGAGTCCGCCTAAAGAGACTGCGACCGGCACGGCGAGCGGCGCCACGATGGCTCCGATGTTCGAACCGGCATTGAACAGGCCTGTCGCAAACGCGCGCTCGCGAGGCTCGAACCATTCGGCGACGGTCTTCACGGCAGCCGGGAAGTTGCCGGACTCCCCGAGCCCGAGCATGAACCGCGCCACGGCGAAGCTCACGACCGATCGCGCGAGCGCATGGCTCATCGCGGCGAGGCTCCAAATCCCGATCGCGAGTGCATACCCCAAGCGCGTGCCGATGCGGTCGATCACGGCTCCCGCGAACACGAGCCCAATCGCATACGCCGCCTGGAACGCATCCACGATGTAGCTGTAGTCGAGCTCGCTCCACCCGTAGGCGCGCCCGAGGAACGGCGCGAGCACGCCGAGCACCTGTCGATCGATGTAATTGAGCGTCGTCGCGGCGAAGAGCAGCGCGCAAATGCGCCAGCGGTAGGGACTCACCGCCCCTTTCCACGTGGTCTGCGTCAGCTTCCCTTGGAGGGTCGAGGGCTCCATGGCGAGGTGGGAAGGGGGGCTGCTCACCCCCTTCCCACCTGCATTGCATCAGAAGTGGGCGCGGAAGCCCAGCATCCAGGTGCGTCCCGGGTTGTACTCCGTGAACGTGGCGGCCGGGTACTGGAAGTACACGCGCTGCTTCTCATCGAACAGGTTCGTTCCGTCGACCGTGAGCTGCAAGGCGTGCTGCCATCCGAGCCACTTGCCGATATCGATGATCGTGGAGAGGTCCCACTCGTGGTAGGCCGCGTTGTAGTACCCGGCGAGCGGGATGCCGTTCTCGCCGAGCGAGCTTGCGGGCGAGCCTGCGTCGAAGACCGTCGCGAGGCGCACGCTCACCGGACCGTGATCGTAGTAGCCGATGACGTTCCAGGTATGCGGCGGCACACCGATTGCGATGGCGGGCGCGGCCCCGCTTCCGAACTGGTCGACGAGCGTGTAGTTCGCCTGCCACCCGAAGCCATTGAGCCCGAAACGGCCGATCAGAAAGTCGAGCGGCTGCGTCCAGTCGATCTCGTAGCCATTGATCGTGAGCGCGCCGCTCGCGTTCACCTGCTCCGATAGAGTGACCGTCGCCGTGTCCGGGCCGCCGCGCGCGTTGATGGCCGTCTGCTGGGTCGGCGTCAGCGTGCCGTACGTCACCCCGTACTGAGCGAGACCGGAGAACGGAACGGTCGTGTTGCCGGTCGTCGTGAATCCGGTCACACGTTTGCGGAACGCCGTCAAGGCGACGTATCCCTCCTGTCCAGTGTAGTACTCGAGGCTCAGATCGAAATTCTCCGAGATGTACGGCTGCAGCGCGGAATTACCGACCGTCCCCTGGTCCGCCGAGGGAGAGCTGAAGTTGAGCCCGGGCAGCATCGCGCTCGGGTCGGGCCGGGTCATCGTCTTCGAGCCCGCAAAGCGGACGATCGCGTTCGGCAGGACGTTGTAGGCGATCTCGAACGACGGCAGCGTATTGTCGTAGCTGTGCGGAATCGTCACGAAGTTCAGAACGTTCGGATACAGTCCGCCGTCGAGCAGCGTCAGATTGACGGGATTGGTGATTGAGACGTACCCGCCGATCGTCTGGCCCGTATGTACCCAGCGCACGCCCGCCACGTAGCGCAGCTCGTTGCCGAGGACCGTCGTATCGCCGGTGAATTCACCGTAGACACCCGTCGTTTTCTCGTCGATGTACCCGCCGCTCGCGCCGGTGTTGGAAGACGACGCGGGCAGCTCCAGGGATTGGTAGTAGTTGTAGTTCGTCGCCGCCGCAAACGCGGGCCAGTTGACGGTGATGAAGCCCGCCGGGCCCGGTCGAGCATAGCTGGCGATCGAGCCGACCGGGACGAGTGATCCCTGGTACACGAGCGGCGTCGTCACGCCCGCCGAGTAGCCGGTCCCGAGCCCCGGATACGTCGGATAGCCTGCCGGAGTGGCCGTGACAAGGCCTTGGCAGGGAGGCTGGCTGTTCGGGCTCGGCACGAAGACGTTCGGATTGTCGCCGCACACGGCGTTCTGCCACTGCTGGCTACCGTCGAACGCGAAGATGTGCCGCAGGACGTCATCGAAGGCGGCACCCACCTGGAAATTGATCGGACCATCGCGTCCGATCTTGAAATTTGCGCGGACTCCCTTCGTGTCCGTCTTGCGCCGCTCGTCCTGAATGTTCACGCGCGCGCTGGAGTTCCAGACGAAATTCGCCGGATCGTCGAGATCGACGTTGCTGCTGATCTGCGGCACCGCTCCATTGACGTAGTTGACCGCCAGGCCATCGCCGGATGGGGTCGCGAAGAGCACCGAAGGCGTCGAGCGATGGAACGTGCTCGTCGTATAGTTTCCCTGCGCATCCAGGCTGAAGAGGTCGGAGATCTTCCACGTGAATCCCGGGTTCGTGCCCCAGAAGTTGGTGTCCTCGGTGTACGGCCGATACTCGAGGAAGAACTGTGAGTTGGCGTAGGTGCCGCTGGTCACCGCGCAGCCCTGCGCGCATCCGGCCGAGCTGTTGTCCACCTGCTCGTTGATCGGGATGGGACTCCCATTGCGCACCACCCAGTCCATGTCCTCGCGCTGCAAGTTGTTGCGCGCGCGGCCGTACATCGAATCCCAGTAGAAGTGCAGGGTGTCGTTGGGGCGATACTCGAACGAGAGGACACCGTTCTCGCGCTCCATCGGGCCCCACTCGTACGAGGGGCGGCCGAGCCGCGGCAAAAGCGCATTGTTGATCTGCTGGATCGTGAGCCCGGGGTTCTCCGCAAGGAGAAACGACTGATCGATCGGCGTGCCCGCGACCAGCCCCGCGCCCGCTCCGGCCGGCACCGTTGCCGGAAGGTTCCAGTTGCCGCCCCCCTGCGTGTTGCAGGTGCCCGAACACTGCGCAGAGGTGAGGTGCAGGTTCGTCGAACCGATCGTCTCGTAGCCCGGCGTCGCGACGTTGTCGCGCACGCCGACCCCGCCGATGAGCACGCCGAAGCCGTTGTCCCAGGTGTTGCTCGCGATGAGATAGCCGTGCTCACCCCAGGGCCCTGCGTTCTGGTGGCTCGTCGCCTGCGCGCCGCCGGTCAGATGCAATCCGGGGTTGTCGAACGGGCGCGCGCTGCGCATGTTCACCGTGCCCGCGGCTCCCCCCTCGAGCATGTCGGGCGAGGAGGTCTTCTTTACCGTGAGCTGCGTGAAGAGCTCCGTCGGGAACATGTTCAGGTCGACTTCGCGATTGACGTTCTGCGCGTCCGTCGGTCCGGTCGAGGCGATCGCGACCGGCGCGCCGTTCAGCAACACCTTGGTGAAATCGGTCCCGAGGCCGCGGATCGAGATATTGACGCCCTCGCCGGTGATGTCGCGGATGATATTGATACCCGGAACGCGTTGGAACGAATCGGCGATGTCGGTATCCGCGAACTTGCCGATATCCTCCGCGAAGATCGAATCGGTCACGCCGATCGCGTTGCGCTTCGCCGTCGTCGCCTCCTGGATGCTGCGCCTCAAGCCGGTGATCACGACCTCCTGCAGCGGCTGGTCGGAGTTGTTGGCGTTCGCCCCGTTCTCCGCCGAGCCGCCGTTGGCGGGCTCGGGCCCAGTGCTGTTCTGCGCGAGCAGCTGCGCGCTGCTCTGCGCGGACGTTTGTGCGTGGGTTGGGCCGCTGCTCTGCCCGCCGGGCCGTCCGTTCGTCTGTGTGTCCGCCTGTCCGGCCGGCTGCACGGCGGCCGCGGCCCCAGTCGATGCCTGCGCCTCGACGGGCGCCGCTACGCCCCAGCTCATGATAGCGCTCGCAAGCGCCACGCTCAGTTCGGCCGCCACGAAAGTTCGGATTCGCATCGCTTCCCCTCCCAAGAGCCGACCCGCTCATCCCCGCGGGAGTGCTCGCATGCTCGTGCGAGCGTCTATTCGACGTGAAATCCCGCGCCTGGCGCGCCGGACAGAAGGGGCCGGTTCTCGATTCTCTCAGGGCCCCTCAAGCCCGCGCTCGATGATGGTAGCGCTCACATATTCGTTTTGCAACGTGCTCGTTGCGCCGACAACACGGTGACTCCGACGGACGACAGGCGCGAGCGCCTGAAGAATCCGCGATAATCGATCTTTCATTGCCGTCCCTATCCGGACCCTCTATGTATCGAGCCGGCCACAACCTGGAGCGGTCGCTGTGAGCGACGCGGCCGCACGCTTTCCGACGTTCTACATCCCCCACGGTGGCGGTCCTTGCTTCTTCACGGATTGGGAATACCCGACCCCCAATCCCTGGACCGAGCTCGCCACCTGGCTCCAGGGCCTCGCCGCCACGCTAGAGGCTGTGCCCCGAGCAGTCCTCGTCGTCTCCGGGCACTGGGAGTCGGAGCCGGTCGCCCTCAACGTCCAGGCGCACCCGCCGCTCTTTTACGACTATTACGGCTTCCCTGAGCATACCTACCGTTTGCAATACCCGGCTCCCGGGGCACCGGAGCTCGCGCTGGCGGTGCGGGATCTCCTCGCTACGGCGGGAATTCCGACGCGCGAGGAGGAGCGCCGCGGGCTGGACCACGGCGTCTTCGTGCCGTTCAAGCTCATCTATCCCCGTGCCGACATGCCCATGTTGCAGCTGTCGCTGCGCCGCGGTCTCAATCCGGCGGCGCACCTCGCGCTCGGCGCCGCGCTCGCCCCACTGCGCAGCCAGGGCGTGCTCATCGTGGGAAGCGGAATGAGCTTCCACAACCTCGGCATCCGCTCGATCGACAACACGCGCATACCACCATCGGAGCGGTTCGATGCCTGGCTCACTCAGACCGTCTGCGCGATCGATGCGCACGAGCGCAATGAGCGCCTCGCACGCTGGACCGAGGCGCCCGCCGCGCGCTTCGCGCATCCGCGGGAGGAGCACCTGGTGCCGCTCCTCGTCGCGGCCGGCGCAGCAGGCGAGGACCGTGGCCAGCAGGTCTTCAGCGGTCGGATGATGGGTTGGCAGATTTCCGGGTTTCGCTTCGGGAGTGCTCCGGCGTAGGACCGAGCGTGTCCGCGACGAACGCACCGCGCGTGCCCATGGGCTGCGGCGCGCCCGTAGTCGTGTCGCGGGTGGTCTGGTGCTCCATTTCCGCATTGAGCTCCGCGCCCAGCAGAACGGCGAAGCTGCCGAGGTAGAACCACATGAGCAGAATCATCACGCCGCCGAGCGCGCCGTACGTCTTGCCGTAGCTCCCGAAGTTCTGCACATAGAGGGAGAAGACGATGCTCCCTGCGAACCAGAGGGTCGCTGCGATGACGGAGCCCCACGTGATCCATCTCCAGCGTGCGTCCTCTCGGCACCGCGCGTACCGGTAGACGACGGTCAGCGCGAAGACGGCAAAGCACCATAGCAGCGCCCAACGCAACACGAGCGCGATCTGTTTGGCGATCGGCCCGATCGGAAGCGCGCTCAGGATATAGGGCACCGCGATACCGAGGCCGAGGAGCAGCAGAAATGCCGCCAGTCCGCCGAGCGTGAAGAGAGTCGCGACGCCGAGGAGCCTGAAGAACCCGCGCCGTTCGGGCTCGTGGTAGGCGATGTTCGTAGCCGTCGTGAGCGCCGACATCCCCTGGGCGGAGCCGTAAATCGTAACGCCCATGCTGACGGCCGCGGTAACGGGGACCTGGGATTTTCGGGCCACGATCCAGGTAGTCTTCAGCTGACGCTGGATTCTTACACCGGTGGCGCGAAACGCGGGGCGATTCTCACTTTTGGCGCCTGCTCATGCATGCGCGCCAGCTCGTTGTGAAGTCCAGCGGAATGGCCGCTGTACCGAAGTAGCCGGCGACAAGGATGCGCCCTAGTCGCCGCTCGTCCTTCAATTGGTCCCTCTCGTCCCATGACTATTGCTGCACACGCAGGGACCTTTCAAGCTTGCCGCCGCGCTCGTGACAAGCGGGATAATCGGAGGTTTTCGGGAAATGCGACGCAGAGACCTGCTGAAGATGACGGCCCTCGCATCGTGCGCACCCCTGATCCGCGGAGTGCACGCGGCATCAGCGCCGATCATCGGCGCAGCGCCCCTGCGGCGTGTGCGACCCTCCGATCCGTCCTGGCCGGATGCCGAGCAGTGGGCGCAGCTCAAGGAGAGCGTGGGTGGCCATCTGATCGAGGTCCAGCCTATGTTCGCCGCCTGCGGGAAGGATCCACAGGGTCCTGCCTGTCTCGATGCGCTCAAGAACATCCGCAATCCCTACTGGATTGCCGATCAACCTGCAGGCACGGAGGTATCGGGGTGGCTCGACGCGTGGACGCCCATGCCGAGCGCCTACGCGATCAATGCGAGAAGTGCCCCCGACGTCGCGGCCGGAATCCACTTCGCCCGCAAGCACCACCTCCGGCTCGCCGTCAAGGGCGGCGCCCACAGCTATCAGGGCACCTCCAACGCGCCGGACTCCCTGCTCATCTGGACGCGGGCGATGAACGCGGTAGCGCTGCATGATGCCTTCGTCGGCAAGGGCTGTGAGGGCCGCGCCGCACCCGTACCCGCAGTCAGCGCCGGCGCGGGCGCAGTGTGGGCGGATCTGTACTACGCAGTGTCAGTCCAAGCCGGCCGCTACGTTCAGGGGGGCAGCTGCACGACAGTAGGCGTTGCCGGAATCATCCAGAGCGGCGGGTTCAACTGGTTCTCCAAGCGTTTCGGTACAGCCGCCTCCAGTCTGCTCGAGGCGGAGGTCGTCACTGCCGATGGCCAAGTGCGCGTTGTCAATGCCTGCAACGAGCCGGACCTGTTCTGGGCCTTGAAGGGCGGCGGGGGCGGCACGTTCGGTGTCGTCACGCGGGTCACCTTGCGCACGCACGATCTGCCGAGCTTTATCGGGGGCGCCGGTGCAAAGATCAAGGCGCAATCCGACGAGGCGTTCAGAAAGCTCATCACCCGATTCATCGACTTCTATCACGATCACTTGTTCAATCCACACTGGGGCAATAACGTCGATTTCTCCCCGGACAACACCCTGGAGATATCATTGTCGAGCCAGGGTCTCACCAATGCTCAGGTAGCCGAAGTCTGGAAGCTGTTCGTCGATTGGGTAAGGAGCTCACCTGCACATTTTTCCTTCGTCTCTCCCCCGGGGTCCGCCGCCATCGATCCCCACAAAAGATCCCTCCTTACAGGCAATGATTGGATTCACGACCCCCGCGATGGCGCGATTCCGTACCATGTCTGGAATAGAGGCGACCAAGGCGAATGTGGCGCTTTCTGGCACGGCTATGAGTCGCTGTGGCTGCCGGCATCGTTATTGCGGCGAGATCGACGAGCGCTGCTCGCCGATGCGCTTTTCGCGGCAAGCCGCCACAAACGAGTGTCACTCCACCTCTGCAAGGGGCTTGCCGGCGGATCCGATGAGGCGCGTAAGGCCGCTCTTCAAACCGCGATGAATCCCGCGGTCGTCAACGCCTTCACACTCGCCATCATCGCTGACGGGGAGGGGCCCCAATACCCCGGCATGCCGCACCCGGCACTGGATCTCGCCGGCGCTCGGCGCGATGCGCGGGCCATCGACCTCGCCGCTGACGAGCTGCGCAAGATCGTTCCGCACCCCGGCTCGTACGTCTCGGAGAGCAATTACTTCAACCCCTCCTGGCAGCGCGCCTTCTGGGGAGAGCATTACCCGCGGCTGCGCGCCATCAAGAAGCGCTACGATCCAGACGGGCTGTTCATTGTGCATCATGGTGTCGGCAGCGAGGAGTGGAGCGCGGACGGCTTCGAGCGCTTGTGAGGACCGCTGAGATTGCAACGAGGCGATGGATCGGTTGCGATCGCGCTTTCCAGAGACCTGTCCGCTAGAGCCGCTAGCGGATCGTTGCCGGCAACAGCTGCTTGTACCGCCGGCTTAAGGGCAGACGCTCGCCGTCCCGAAGGATCAGTTCGTAGTCGCCGTGGAACATGGGACGCAACTCAGCGATGAACCCGATGTGCACGACGTGCGAACGGTGTACGCGCAGGAACTCCTCGGGAGCGAGCTGGGAGATCAAGGCCGACAGCGGCTCGCGAATCAAGTGCACCTTGCCGGCAGCGTGGACCTCGACGTAATTGCCGGCAGCCGATATCCGCTCAATGTCCTCGACCGGGAGGAAATACGCCCTATCGGCGTCGCGTACGAGGATCTGCTTTGCGAGCGGCGAACGTCCGGGCATCGCGGCCAGCATGCGCCGCGTGCGTTCCTCCCAGTCGCTGCGGTCTGACGTCAGGAGTGCGGCGCGGACGCGGCCGACGCTCTGAAGGAAGCGGTCGCGGTCGAATGGCTTGAGCAGATAATCGAGCGCCTGTACCTCGAATGCCCGAACCGCGTGCTCCGAGTAGGCGGTCGTGAATACGACGACAGGCGGGACGATGTCGCGTAGCCCGTCGAGCACCTCGAAGCCGCTGCGGGTGCCGAGCTTGATATCGAGATAGAGCACAGCGGGTGTGGACTCCCGCACGCGCGCGATCGCGGGATCGACGGCGTCCGCTTCCGTCACCAGGCGGAAATCGTCAAGCTCGCTAATGAAGCGCCGAAGCTTCGCGCGCGCAGGCGGCTCATCGTCGACGATGACGACGGAGTGCCTCATTCGGAAACCGGAAATTCCACCGTCACCATCGTGCCCCGCGGGGAACGGGGCGCGAGATGGAATTCGTGATCGTCGGGAAACATGAGCTCCAAACGTCGCGCTACGTTGGACAGACCCGTTCCATGCGTGGGCGGCGTCGATGGGAGTCCGATGCCGTCGTCGGCGACGGTGTATCGCAGACGTTTCCCGCTACGACGAACCTGCACGGTGAGGCTACCCCGCCCTTCCGCGAGCCCATGCCGGAGAGCATTTTCGACGAGCGGCTGCAGCAGCAGGCGGGGAACTTCCACATCCTCGAGTGCCGGCTCGATATCGAGCTCGAAGTTCAGCTGTTCGCGGAATCGTTCCGCCATCATCCCGGCGTACCCTCGAAGCCACTGCACCTCGCCACGGAGCGGAACGAGCAGATGCGTATCCGTATCGTACGCAGCACGCAGCAAGTCTCCGAGCTGCGTGATCATCCGATCCGCGGCATCGAGGTCCTCGCGCATCCGATTCGAAATGGCGTTGAGGGCATTGAAGAGGAAGTGAGGGTCCACTTGTGCCGTGAGATGCCGCACGCGGGCTTCAGCGAGCTCGGCGGTGAGGCGTACCGAGCGCAGCTCCCCTGCGCGCCGTACTTGAAACTCGCGCACGGCGAATGAGATCAGCAGAACGATGACATATACGATGACGTCCTTCTGCAGCTCGGAGAGAAAGGTAATAGACACATCGCCAAAGGCAATAGGTACATTAGCGGGGAAATAACGCTCGCCTGCGAACCCATACACGACGGCGCGCAGGGAGTACGCGACCACAACGTGAATCACGGAGAACGAGAGCGCGCCGGCGGAGTGCGCGAGGATGACGGGCAGGCGCGGCCGGGCATCCAGTCTGAAACGATTCTCGAGACGAACGATGAGCGGGATCAAGGCAAAGACGATCAGGGTGCTGCTGTACTCCCGAACGAACGGCCTCCAGGCCTCGAACTGGGGGTTGTAGATCTCGCCCAGCATCGAGTTGATCCCCATATAAGTGCCCTCCAGCACTCCAATGAGGATGTACAAGCGCCACATCGTGCGCAGCCAGCCCGCATCGCCGGCGGCCGGCATGCTCGGCAGCGAAACCGGCTTGACTACGCCGCCGGCAGGCAGGATTGCAGCCATAACGCTTGGATCCTCGGTGTCCATGAGGCAGCAGGTCAAGGATAGATTGCGCCGACGGGAACGCGCGCCTCATCTGCGCTGTTCGAGCCCGAGACGGGGTCTAAGCGTAAGGTCCCATCTTCCCTTCTCGCAATCGATCTGTGACAAGCGGGACTAACTGGAGGTCGAGCGGGTACGATATCAGTGCAGCGCCCCGGGACGCGACCGCAATGCGCAGCTATCACGACATGAAATACCGCGGATACGGGCTTACCGTCGCGGTGATCCTCGCGGTCGTTGTGGTTGAAGCGACGGGCTGGGTTCGTGATCACAGGCACGCCGCGTTGGCCGTCGTCACCTTGGGCTTGTTGCTCGGAGCGCCGGCGGGAGCGGCACTAGGGAAGAGGATCGGGGATCAATTCAATCGCCGGAAATGATCCGGCTACGGAAAGCCGGTGCGCTACTCGGCACCTTCCTGGCCGCAAGCGACTCCGGCAGCCGAGATGGAGCCGGGCGGGTTCATGTCGATTGACTAACAGCTCATCGTGTCCCGCAGGCCGCTCGTAGCTTTGCTCTTGAGAGCCGCTCACAAGCTCGACAGTGTATGCGCGACAGGACTCCCGAAGAGTCATATGTTCGGGCAACAACTACAGAAAAGAGGTTGGCCCACGGGAGCGGGAGCCGGGAAGACTGGCACGACCGGCCAGACGACCACGATCATCCAGGATGACCTGATTGATTTGATCGGAAGCATCAATTCGGCCTACCGCACACAACAGCGTCGGAGCCTCGCCTTTCAGATGGCCGACAGCTCTTTCAAGGTGATTCGGAAGTTGATGGACTCGGCGAATCGGCCGCTCTATCTGCCCGACGACGGCGAGACCGGCGAGACGCTCCTCGGCTACCCGGTCCAGATCAATCCGGACGTGCCTGCGATGGCAGATAACGCGAAGAGCGTAGCGTTTGGGAAAGACTATCTTGGATATCTCGTCGACGATGTCATGGAAGTGACGCTGATGCGGATGGCCGACAGCGTCTTCGCATCGAAGGGTCAGATCGGTTATTTAGCGATCGCGCGCGGAGGCGGTGCGGTCGTCGATTCAAATGCGATCCGGGCGCGAGCCGAGCACGGGCTGGTTATGCTTCAGTGCACTTCGAACTACAATTCGGTAGCGACTTTCGATGACCAGTTCGGTGCCTTGATAAGCACAGCAGCGCGATCCGAACTGGACCAGATTGGCTCGTCGAGCCCCCAGTAGTAGAAATGGGCCGTCCGACCACCATCCAGGTTCTTCGTGCTCCGCGTGCCCTTCTTTGTGTAGACGACAACGAGGTCGCCACTCTTTATCCCCTTATCCGGGAACCAGAAAGTATGATGCACGAGAGTGGTCGGCTGCGTCCCGTTCCACCCTGTCTGCATCAGCAGGTAGCTACCAACGTCATCGTCCGACGTAGCTCGCATTACTATCCTCTCGTCTTTGAGCGAACCCTTCTCGGATGCTGACCGGATCTCAAGGCTCATTGTCCAAGCCACTTCGCGGCGATAGACCCGCTGAGTAGTACGAAGCCACTGATAACGCTAATCCAGCCTAACGGCTGCACTGTCCAGAATGAAAAGGCGTATGTAATGAGAACGGAGCCGATGGCTAAGCAGGTGATATGAACGACTTCAATTGCAGTTGACCTCGTCCTTCTTTCTCGAAGAACCGCACACTTGGTCTCCTCGGCGTAGAATCGATTTCGGAAATTTCTCAGCTCGCTTACTTCCTTTTCCAATCGCTCGATGTCATCGAGCAGCATCTTTTGAACCCCTGGCGATTTGAGCTCGTCCTCGCTGAGATTGCGACGCACGCCCGCAAAAGACTGCCGCCCCTTCGAAGCAAACTCTTGCGTCGCTTCGCTTGGCGCGGGTTCGGCATCGGCGGGGGTTCGGGGGATTGCCATGTAGTCGCCCAGAAATGCCACCCATTGTAGCAGCGGGCGCCCATCGAAGCGTTCGTAGCACTCAGGGGCCTCGGCCGACGCCGAGCAGCGCCCGAGTGCCCGCGCTGGCCGAGATCGCAATTCTCAAACCCTCCCAAGCACAGACCCTGCGCAGGCTCGCGCTCGATCCGGTGAACGCCGAGGCGCGGAAACGGCTCGAGACGATCGAGGCGCAGATCAGTGCGCGCCGCGCTCAACTCACCGACGGTCGGCTGGTCCGACCATGTGAGGATCAGACTACCGTCCGAGCGAATCCGTTGCTGCACCGAGGCTGCAGGTGCGGTCGGCGGCAGTTGAGTTCTCGCGGCCGCACGCTCGCTCGGGTCCGTCTCGGAGATGGAGTCGTACCGCGCTCTCGTTGTTGGCTCGCGCCTCAGCGCGTCCCATGATCGCCCGTTATAGAAGCCCGTGAACGCCTCCGTATGAGAGCAGCTCCTCGGCGCATCGGGTTCGCCTCGGGCAGCGATCGCACGGTGCCGGCTCCGCCAGCTCGATCAGTGCGTCGAGATGGAGAGCAAAGTCGGGGCTCATGCCGCCGGCCGCGGCGGCTCGCAGCCAGGCGGCTCTGTTTCATGGCTGCGACACCTCGCACAGATGAACCGCTTCCCGCGGCCCGGGGCTCTGCCCCTGCTTATGGGCTGCGTCCGGCCGCACCGCGAGCAGCGTCGACGATCGATGAAGACGAACCGCACAGTCGCCCCGACTTCGGGCCTGCGATGGCCGCGCAGCATACGCGCAAATGTGGCAAGGCCAGTTTGCAGGCGGAGTAACCCGCTCGACCCTCGAGCGCGGACGCGCGCTAGGTTCGAGGCGCTCTTCGACGGCGCAGGTCGAGGACCCGCTGCCGTTGTTGCTCCTCTACGCTCTCATGCCCTGAGTGGCACTTTCCGCGAGATGGCGCCGACACATTGTCGCCCTAGAAGCCCCTAGAAGCGGTTACGGCGGTGATCTCGCGTGACCCGCCACCTGCAAGACCGCCGAGGTCGCCGCGCGAAGCGGAAGCGGTTGTCGCCGCCGAACCGATCCATCGCGGCGCCTGGACCCGCGTCTTCCTCCCCCGAGCCACTTTCATGTCGCAACGTGGCTCGGCGTAGGCTAGAGTACATGGCAGGCGACGGGGGAGCCGGCGAAGCGCGATGAGGCTGGGGATCCAGGAATGGTCGATGCTGCTCGTCTTTCCGACGGACAGCCATCCCTAGCTTGAAAGTGCCGCCGAGCACCCCAACTTTGTGACCGAGTTTTCCGAACTGCATGGGGACGCGAGGTAGTTGGCCGCCACCGCTTCATCCCTCCGCAAAGCAACCGAGTCACGCTTCTCGGCGAGTTCCTTTCGACCCAACGCTCGCGCGGACGGAATGCAACCCGAAGACCTACTAAGTGTCCCGCACTGCGAGCGGCGCGTCTTCAAGCGGCACTTCCTGAATAGCGTCCATTGCGAACTTAGCACCGCAATAGACCTTGAACGCCTGGCGGCAGCTCGTGAGGCACTTGCATCCGAGCTTCAGAAAGTCGGGTTTCGGTACGTTCGAGACCTTCATCAGGGGAACTTTGCGTTCCAACCGAGTGCCGAAGGGAACATCCCACCTCGCCTTCAGGGATCCACAGTCGTCTCGGGTCTCACATTCGGTAACGACAATCCGCAGCGCCTGTTGAACATAACGACGAGCGGACTCGTGCTGTCGGACATGGCGTATTCCGGCTTCGAGGACTTTAGGTCACGCCTCGGCATAGCCGCCACGCTGGTTCGGCAGCAGGTTTCGGATGCTCCAGTCACAAAGATTGGACTTCGCAAGGTAAATGCGATACGGATCGACTCTGTCGCGGATCCGGCCCAGGCGGTTGCGCCGTTCAACAGCCAACTTTTCGGACTTGCGCGCTCTAGAGCAATAGTGCCGGCTGCATTGAAGGCCTGCCACGAGCTGCTTTTCTTAGAGCGGGGCACATTGACTTGCAACCTGAGAACTACGTTGTCGGCGCCCGGCACACCAAACTCGTATGATGTGCAGCTGGACTTTGATGTTCAGCAGAGGCAGCAACCCGAATCGCTCGATTCTGAATTGGCCGCGATGAACTCGTTTATCTACGACGTTTTTCGATGGGCAATAACGGACGAATTTATTGGCGTTTTGGAGTCATAGACGTGATCCCCGCTACAGCGATCAGCCTCGACGAGACAGCAATGGCGCTCATGCCGGCGAGCACCCGCCGTACCCACGTTGCCGTCGCCCAGCCGAAAGTACGCTATAACGCGGCGCTGCGTGAATTGAATGCGGCTCCTCAATTCGAGCGCCCGCATAGAATTACAATTGGCGCCAATTTGCCGCCATCGCTGACAGGCGAGGACATCGCTGCCGAGATCGACAGATTTCGCGCGCATTTCACGGCGGCCTTAACCGACGTGGTCGTCTGGGACGAACGTAGCCTTCAATCTACGTTTTCGGCGTTCTCGGAAGACTACGATGTGGTCGCTGTTCAAGAAGCTGGTCTCTCCGCCTCCACGCATTTCGGCTGGTAAAGCGGTCGAGCGTGCGGGGGGCGCAGCTCCGGCGCCCCATCAGTGCTACACAGCGCGCGACCCCGTCAGTCGCTGGCAGGGTGATCTATACCGGACCGAACATTTCCGGCCTAACTCTCTTCCCGCCGCAGCTTTGAATCCGCTTTGGATGCTCGCGACTCGAAGCTGTCATCTGGTCGAGAGTGAGGGCCGCGAGGTCAAGGTCGGTCACCTGGTCTACATCGCAGTCGTGCCGCTCAGGACCTGGATTGCATCGCAGCGGCAGAACATGGAGAACGCGATAAAGACCCTTGTTAAGGGTGCGCAGGAGAACGCGTGCTTTCTTCCCGCGTCACCGGATCACGGCGTCGACGTGCCATTCGTGGCGGATTTCAACCTGATCTATTCCGTCCGGCTTGATGGGTCGCCAGCGGCGGCTCGGAAAACCGCACAGCTATCGTCGCCGTTCTCCGAGCATGTCTTCCAACGCTTTTCTCGATGGTTCTATACGGTCGGGTACGAAGACAACGAGTTTCGGTCGAACCGCTACATCGAGCAGCTTGTGCAGCACGTCAAGGAGCCCCCGCGGTGAGCGCCGCGAGTTCAATCTCGTCGAGGGGGCCGATCATTCCGGCCTGAGCCACGCCGTGATTACGCACGGACGGGCGGCGACTATCACCGCGACGACGAAGCCCATCCGCCCGGTAACTCAGTGGTGACTCAGTGAATCGCTCAAATGCGGGAAACGCCGCGCGCCCGGAGGGATTCGAACCCCCGACCCTCAGGTTCGAAGCCTGATGCTCTATCCAACTGAGCTACGGGCGCGGTGAGGCGATTGTACCGGGATTCGCCGCTCTGCGCGCTCGGATCCGCCCCGGCCTTGGTTAAACTCACGCCGTGACCGCCTCGCTCGACCTGCGCACCGAGATCGAAAGGCTGCCGTTCGGCCGCCCGCACTGCGTGGTCGCCGTCCTGCTCGCGGTCGCGACGCTCTTCGACGGCTACGACGTATTCGTCCCGGCCTACGTCATCCCGTACGCGAATCGCGCGTGGCGGCTGCTCCCGAGCGAGGCCGGCCTGCTGGTTTCCTCCGGGCTCGTGGGGTTCATGATCGGCGCCCTTCTCAACGGAGCGTTTGCCGATCGTATCGGAAGAAAGCCGGTGCTCGCGGCCGCGCTGCTGGTCGCGGCGCTCGGCAATCTCGCAAATGCGACGTGGGTGGACTCTTATGCGCGATTTCTCGCCGTACGGCTTGCGACCGGGATCGGGCTCGGCATCATCCTGCCGCTCGCTGTCACGCTGATCAACGAGCTGGCACCGAGGCGCATCGCAAATATTCTCCTCGGTTGGGTCATGGCCGGCTGGTCGATCGGCGGCGTCGCCGCCGCGCTCGCAGGACTCGCGCTCGCTCCCTCGCATGGCTGGCAAGCCCTCTTCTGGGTCGGGGTGCTCGCGGCGCCCCTCTCCGCTCTCGTGGTCGGGCTTCTGCCCGAGTCTCCCCGCTTTCTCGCGATGCGCGGGCGGCAGGACGAGGCGCTCGCGGTGCTGGCTCGGATGGCCTCGACCGCTCCCGAACGATACGCCGGCATGCCACTCACCACCCGTGAAGAAGTCGCGCACGCGGGCTCCTTCGCGCAGCTGCTCGCCCCAAACGTGAGAGGCCGCACGCTGATCGTGTGGGCCTGCTCGGGGTTGTCTCTCTTCTCGATTTTCGGCCTCTCGAGCTGGACACCCGAGATCATGCTCGAGCGGGGTTCAGCGATCCGGGCGAGCTTCGCGCTCGGCGCGGTACTGCAGCTGGCCGCGGTGCTGGGCGGTCTCGGCTGCGGTTGGGCGGCGGATCGAGCAGGCCGCGATCGCACGCTGGTCGCGAGCTGGGCGCTAGGCGCGGCTGCCGTGATGGCTCTCGGGCTCATTGCCACGCCGGGACCCGACGTCCTCTTCCTGGCGGTCGCCGGTTTTTGCGTGATGGGCGCCCAGCCGGTGCTCAACAATCGCACGGCGGCACTCTACGAAACGCGAATCCGCAGCACCGGCGTCGGCGCGCAGCTCGGTGTCGGCCGACTCGGCGGAATTCTCGGACCCTACATCGGCGGGTGGCTCCAGCAGCTCTTTCCGGGCTCCGCAGCGCTGTTCCTCTTCATGGCTTGCGCGCTTGCGGCGTGCGCTCTGCTCATTCGCCGGCTCGAGGGTGCCGCCGAGGCTCAACCGGCGGCGAGCGCCGAGTGAGCGCGGCGGGATTCGTGGCGCGATTGCCGGCGCTCGCCCGTGCGCGCCGCCGCTCTCCGACTCTGCCGCTCATCAATCGCTCGACTGCCTGCTCGAGTGGTCGCGCCGCGGAAGGGTAATCCGTCCAAGGCCGTTCTTTCGCGAGCAGCCGCGGCACCGTGCGGAGCGTGAATCGGGCCGGTGAAAGGCCGGCGCGTACCTGCGTCCAGTTGAGCGGCATCGACACCCGCGCCCCGGCACGAGCCCGCGGTGAGAGCGGCGCCACCGCGGTGGCGAAGCGATCATTGCGCAGGTAATCGAGAAAGATACGGCCGGTGCGCGCGCGCTTCGACACGTTGATGAGATACCGATCCGGGCTGTCGGCGGCCATCTGAGCGCACAGCGTCTGCGCGAAAGTCTTTGCAGCCGGCCAGTCGAGCCGGCTACCGGCGGCGAGCGGCGTCACGACGTGCAGACCCTTGCCACCGGTCGTCTTGCAGAATGCCGCGAGACCCACCGCCTCGAGCCGCTCCTTCAGCTCGAGGGCCGCCGCGACAACCCGTGCGAACGGTACGTCGGGCGCCGGGTCGATATCGAAGACGAATCGACCCGGACAATCAGGGTGGCCGGGCTCGCAGTTCCAGGGATGCAGCTCGAGCGCGCCGATCTGCGCGGCGGCAGCCAGCCCCTCGATGCGGTCGATCTGCACATACGGTTTGCGATCGCCGGAAACGCGCGCGAGGCTGAACAGGGACGATGCACCCGGCATCGCATGGCGCTGGAAGAAATGCTCGCCGTTGATTCCATCGGGAGCGCGGACCAGCGAACACGGCCGGCCGCGCAGATGATCCAACATCCAGGAACCGACGAGCGAGAAATACTCCGCGAGATCGAGTTTCGTCACCGGTCGGCCGTCGCCCGCGTCAGGCCAGAGAGCCTTGTCGGGGTGCGAGATTTTCACGCCGAGAACGTTCGTGGGCCCGCGCGCAGTCCCACCCCGCGCGCGCGCCGGCTCGACCGTACGTCCATTGCGCTGCCACGCCCGTGTGTGCGGCGCGGGCGCTCGGCCGCGTGATTGCGCCATTTGCGTGTCGGAAACACTTGGGGGCCGCTCGGTGCTCACTTCCCGCGCCGGCTTGTCTTCCCGAAGGCCCTTGAACGCCGCCTGCCGGACCCTGCCGTCCGCTGTCCAGCCGGCGAATTCGACCTCGGCGACGAGCTCGGGCCGGACCCAGTGGACTTCGCGTGATCGCGGCAGGGGCGGTGGCGCATCGAACGGGCTCGTGTCGGTCTCGAGCGGACGCAGTGCCTTCAGCAACGCGCGAGCGGTCGCTTGGCCGAAGCCCGTGCCGATCCGGCCGACGTAGACGAAGCGATTTGCGGACCATACACCCGCGACCAGGGAGCTCAGCTCGTTGCGCTCGCGCGTCCACCCGCCGATCACGACCTCCTGGCCTGCACGGCACTTTGCCTTGGTCCACGCGCCCCCTCGTCCCGAGCTGTAAGGAGCATCGAGACGTTTCGAAACGATGCCCTCGAGCGCCATCCGGCAGACCGACTTCAGCACCGACTCGGCACTCTGAGCGAAATGCTCGACATAGATGATGTGTTCGCGGCCCTCGCGCGACGCGAGGAGCTGCGCGAGCCGCCGCTTGCGCTCGGCGAGCGGCACGCTCCGCAAGTCCTCGCCTGCGAGATACAGCAGATCGAATGCGAAGTACACGATCGCCCGCGTATCGCCCGCTGAAAGCGCCGCCTGCAACAGCGCAAAGCTCGGGGTGCCGCGCTTGTCGAGCGCGACGGCTTCGCCATCGAGCAGACAATCGGGGAGGGTGCGCGCCTCCTCGGCAATCGTGCGGAATTTTTGGGTCCAGTCGAGTCCGCGGCGAGTATTGAGCCGCGCCGAGCCGCCCGCGACCCGAAGCTGCAGGCGGTAACCGTCGAATTTGATCTCGTGGACCCAGCCGGGCCCCGACGGAGGCCGCTCGACCAAGCGGCAGAGCTGCGGCGGAACGAACTGCGGCGGCGGCTTGCCCAGCGCGCCGCGCGACCGCGACCGCGACGGCAAGCGCGGCTGCGACTGCGACTGCGATCGCGACCGCCACACCGCGTCGCGCGCTCCGCGGCGGCCTGGGATCATGAAGGGCCGCGGCGCCGGACCCTCGCCGGCGGCGATCTGCGCCATCGTGCGCCCCGACGCGACGGAGCAATCATCAGGGAGCACCGGCTCGAGTCCGGATGCGCCCGCCGGATCACCTCGGCGTTTGATGAGCAGCCAATTCTTCTGCTCCCGCAATCGCACCAGGACCCATCGACCGGCGAGCCGCTCGCCTTCGAGGACGAAGCGCAGCTCCCCCGCCTCGAGCGCTTGCAGCGCCGATTCGCCGGGCTCAGGTGCCCAGTAGCCGCGGTCCCAGAGCTGCACGGTGCCGCCGCCGTACTCGCCCTGCGGAATCGTCCCCTCGAAATCGCCGTATTCGAGCGGATGGTCTTCCACGTGCACGGCGAGCCGCTTCTCGCCGGGATCGACCGAGGGACCGCGAGTCACTGCCCAGGATTTGAATGTCCCATCGAGCTCGAGGCGCAAGTCGTAATGGAGCCGCCGTGCCGCGTGGCGCTGAATGACGAAGCGCAGCCGCTCCGACTGCTCGACCCGCTGCCCGCCGCTCGGCTCGCTCGTGCGCGCGAAGTCGCGCTTTGCACGATAGGCATCGAGCCGTTCCGCCTTTCGATGAGCGGTGCGGGGCGCCGGTGCCGTGCGCCTTGCAGCGGCCTTGCGCCCCGCAGGAGCCTTTCGCCCCGCAGGAGCCTTGCGGCCTGCCGATGCCTTGCGGCGTGTCGGGCGTGTCGCGCGTGTGGGGCGCGCCGCCCGGCCCGATCTGGCTCTAGCCGCCAAGCGCCGCCTGCGCCGCGCGCTACGCGCGCTTCCGGCGCGACGCGTGTGGGGCGCGCGCCGTGGCCCGGGCGGGC
>JBOHZR010000183.1:0-5429 GCA_050738595.1 Steroidobacteraceae bacterium | reverse complement strand
CCCGACGCCATAAGATACCGATTAGCTTGCCCCCCCCCGAGCAGGCCAACCCTAATCCAACCCCCTAATCCAGTTTGCGATAGTCGCTGCCATGAACATTGAGCTCTCGCCAATCGAGGCACGCGTTATCGGGTGCCTCATTGAGAAACAGAGAACGACACCCGACCAGTATCCGCGGTCATTGAACGCACTAGTCAATGCGTGTAACCAGAAGAGTAACCGCGATCCGCTCATGTCGGCGGACGAGGCGGCGATCCAGACTACCATGGATCATCTGATCAGGAAGCACCTCGTGATCGAGAAGTCAGGCTTCGGCAGTCGGGTGCCCAAGTACCAGCACCGGCTATGCAACACCGAGTTCGGGCCACTGAAGTTCACGCCGCAGGAGCTCGCGATCGTTTGCGAGCTGCTCCTGCGCGGACCTCAAAGCCCCGGAGAGTTGCGCACCCGCGCGGCCCGGATGGCGTCCTTTTCTGAGGTGGGGCAGGTCGAGACGGCGCTCGAGAGCCTGAGCAGCCGCGCGAATGGGCCGTTCGTCGTGCGGCTGCCGCGCGAACCCGCTCGGCGCGATTCGCGCTTCGCGCACCTGTTCAGCGGAGCCGTCACGATTCCCGCCCTCACGGAGGAGTCGATCACGGGGCCTTCAGTGGCCTCGGCGCCCGCGTCTTCACGCCTCGAACGCTTGGAAGAAGAAGTGCGGCAACTGAAGGAAGAGTTGAAAGACATCAAGGCGCGGCTGCCACCGCAGTAGACCATAGCCGTCATCTGCGTTACATCCGCGCGCGAAAACTCGGTGCCGATGCAGACGAAGTCAACGATCACTGCGATTCACGTTTGATGGCGGTTACCTCAATCTCGTTTTTCATACGCGGGTCTGACAGCTCCGCGGAAATCATCATGGCCGCTGGGCGCACCTCACGGAAGTACTTTCGGCGCATGGGCCAACGCTTGAGGGCCGAACCTTCAATCGGCGTTCGCTCACGTGCCCGGGCGATTCGCGCCGAAGACGCAAACTCACCGACAGCACGAGCAGAATCAGGCTCCCGAAATCGAGTGCCCCGCCGCCGCCGGTGCCTCCGCCTCCGGTGACCGTCACTGAGGTATCTGTGAAGTCGACCAGGGCGTCGGCGGTGGCCGCTGGCGGTGCGCCGGTGCACGTGATGTCGTAGGTGAAGGAGCCTGTGGTTGATTCCGTGATCGACATCGTTCCCGAGAGAGCAAGCGCGCCGCTCCACCCGTCCGCGTTCCCTCCGCCCGAAGCGGTGCAGGCACTCGCGTTCTGAGACATCCAAGTGAGCGTGACTGGGCTGCCCTCGATTTGGCTCGCCGCACTGGTCTTCAGAGTCACCGATGGCGTCGGAATCGTCGGTTCGGTCGCGCCGACGGGCGTATAGGTCACTTGAGTCTGCGCCTGAGATTGCCCCTGCGGGTTGGTACACAGGATTGAGTAAGTGACGGTGGAAGCGGTCCATGATGTGACGATGATCGACCCCGAAGATGACAATGTGCCGGTCCAACCGTCGTTCGGTGTACCGGCGGACGGCATGCACGCCGTGGCACCCTGGGAGTTCCAAGTGAGTGTGACAGGGGATCCGACCGACACATTGGAGGCGCTCGCGGTCAGGGTGGTCGCAGCCCCGGTGAACGTTACTTGCGTACTCGCCTGTGCGCCGACACAGTTAATCGTGTATGTGTACGTTCCCGCAATGAGCTTGAGCAAAATGAACTGACCGGTTTCACCGAGTGACTGACCCACCACGCCGCCGGGTGCACTCGAGAGCGTGCAACCGCCAAAATTCGCGTTCCAACTGAGGGTCAATTCTGTGCCTACGGCAAGAGTGTTCGCGCTTGCGCTAATGGATGCGGTTGGCGTGATCACATTCGTGGTCGATTGGGCTTGAGCTGTCTGTGCGCCGGATCCGCAGGTGATCCCGAATGTAATTGGGCCGGGCGTCGACTCAATGAGCGATGCACCACCGCTTGCTGCAGTTGCGCCCTGCGAACCGGCCCAGCCGTCACCGCTCGCACCGTCAATGGCGCTGCACGGATATACATTTGACTGCCACGTGATCCCCCCGAATTGGACTCCAAGTGGCCAGGGGGTTGCGACGAAAAAGAGCGTGACCGCCGGGTCGTTCGTGAACCAAGTGACCGTCTTGGTCGCCTGCGCCGGACTCTGGCCCGTGCCACACGTCACCGTGTAGAGGTAGCTACCGGCGACGAGTGGATCATCCTGCGCCGTGCCAGTCGGCATCGCGCCGTCGAGCGTGTCTACCGACTCCTGCGAGTTTCCAGGCCCGACGGCGGAGATCGCACAGGGGCGCACATTCGAGTTCCAAGAAAGGGTGAGGACAGATGCCTCCGCGCCCGGGTCGGTGTAGAGCTCCGGATTCGAGGGACTTGCCGTCAGAGTGACTGTCGGTGCAGCATTCGTGAACGTCAGCGTAATACTGTTGGACGCTGAGAGGTTCGCAGTGGCGCCCGCTCCGGTGCACGTGACCGTATACGTATACGTACCGGCAGTCGCTTCGGTGACCGAGACGCCGGACGTGACAAGGGGCCCTGCCCACCCGTCTCCTCCAGCCCCGCCGCTTTTCGTGCAGTCTCCGCCCGCCCCGAATTCAAGATTCACAGGCTGCCCGGCGAGAAGGTTGTTCGCATCGCTCTGGATCGTACTCACATAAGGGGCGAGGACGGTCACCATGACTTGATTGGTCGCTACTCTGCCGCCACTACCGCAGGTGAGGCTATATGTGACGTTGCCAAGTACAGAAGCGAGCACACTTTGTGACCCGCTGCTCGGCTTTGAGCCGGGCCACCCGTCGCCGGACGCTCCGCCGCTTGCTGTGCAGGGCTGGGCGTTGGACGCCCACTGGAGCTGCACCATGCTACCGGCATTGGAGTTAGGCCCGCTGGTGATCGAAAAATTGACGAAAGCCGGAACGAATTGCCAGTACACCGTGACGGAGGCCCACCCAATCTCGCCCGAGGCGGAGCATCGAAGCGAATAGTTGATCGGGCCGCCGCCCTGTTCCGTCAGAGAAAGCGTCCCGCTCGCCCCGAGCGAGCCGCCCCAGCCATCTCCCATGAACCCGCCGCTCGCCGTGCACGTCTGAGCGCCGAGCGCATTCCACGCGAGATGCACCATCTGCCCCGTCGATGGGATGCTTTGATCTACGGTGAGCGTGACGGGCAGAGGGCCGAGGCCATCGATGACGAGCTTCCCGGTGCCCGCAGCGTCGAGAACCGATTGGAATGTCGCCGAGCCGGTGGTGCTCGTCGTGTCACTCGTCGAGCTCCAGATTGCCGACAAGGCCGTGTACACATCAGTGACCGTCGTCGGGGTGGGAGCCGGAGGCGGATCGGCAGGGCAGATGCCCGGGGTATCCGGACCGCCGATGTTCAATCCTCGGCTTGAGCTTCCGACGGTGTGATTGTTGGGATCAAACAGGGCACCGCCAGAATCCCCGGGCCCGCCGCTGCCGGTCCCGTTGACCACGCCCCAAAAGTTGGAGGTATAGCCGATGTTCAGTGCCGATCCGGGAATGCTCTGCAGGATCGCCTGCCCGTACCAGCCGACGTATTGCTTGTCGAACCCGAGCGCGTGATGGACCGAATACCCGCCAGTGAACACGCCGCCGGTGGCATCCCAGCCCGCATAATAGGCGTCGCTTGCCCTCGGCGGGGCATCGAGTCGGATCAGCCACGCGTCCTGTTGCTCGACCACCGTAGTGGCGCCTGTCTGCGTGATGGAGTTACCATCGTAGATTGAGCCGATGCTGGCGCCGCAAGGGCTCACAGCGTCCCAATACACGGTCACGTTCGCCGCGGCCGCGGGATTGCCACCGCCGTACGTACCGTTCTCACAATGGCGAGCGGTCAGGATGTAGGGAGTGCCGTCACCGCTCGTATCGTTGACCAAAGTTCCGGTGCACTGAGCCACGTTGGCCACGACGATCGCGACGGTCGCGTTCGCGGGCCCCTGGTTCGCGGAGGTGGCCTCGCACGCGTAGTTCAGCATGCAATTGCTAGATTGCTGTCGTAGTCTCGGTGCGATCCTTTTGTATTCAGGATGGTCGGGTACGACCCCGCCGAGGCCGCGATAACCGGCTTGAACGCTTTGGATCTGAAATAAGAGCTGGGATTGCTGCGCCTCGGGCACGGACAGCGAGAGGAAGAGGGTGTCTCCGGGTAGCGGACGTGTCCACAGTCCGCCGCGGGAAATATCCCGAGCCGTATAGGTCGTTTTAGCTCCACCGCTCCCGGTGATCGTGAGGACCGCGCCGGGCGGCAGGCTCGCCCTCGATGCATGGAAGGACATCGACACGGCCGTGGGAATGCGGATCGCATAGGTCCACGTTTTCGTGCTTGCAGTGCTAGTCCAGGTCCCTACGTGGTCCACGGAGACGGCGTGCGGGATGTCGATGGCGAAGCGCGTGGGCGACTGAGCGGCTTGGTCGATCAGGGGGCCGAGATCGATGTCGAGAGTCTCGTCTACCGTGGCCGCGGACGCGGCGTGATCCAGGCAAAGAAGAAGGATGACGGCGGTGCCATACACGGCACAGCGAGTAATGAGACCCCTGTTCATTCATTTTAATCCTCGCACCGCCTCTCGCGAGGCAGCGCTGTCTTGCTGCACGCCGATCATAAACCCGCGGAATGTCTATGCGGCAGCGCTCTCCGCCGCTGGTCAGGAAACGATGAGTCTCCGAGCGAGCACAAACAGTGGCCGGGGGGGGCCGAGACGGCTAATGGTTCAGCGGGAGGGGTCCACAGCAATTCAATTTGCCATAATGATATGCCACCCCGTTCGGTCGACTTCCTGAATGTCCGCTCCGACGATTCTGAACGGCAGGAACGGAGCGGATGCTATGTCCCTGCGAGGCCGACCGCCGAGTCGACCGTTTTTGCGCACCGCAGCGCGCTTCGCAGTCGACCTCGCGCGACCTCCCGCCGTACCGATCAGTTGCGCCATCCAGCGCCGTGACCCAAAGATCCCTTCCATCAGCGCCGGGCGATAAAGATCGGCGTCCAGCCGAGGCCAGTGCAATCCAAGTCCGGTGGGGGTGATCTCGATTTTCGACAAATCGGAGGGCTTGGCGCCGGCGAGCCCTTGCGCAACTTCGATCGGGAATCCGATCTCGAGCCCGTCGCTGATGGCGCCGACAATCCCCCCTCCTCCGAATCATAGTGTGCGCAGGTCGCACGAGCCGGCGTTCGGCGCCTCCACGCGACTTTCGGCTTCGCGAACTTGAGCATCAGTCAGTGTGTCATGAATCCTCGGCCAGTCTCCGCAAAGCTCCGCTAGTGTAGTGTCCCTGAAATGACTTTACAGCTCACGTCTTTTGCCCCTCGGGAGGGTCGATCCAGGTTTGAGCTGCTCCATTTTGGCCCGCGCCCTGCCTATTTTCTCGATCATCTCCTCCACC
>JBOHZR010000182.1:0-6468 GCA_050738595.1 Steroidobacteraceae bacterium | reverse complement strand
CGGGTCCTTCGATCTCGCGCGCCACGGCGTTGACGCTCTCCCAATCCCCGCGCGAGGCGGCCGGAAATCCCGCCTCGATGACATCGACCCCGAGCTCGGTCAGCGCGCGCGCCACCCGCAGCTTCTCGGGCTGCGTCATGCTGCAGCCCGGGGACTGCTCCCCATCGCGCAGCGTCGTATCGAAGATGATCAAACGTTCGGGATTGGTCGTCATGGGACACCTCACGATCGCGGAGCGCGCCTCACCGGCGCCCGCGTTCACGCTCTGCGTTCTTCCAACCAGGGCATGCGCGCTCTCAACTGCGCGCCGACCTTCTCGATTTGCCGCCCCATGTCGGCCTTCAGCATCTTCTTGTAGCGGCGCCGGCCGGTCGCATTCTCCTTGATCCACTCGCGGGCGAACTTGCCGCTCTGGATCTCCTTGAGGATGCGCCGCATCTCGTTCTTCACGCGCTCATCGACGACGCGCGGCCCGCGGGTGAGATCGCCGAACTTGGCCGTCTCGCTGATGAACTGATGCATCTTCTTGAGGCCGCCCTCGTGCAGCAGATCGGTGATGAGCTTCACCTCGTGCAGGCACTCGTAGTAGGCGACTTCCGCCTGATAGCCGGCCTCGACGAGCGTCTCGAAGCCCTTGACGATGAGCTCGGTGACCCCGCCGCAGAGCACCGTCTGCTCCCCGAAGAGGTCCGTCTCGGTCTCCTCGGCGAAGCTCGTCTCGAGCACGCCGCCCCGGGTGCCGCCGATGCCGTGCGCATACGCGAGCGCGCGCGCGTGGGCGTGGCCGGTCGCGTCCCGGGCGACCGCGATGAGGCAGGGCACGCCGCGGCCCTGCTGATACTGGCGGCGCACGAGATCGCCCGGTCCCTTCGGCGCGATGAGCACTACGTCGAGGTCCCTGCGCGGGCGGATTTGCTTGAAATGGATATTGAAGCCGTGCGCGAAGAGTAGGGCGGTCCCGCGCTTGACGTGCGGCTCGACGGCCGCGTAGAGCTCGGGCTGCGCGAGATCGGGGACGAGCATCGCGACGAGGTCGGCGTCTTCGACCGCCTCGGCCGGCGGGGCGACCGCAAGGCCATCGCGCCGCGCCTTCTTCCAGCTCTCGCCGCCCTTGCGCACGCCGACGATCACCTCGTGGCCGCTGTCCTTCAGATTGAGCGCGTGGGCACGGCCCTGACTGCCGTAGCCGAGCACCGCGATTCGCGCTCCGCGCAGGGCCTTGCGATCGACGTTCTTCTGCGAATACAACCTCATCTGTTCGCTCCCGTGAGTTAAACGAAAAAACCCCGCACCCGCCCTGATCTCTCGGGCCGGTGCGGGGTTTTGTCTGGCGTTCTCGATTCGCTTGTTCGGCGATCAAACAGCGCGACTGACCCGCACCGGCCCCGTAAGGGGCTTGAGGCTCGCAAGCAGCGCGAGCGGCGCAGAGGCGCCGGCGATGCTCGGAGGCTTGAGTGTGGGTGTCGGGATCACGAGGGTACCTGGCGAATCCGTATCGTCGAAGGGTTCGATGGGAGCACAATCTGCGCAATCTTGTCAATGAGATGGACATGTTGTTGACTCGCGAACACGGTCCGGGCCGGCCGCTGTGGCTCCTCACCGAGGCGCAATGGCCGGCGTGGCTCGCCGAGCAGCCCGAGCCGCTCGCGGCCTGGGTGCGGGCCAACGGCTTTCAGGCTGAGCGGCACCGCGTGCTCGTCGTGCCGGGGCCCGATGGACAGATCGCCGGCGCCCTCCTGGGGCTCGGACCCCTCGCCGCGCTTGCCGACCTGACGCTGTGGCACGCCGCGCCGCTTCCCGAGCGGCTCCCGGCCGGTACCTACTCGCTCGCGACGGCGCTGCCCGCTGCCGCGGCCACGCAGTTCGCGCTCGGCTGGCTCACGGGTGCATACCGGTTTGCGCGTTACCGCAGCGCCGCGCCGGCCCGCGGCGCGCTGCTCATCGCTCCGGAGGGGGCGGATGTGCGCTATGCCGAGGCCGCGGCAGGCGCGAGCGCGCTGGCCCGCGATCTCATCAATTCACCGGCGAACGAGCTCGGACCGGCCGAGCTCGCCCAGGCGGCCCTCGAGCTGGCGCAGCGGCTCGGCGCGCGCTGCGAGGTGCTGGAGGGGGCCGAGCTCGAGACGCGCAATTTCCCGCTCATCCGCGCCGTCGGGGCGGGAAGCCCCCGCGCACCGCGACTCGTGGATCTTCGCTGGGGCGACCCGGCTCACCCTCGTGTGACGCTCGTCGGAAAGGGCGTGTGCTTCGACAGCGGCGGGCTCGACCTGAAGCCCTCGTCCGCCATGCTGCTCATGAAGAAGGACATGGGCGGTGCAGCCTGCGCGCTCGCGCTCGCGAGCCTCATCATCGGACTCGAGGCGCCCGTACGCCTGCGAGTGCTGCTGCCGTGCGTCGAGAACTGCATCGACGGGCGGGCCTACCGCCCGGGCGATGTGCTGCGCTCGCGCAAGGGCCTCACGATCGAGATCGGGAACACGGACGCGGAGGGTCGGCTCATCCTCGCCGATGCGCTCACCGAGGCCGACGCGGAGCGCCCGGAGCTGCTCGTCGATCTCGCGACGCTCACCGGCGCCGCGCGGACGGCGCTCGGCCCGGAGCTGCCGGCCGCGTATTCGCCGGATGAGGCGCTGCTCGCGCAGCTGCGCGCCCGGGGCGAGGCGGAATGCGATCCGCTATGGCCCATGCCGCTGTGGGCGGGATACGACGATGAGCTCGCGAGCAAGGTCGCGGACCTCGGGAACGTGGCCGCCTCGGCATTCGCCGGGTCGATCATCGCCGCGCTGTTTCTCAGGCGCTTCGTGACCGCGACCCGCTCTTGGGTGCATCTGGACCTGTATGGCTGGAACGCGAAGGAGCGCCCCGGGCGCCCGATCGGTGCGGAAGCGCAGTGCGTCCGGGCGCTGTACCGGCTGATTCGTTCGCGCTTCGGGTGAGTGCTAAACTTTGGTGCGTTGACCCCCCGTGCGGTCCGGCACACCGAGCGATCGATGCCTCGAAAATCCCCGAAATCGTCCGACCCGCGCGCGTTTTCCCGGCTCGTCGTGGATGGCGTGAAGCAGGCGCCCTCGCGGGCGATGCTGCGGGCCGTCGGCTTTGAAGACGCCGACTTCCGCAAGTCGCAGATCGGGATCGCCTCGACCTGGGCGAACGTCACGCCCTGCAACATGCACATCGCCGACCTGGCGCGCGCCGCTGCCGCGGGCGCGGACGCGGCCGGAGGCAAGAGCGTCGTCTTCAACACGATCACCGTCTCGGACGGCATTTCGATGGGTACGCCTGGGATGCGCTACTCGCTCGTCTCGCGGGAGCTGATCGCGGACTCGATCGAGACGGTCGTGGGCGCCGAGGGGTTCGACGGATTCGTGGCGATCGGCGGGTGCGACAAGAACATGCCGGGATGCGCGATGGCGATGGCGCGCCTCGACCGGCCGTCCATCTTCGTCTATGGCGGCACGATTCGGCCCGGCGCGCAGCGCCGCGATATCGTCGCCGTGTTCGAGGCGGTGGGGGCCCACGCGGCCGGCAAGCTCTCCGACGCCGAGCTCGCGGAAGTGGAGCGCACCGCGATTCCCGGCCCCGGCAGCTGCGGGGGCATGTACACGGCGAACACCATGGCCTCGGCCATCGAGGCGCTCGGGCTGTCGCTGCCCGGCAGCTCGTCGCAGGAGGCGGTGAGCGAGGCGAAGCGCGAGGACTGCCGGCGTGCCGGCGAGGCGGTGCTCGCGCTCATCGCCCGGGGCATCCGCCCGCGCGACATCCTCACCCGCAGGGCCTTCGAGAACGCCATCACGACCGTGATCGCGCTCGGGGGCTCGACCAATGCCGTGCTCCACCTGCTCGCGATCGCACACGAGGCGCGCGTGCGCCTCGGGCTCGACGATTTCACGCGGATCGGGCGGCGCGTGCCGGTGCTCGCGGACGTCCGTCCGAGCGGGCGCTATCTCATGTCCGAACTCATCGCGATCGGAGGCATCCAACCCTTGATGCGAATGCTGCTCGACGCGGGTTTGCTGCATGGCGAATGCCTGACCGTGAGCGGCCGGACGCTCGCCGAGAACCTCGCGGGGGTGGGTACATATGTTGCTGGACAGGACATAGTCCGGCCGCTTTCTCATCCCATCAAGAAGGACAGCCATCTGATCGTCCTGTACGGGAACGTGGCTCCCGAGGGGGCGGTTGCGAAGCTGAGCGGCAAGGAAGGCCTCGCATTCGAGGGGCGAGCGCGCGTCTTCGACGGCGAGGAGCGCGCAACGGCGGCCATTCTGAGCGGTGCCGTGCGCGCGGGTGACGTAGTGGTGATCCGTTACGAGGGACCCCGGGGTGGCCCCGGAATGCGCGAGATGTTGAGCCCGACGAGTGCCATCACGGGCCGCGGACTCGGCGAGCAGGTCGCGCTCATCACCGACGGGCGATTCTCCGGGGGCAGCCACGGGTTCGTCGTTGGACATATCACGCCCGAAGCGGCCGTCGGCGGAACCCTCGCACTGATTACGAACGGGGACCGAGTCCGGATCGACGCCGTGAAGCGCACGATCGACGTGGAGCTCACGCGGGCGCAGCTGCGCCGGCGCCGGGCCGCCTGGTCTCAACCGCGTCCGTACGCGCGAACCGGGGCGCTCGCGAAGTACGCGCAGCTCGTCAGCAGCGCCTCCGAGGGCGCCGTCACGACAGCGCACTCGCGGGGAAGGACAGATTCGACAGCGCGAGCGTGAGTAAAGTGTTGTCACTGTGCGATGCAGCGGTTAGAGTTTGCCGCACACACGGTACGCGGAGTCGAATGGAATGCTCCGTGGGGCCTGGATGGCGGGGTGCAAAACGCTTCGCGGGGCCCACAGAAGGTAGGGGGATACTCGGCCGACGAGACTCGCGTGCCGCTCCGCTGAGCGGGGCCGGCGCAGGGTGCAGGTCGAGGCGCCGGACAACCCAATGGCGTGTCGCGCACGGGCCCAGAGCGGACTTGCGCGCGGATCGAAACGTAGCTACTTTGCGACGCCTGCCCGCCGACGGGGTTATTCGCATGAATTACGGCATCGACAGACAGTAACGCATGGCATCCTACTCATCGCCGCACGACTCGCAGTACTTCACGCGCCGCGTCGTGACCTTCACGATCGCGCTGGGCGTGCAGATCCTCATCGTCACCCTGCTCGCGACCGGGCTCGCGAGCCGCGTCATCAACATCGTGGCCCCGCCCATCCAGACCGATATCGTCCAGGAGGTGCAGAAGCACGATGAGGCGCCGCCTCCGCCTCCGCCGAAGATGGAGCGGCCCCCGGTCGAGGTGCCGACCCCCGACGTGCAGATCAATATCCCCTCCGCGCCGCGCAGCACGGCCATCACGAACGTCACGACCAAGCCGGTGAAGAGGGCTCCGCCGCCGCCGCCGCGGCGGGTCGTGAGGACGAACGCGTCGATCGGCCGAAGCTTTCCGCACACCTCGGACTTCTACCCGCCGGCCTCGCAGCGCTTGAGCGAGGAAGGCACCACGGAGGTCGAGTCGTGCGTCGGCCCCGGCGGCCGTCTCATGCGAGACCCCACGGTCGTCAGGTCCTCCGGTCACTCGCGGCTCGATGAGGCTGCGATCCGGCTCGCGAAGGCGGGTTCCGGCAAGTACAAGCCGGCGACCGAGGACGGCAAGGCCGTCGACCAGTGCATCAAATTCAACGTCGTTTGGCGTCTTCAGTAACAGCCCTTGCCCAAGCGCCTGCCTGGCGGCAGGCATTTTTGCTTCGAGGAAATCATGGCAAACGCAGCAGCCCCCGGTAACAACCCCTACGGCGTAATAGCGCTGATCAACAACCACGATTGGCTCTCGCACACCGTGCTGATCATCCTTGCGGTGATGTCCCTCTTCTCCTGGTACGTGATCCTCACCAAGATCTGGGATCAGAGAAAGCTCAAGCAGTCTGCGCGGATCGCGGAGAAGCAGTTCTGGACCGCATCGACGGTCAAGGACGGCGTGGAACGGCTGAGGAAGGGTGATGAATATCGCATCATCGCGGAAGAGGGCTTGAGGGCACAGTCGCATCACGACGGCCGGCTGACCGACCGCATCGACCTCAACGAGTGGATCACGATGTCGCTGCAGCGCTCCACGAACAACGCGAGCTCGCGCCTGCAGAGCGGCCTCGGGCTGCTCGCCTCGATCGGCTCCACCGCACCGTTCGTCGGCCTCTTCGGTACCGTCGTCGGCATCATCAAGGCGCTCGTCGGCATCGGCCTGTCCGGCCAGCCGAGCATCGACAAGGTCGCGGGCCCGGTCGGCGAGGCGCTCATCATGACCGCCTTCGGCCTCATCGTCGCGGTCCCGGCGGTGATCGGCTACAACTGGCTGGTCGGCCGCAACAAGCTCGTGCTCGATGGGATGCGCAATTTTGCGAGCGACCTGCACGCCTACCTCGTGGGCGGCGCGCGCGTCTCCGGGCCGGAGCCGGCAGCGGCCCGCGCGACGGCGGCCCCGGCGCC
>JBOHZR010000181.1:0-17727 GCA_050738595.1 Steroidobacteraceae bacterium | reverse complement strand
CAAGACCGGTGCAATCAACCGCTCTGCCACCTCTCCGCCGCCCTCGCGCGCTGCGCAAGGGCGGCCTCGAGTGGCGCGATCCCGCCTACTCGAAGCCGCGTCGATAGTTTACCCGATAGCCTACCGGGTGCGCCCCGATGCGGCTTGCGGTGCCGCCCGACAGCGCCGTCTCAAGCGAGATACGTCCCTGTCACGAGCGCTTGTTCCGGCACCCACATCCCATGGAACGTCGATCGCACGCGCACCGGGAGTTTCAGCAGCGCGAGTGGCCCGTCAGCCACGTGCCGCGCATCGAGCACGGCGATGTCACTGCGGTTCTCCGCGAAACGATTGACGATCACGAGCAGATAGCCCTCGCCCTCGGGCGCCCCCGGTTTCACGACGAAATTAGGTTCGTGCACACCGCTCTGCTCACCGGCCGTCCAGGTCGTGAGCTCACCGGTTCGGTGATCGATGCAGCCGATCGCACCGAAACCGATCTCACCGGCTCGGGCATTTGGCGAGCGGCATATCCCGTAGCCATAACGGTACGGCTTGCCGACGTAGCGGTCGTCGCATTTCGGCATCTCGCAGGGGGTCCGGCAGAGGAGCTTCGCCTCGTAGCCGTCGTACTTGCCGGCGAGATCGAACGTGAGCCGCGTCAACAGCGGGGGCGCCGGTTTGAAAGGCGAGCCATCCGCGCTCGGAAAGAACTCGAAGCAGTTCCCTTGATACAGGCACAGATCGAGGTGGACTATCGATCCCTCGTTGAAGGCGTTCATCATGTGACCGGCGCTCACCGCCGGTCCGTGGAACCATCGAATTTCGCTCGCCGGTCCACGCCGCGGCAGAATCGCGAAATGGCTGTGCTCGCCGGGATGCCACCGATAGAACGGTCCACCCTGCTTCAAAACATCGAGATCCGTGATCAGCGGAAAGAACGGCGCGATCACGTGGGTGTCCGTCACCGCGAAGTCGTGCACCATCCCGGGATACGGCATCTCGAACCACGCCTCGTGAACGATCCTCCCGGAGGAATCGGCAATATAGAAGGCGAAATCCCTGGTGCAGTCCCCGCGCGCCTGATAGGAGAACATCAGGAGCTCGTTGCGATGCAGGTCGAGCTTCGGATGCGCGGTGAGACTCACCGCCCGCACGGCGCCCTCGAAATTCCACTCTCTGCGCGTCTCGAGAGTGTCGGGATCGAGCTCCCACGGCAGAGAGTCCTCCTTGAGGATGAGCAGCTTGCGGCCGTGCCACACGGCGTTCGTGTTTGCCGTGCCCATGTTCTTGCCTGCGACACTCGGGTCGTTCGTGTACCGATTGCGATAGCGGCCGAAGAGCGAGCGCCGCGCGCGCTCCTGCAGCTGGAAGCGTTCGTTGCGCACCCAGCGGCTGCGATAGTCCACGTGACCGTTCTCGAACCGAAACAGGTGCGTCATTCCCTCGCCGTCGATGAACACGTCATCCTTGAAGAGCGGCGGGTACTGGCGGTCCGGTCCGCAGCGATAGAGCGTACCGTTGAGGTCGGCGGGAATCTCACCCGAGATCAGCTCGAGGTCACGGATGTCCGACTCGATGCGAAGGGGTGCGCCCCAGCCTCGATACAGCGGGATGTCGGGGAAAACGGTCGCCATGGGCAGCTCCGGGTTGAGATCGCGATGTCCGGCTGACGGCTGACGCATCCATCGCGAGCTGACGACAGGCCACCATGCTGAGGCGACCCTACCGGGTCATACTCGGCCGATCTCGATGAAAACTCAACGACTAGCGGGGACCCGCCCCCACCGCGCCCCCATCCCTCCGGCGACGTACGCCTGTGCCCGCTCGCACGCGGCTTCGAGCCCCACTCCGGCGGCGAGCTGGGCAGCGATCGCCGAAGCGAGCGCACAGCCGGTGCCGCGCCGCGATGCGCGAATGCGCGGTGAAACGATGCGACGCAGCGGCTCCCCGCGACGGGCCAGCCGATCGATCGCCTCGGGCTCGGGCGAATGACCGCCCTTGAGCAGAACCGCACGCGGCCCGAGATCGAGCAGCCGCTGCGCCTGATGATCGAGTTCTGCTGCGTCTTGGGCCGCGGGCAGTTTGAGCAGCGCAGCAGCCTCCTCAACGTTCGGGGTCAGCAGAGCGGTGAGCGGAAACAGCCGTTCTGCAAGCGCCCGTCTGCCTTCCTCATCGAGCAGCACGCTTCCAGAGGAGGAGACGAGCACCGGGTCGATCACGATGGGCACGGTGGGTGCGGGGACGGTGGCTACGCCCGCACCGCTTTTCAGCGCCTCCTCGATCGCCCCGGCAACCGCCTCGACCGTGTCCCGGTCCACGAGCATGCCGATCTTGATCGCATCCGGGATGCGAGCCTCGAAGGCACCCACGATCTGTGCGCGAAGGATCGCCGGTGGCACGGCATGGATGGCGAGAACGCGACGGTCGGACTGGGCGGTGACGGCGGTCACGACACCGAGCGCACCGGCGCCGAAGGCTTCCAGAGCTTGCACGTCGCGAGTGAGACCGGCCCCGCCACTGGAGTCCGATCCGGCAATCACGAGCACGTGAGGCCGCGCGCTCATCCTCCGAACGCAACGAGCGCGAGGTGATAATGTCCTTGGCGCTCGAGTGCCCGTGCGGCGCGCCAGGCCCGCACACCGCTCCGGCAGCAGAGCACGACGCGCGCCTCGGCCGGGAATTGCCTGTCGCCCCGCTCCACCTCCTCCACCCGCAGGCGCAGCGCATTGGGAATCGGCGACACCGGCGCCTCCTCGAGACTGCGCAGATCCACCGCGATGTCCCCTTCCGCCAGCTCATGAGGGGAGATGAATGCGAGAGTCCGCCCGGCGGGCTCGGCCGCTCCTTTGAAGGAGAACCCACCGAACCGCAGCGCCCGGAAATCGATGCTGACGAGCTCCGCGAGCGGGCTCGGCTGAAGCCCGAGAAGCAGCGCGAGGGTCATATGGGCCTGAAGCGTCCCCATCACTCCGACCACGGTGCCGAGCACGCCGGCTTCCGAGCACGAGCCCGCCTGGCGCGGCATCTCGGGAAAGACGGCGCGATAGCTCGGCGCGCCAGCGCAGAACGCACCGACGTAGCCCGAGAGACCGAGCGCCGATGCACTGACGAGTGGCTTGCGCGCTCGCATGCATTCGTCACTCGAGATATAGGTGGCTGCGAGGCTATCCGCCGCGTCGATGATCAGATCGGCCCGCGCAGTGAGCGGCGCGACATTGGCGGGTGAGAGTCGCTCGACCCTCGCCTCGACGGCGATCTGCGGATTGAGCTGGCGCAAGGCCTCACGCGCGGCGGTGGCCTTCGCCTGGCCAAGCTCGCTCATCCGGAACAGCGGTTGGCGGTGCAGGTTCGACTCTTCGATGCGGTCGTGATCGACGATCACGATGCGGCCCACGCCCGCCGCGGCGAGATACTGCAGCACCGCGCAGCCGAGCCCGCCGGCCCCGATGACGAGCACCGAGGAGGCGCCGAGCCGTGCCTGCCCGTCCGCGCCGACCTCTGGAAGCACCATCTGGCGCGCGTAGCGGTCGCTCATCGTCACGACCCATCCGCAGCGACCAGCCATTGCCGCGCGCGCGCCTCCGGATTCGCATGCCGCACGATATCGGTGACCACGGCCGCCACGTCCGCTCCCGCCGCAAAAACACCCCCCAGCCGCTCGGCCGTGAGCCCGCCGATCGCAACGAGAGGGCGGGCTCCGATTCGGCGCTTCCACTCACCGATGCGCTCGAGTCCTTGCGGCGCCCAGGGCATCAGCTTGAGCAGCGTCGGATAGATTGGACCGAGCGCGACATAATCGGGATTCGAAGCGAGCGCGCGCTCGAGCTCCGTGTCGTCGTGCGTGCTCACGCCGAGGCGCACGCCCGCGCGCCGGAGCGCCGCCAGATCCGCCCCGTCCAAATCGCCCTGGCCGAGATGGACGAAATCACACTCCTCATCGAGCGCGACCTGCCAAAAGTCGTTCACGATGAGCTGTGCATTCCAGCGGGCGCAGAGCAATTGCGCGGCGCGCACCTCGATGCGCACCGCCTCGATCGGGCGATCCTTCACCCGCAGCTGAACGAGCCTTACTCCGGCGGGCAGCAGCCGCTCCGCCCAGGCGGCGCTGTCGACGATCGGATAAACGCGCGGCAGGCGCATGGCTCGACCTCGGCTCACGCGTCAGCCAAGGAATGCCTTGCCGATCACAGGTGTCGAGGGCACGCCGAAGTCCCGCGGCTCCATCGGCCCGGCGAGCCGAGCGGCACGTCCCGCGTCGATCGCCTTCGCAAATGCAGCCGCCATCTGCGCCGGATGTGCGGCCTCCGCGACGGCTGTGTTGATCAGCACCGCGTCGAAGCCGAGCTCCATCGCCTGAGCGGCGTGCGAGGGTACGCCGAGCCCCGCATCGATGATGAGCGGCACGTCCGGGAAGCGGGTGCGCAGCCCCTTCAGGCCGAATAGATTATTGAGGCCGCGCCCGGAGCCGATCGGCGCTGCCCAGGGCATGAGCAGACGGCATCCGGCGGCGAGCAGACGATCCGCCGTGACGAGATCCTCCGTGGTGTACGGGAAGACCTCGAACCCCTCGCTGGCGAGAATCCGCGCCGCCTCGACGAGCCCGAATACATCGGGCTGCAGCGTGTCGTCATCGCCGATGACTTCCAGCTTCACCCATGAGGTGCCGAAGACCTCCCGCGCCATGTGCGCGGTCGTGACCGCCTCCTTGACCGAGTGGCATCCGGCGGTATTCGGCAACACCCGCACACCGAGTCCGCGAATGATTGACCAGAACCCCTGCCCCGCCCGCTCGCCGCTCGACTCGCGCCGCAGCGCGACCGTGACGACTTGCGCGCCCGACGATCTGACGGCCTCCGTCAGGATGGCCGGCGAGGGATAGCGTGAGGTACCGAGGATGAGCCGGGAGTCGAGCTCCACGCCGTAGAGCTCGAGCGCGCCGTCACGGCATGAATCGGCACCGGATCGCTCGCGCATGCCGCTCAGCCTCCCTGCATCGGCGCGAGTACTTCGAGCCGATCGCCCTCGGCGAGCCCCGTCACGGTTCGCGCACCCGCCGCCACGAACTCGCCGTTGAGCGCAGTCGCGACGACCGCCTCCCCGAACCCCAGCTCGGCGAGCGCGGACGCCAGATCGTGCGCAGCGGTCTCACGCGAGGCGCCGTTCACGATGATTCTCATCGGCCATCACCTCCGGGAAGATGGTTCCATTCAGCACATGATCGGCCAGTCTGCGCGCGAGCGCCGGGGCGAGCAGGAAACCGTGCCGAAAGAGCCCGTTGACATGCAGGGTGCGCCCGTCCCGCACGATCCGCGGCAGATTGTCGGGGAAAGCCGGCCGCACACCCGTGCCGGTCTCGACGACCTCTGCCTCGCCGAACCCCGGGTGCAGCGCGTACGCCGCAGTCAGCAACTCGAGCATCGAGCGCGCCGAGATGCGACTCGGCTGGTCGCTCTCGAGCACGGTCGCGCCGACCATGTACAGACCCTCGCCCCTCGGCACGATGTAGAGCGGCATCCTGGGATGCAGCACGCGCACCGGACGCGAGAGTGAGATCTCGCGTGATCTCAAGTGCAGCATCTCGCCTTTGACCCCGCGCAGATCGGTCAGCGTGCCTCGTGCGGCAAGGCCCGTGCAGTCGACGACCAGCCGATTCGCCTCGCCACACTCCTGCAGCGATGCTTCGACACCGTATCGGATCGACACGCCGCGCGCCGTGAGCTTGCGGGCGAGCTCTGCGAGCGCAGCGCGGGGACTCAGATGGCCCTCCTCTGGAAAGAACAGCGCGCGCTCGAAGCGCCCGGCGAGATCCGGCTCGAGCGCCGCGAGCGCCTCCCCATCGAGCCATTCGAAGCGCTCCGTGCGGCGCGCGAAGCGCACGAGCTCTCCCACGTCGCGCCCGTGCGCAAGGACGATGCTGCCGCGAAGCTCCGTTCCCGAGAACCGCTCCCGCCACCAGCCGATGCTCTCGCGCCCGAGCTCCGCGATCAGCCGTTCCGCGCTCTCGAGCTCGCACCAGGGCGCGAGCATCCCGCCCGCGAACCACGAACAGCACGCCGGGCCGATCGACTCCGCTCGTTCGAGCACCTCCACGCGAGCGCCGCGCTCGGCGAGCTCGAACGCGCACGCGAGCCCCGCGACGCCGGCGCCGACGACGGTCAACTCCGGTGCGGCCGCGCTCACTAGGCTGATCCGCCCGGTTCGGCCGGCACGTAGATCTCCCCGCCCGACGCCCGGAACTTCTCCGCCATCTCGCGCATGCCCTGCTCACGCTGGCGCGCCTCGGCGCGCACCTCGTGCGAGATGCGCATCGAGCAGAACTTCGGTCCGCACATCGAGCAGAAATGCGCCACCTTGTGCGCCTCCTTCGGCAGCGTCGCGTCGTGGAATGCGCACGCGGTGTCCGGATCGAGCGAGAGATTGAACTGATCTTCCCAGCGGAAATCGAAGCGCGCCCGCGACAGGGCATCGTCGCGATCGCGTGCGCCGGGGTGCCCCTTCGCGAGGTCGGCCGCATGCGCGGCGATCTTGTACGTGATGACGCCGGTCTTCACGTCATTGCGGTCCGGAAGTCCGAGGTGCTCCTTGGGTGTCACGTAGCAGAGCATCGCCGTGCCGTACCAGCCGATCATTGCGGCGCCGATCGCCGAAGTGATGTGGTCGTAGCCCGGCGCGATATCCGTCGTGAGCGGCCCGAGCGTGTAGAACGGCGCTTCACCGCAGGTCGAGAGCTGCTTGTCCATGTTCTCCTTGATCTTGTGCATCGGGACGTGCCCCGGGCCTTCGATCATCACCTGGCAGTCGCGCTTCCAGGCGATCTGGGTGAGCTCGCCGAGCGTCTCGAGCTCCGCGAATTGCGCGGCATCGTTCGCATCGGCGATCGAGCCGGGCCTCAGGCCATCCCCGAGCGAGAAGCTCACGTCGTACGCGCGGCAAATCTCGCAGATCTCCTCGAAGTGCTCGTAGAGGAAGCTCTCCCGGTGATGCGCCAGACACCACTTCGCCATGATCGAGCCGCCGCGCGAGACGATGCCGGTCACTCGATCGGCCGTGAGCGGCACGTATTGCAGGCGCACGCCGGCATGGATGGTGAAGTAATCGACGCCTTGCTCCGCCTGCTCGATCAGGGTGTCGCGGAAAGCTTCCCACGTGAGATCCTCGGCGACGCCGCCCACCTTCTCGAGTGCCTGGTAGATCGGCACGGTTCCGATCGGCACGGGCGCGTTGCGGATGATCCACTCGCGAATGGTGTGAATATTGCGGCCGGTGGAGAGATCCATGACCGTGTCCGCGCCCCAGCGGATCGCCCACACCATCTTGTCGACTTCCTCGGCCATCGAGGAGGTGACCGCGGAATTGCCGATGTTGGCGTTGATCTTCACGAGGAAGTTGCGCCCGATGATCATCGGCTCGGATTCGGGATGGTTGATGTTCGCGGGGATGATCGCCCGGCCCGCGGCCACCTCCGCGCGTACGAACTCGGGCGTCACGTACTCCGGGATGCTTGCGCCCCAGTCCTGTCCGTCGCGGGCGAGCTCTTGCCTGCGCCGCTCGCGCCCGAGGTTCTCGCGCAGCGCGATGAACTCCATCTCCGGCGTCACGAGGCCCGCCCGCGCGTAGGCCAGCTGCGTGACCGCACGCCCGCCCTGCGCTCTCAACGGCCGCCTTGCAAACGGGAACTCCAGCGCAGCCGACTTCGCGCCCGGTGCGAGTCCGTTATCGACGGGCTCGACGGCTCGCCCGATGTATGACTCGACATCGCCTCTTGCCGTGATCCAGGGCTCACGCAGCCGCTGCAGTCCGCGCGCAATGTCTATGTGCACCTGAGGATCGGTGTAAGGGCCCGAGGAGTCGTAAACGCGCAGTGGCGGCTCGCCCGAGGAGGGATGCAGGCTGATCTCGCGCAGCGGCACCCGGATGTCCGGATGCAGGGACCCGCGCAGGTGGACCTTGCGCGAAGCGGGAAAGGACTGGGTGGCGACCTCGAGCGGAACGACGGCATTCATCGGATGCTCCTCATCGAAACTTCAAGGAGATCCAGCATGCCGAAGCGGGAGAGAGCCGAGGCCGTCGGTGACTTGAGGAATTCGATCGGCCGCTCGCGAACTTTCCTACGCCAGGATTAACTGGATCAGGTTCCAAGGGTCGCCATGCTGCCCCAGCGCGGGGGCCGATGGCCTCTCAGCCCCTTGCCGGGGCTCCCCTAGTCCGACCCCGCGAACCGGCCGCGCCCCGCGGCCCGACCGGTTCTCGAGTCGCTTGCAAAATAGTACGCGTCGGCCCGCAGGTCAATGCCCGGGCGGCGCTGCGGTGCTCGAGCGCAACGACGCACGTGCCGAGCAGCCCGAGGAGCAGCGCCTGCTTCGTGCGCGAGAGCCCCGCGAGCATCTCCTCCTCCACGCGGCGCGCCGCGGCATCGCACTGCCGAAGGACCTGTCCGCCCTTGCGCGTGAGGCTGATCCGCACGATCCGGCCATGCTGCGCATCCGGCGTGCGCGCGAGCATGGCCTTCGCCGTCATCGCCGCGACGATCTCGTTCATCGCCTGCGGCGACACGAAGGCGCGTCGTGCGAGCTGCGCGTTCGAGAGCGAACCGCGCGCGGCAAGCACCGAGAGAGTCGTGTACTGCGCCACGGTGAGCCCGAAGCGGCGCGTCACCTCCCCGAGCCGCTGCCGCACCGCACGGTCGAGCCGACCGACGATGTACGCGATGCGGGATTGCGCGCGCCCTGCCATTCTGCGAATATCAAGTAACCTGATATAGCCGTCAAGGGGTAGGGCACATGGCGAACTACGCGAATCGCTGGAAGACCGTACTGGTGGATGTGACCGGCGGCATCGCCTGGGTGACGCTCAACCGTCCCGAGAAGCGCAACGCGATGAGCCCCACTCTGAACCGCGAAATGGTGAACGTGCTCGAAGCGCTCGAGGTGGATACCGACGCTCAGGTGCTCGTGATCACCGGAGCGGGCGACTCCTGGACGGCGGGCATGGACCTCAAGGAGGACTTCCGCGAGACCGAGAAACAGCCTGAAATCGCGCAGGACCGCATCCGGCGCGAGGCCTCCACCTGGCAGTGGAAGCTCCTGCGCATGTATCAGAAGCCCACCATCGCCATGGTGAACGGCTGGTGCTTCGGCGGGGCTTTCTCCCCGCTCGTTGCCTGCGACCTCGCGATCGCAGCGGACGAGGCCGTGTTCGGACTTTCCGAGATCAACTGGGGCATTCCGCCCGGCAACCTCGTGAGCAAGGCAGTCGCGGACACGATGGGCCACCGCAATGCGCTCTACTACATCATGACCGGCGAGACCTTCACCGGTCTTCAGGCCGCGCAGATGGGTCTGGTCAACAAGAGCGTGCCGCGCGCGAAACTCAAGGAGGAGACGACCGCCGTCGCGAGCCTGCTGCTCAAGAAGAACCCGGTCGCGCTGCGGGCCGCGAAGACCGGCTTCAAACGCTGCCGCGAGCTCACGTGGGAGCAGGCCGAGGATTATCTTTACGCGAAGGTCGATCAGTCCATTTTCCGCGACCCCGAGAAGGGCCGCGAGAAGGGTCTCAAACAATTCCTCGACGAGAAGTCGATCCGGCCAGGGCTGCAGACGTACAAGCGCTGAGTGTCGGCGGCACCCTCGCGGCTACCGGCCCGGCGGCAGCTCGCGCGATCCCCACAGCTTCTCGAGCCGAGCGAAATCGGAGTCCGCGTGCTCGAGATCCACTCGATGGAACCGCGCGCACGCGGCGACGAGCAGATCGCCGGCACCTGTGCTTGCCCCTGAGCGACGGGCGCGATCCGCGAGATCGCAGGCGAGAGTCCAGACCTCATCGGTGATCGCGAGCTCCGGCAAGACTTTCTCATAATCTCGCAGCAGCTTGCGATCGTGCTCGGACCGCGCACCGGCCCAGAGCTCGAGGCGGACCTGCGGACACCACGCTGCTTCACCGGCACTCAGCAGTGCCTCCACTCGCGCTCGCACCTCTCGATCGCCCGCAGCGCGAATCTGATGCACCCAGCTCGAGGTGTCGACCAGCTTCACCTGTCCGTCTTTTCAAATCCGGGGGCACGGCGTCGCTCGAGCGCTTCGATCTCGTCGTTGGTCAGCAGCGTGTCCGAGGTCCCCGAGTAGCGCACGAGCTCGCTCATTCGTTTGCGACGGATGAAGTCCTGCATCGCAGTCACGATCGCCTCGCGCTTGGTCTTCGCCTGGGTGTAGCGGATGGCTTCATCCAGAACCTCGCTTGGAATATCGACGGTCGTTTTCATGAATCCAGTATGACCGCTCAAGGGTGCTACGTCGACGGAAATCAGATTCTTCAGGTTGCCGACGCCACCTGAATTGACTTCCGTGCATTCCGTGTATACTGTGTATATATCGTATGAACAATGAGTTCACCATTTCTCAGGCCGATCCGCGGCCGATGTACCTGCAGCTCATGGACCAGATTTGCCAACGCATCGCTACCGCCGACTGGCCCGCCGGATTCGAGCTGCCTTCGATCCGGGTACTCGCGGCCGATGTGCGTGTCAGCGTCATCACGGTGAAACGTGCATACCTCGAGCTGGAGCGCCAGGGCTTGATCGTCACCCGGCAGGGCAAGGGCTCCTTCGTCGCAGACGGCGCGGACCTTGGTCTGCAGCTCCGTGAACGCGAGCTCGAAGAGCATCTGCACGCCGTCGCGAGCCTCTCGGTTCAGCTCGGCCTTTCGATCGAGGATGTCGCTGAGCGCCTGCGCGCCCTGCGCGACGATCTGACCCGGGAGAAGCAATGACCGAACCGTTGTTCGAGCTGCGCGACGTCGAAAAGACGTACCCGTACTTCCACCTCGAGCGCGTCAGTCTGCGGCTCGCGCCGGGACAGATCATGGGCTTCATCGGGCCGAACGGTGCAGGCAAGTCGACGACGATCCGCATTCTCATGGGACTTATCACCGCGGAACGCGGCGAGGTCCGCATGCTCGGTCGTCCCATGCCGTGCGAGCAGGCCGACGCAAAGCGCGACGTGGCGTTCGTCTCCGCGGACATGCACCTCTACTCGCGCATTCCGCTCGCCTGGCACATGAGGTTCGTGGCGTCCGTCGTGCCGAGCTGGGACGCGCGGTACGCCGCGGCACTTCTCGAGCGCTTCAATCTGCATCCGGAGCAACCCATCCGCGCGCTCTCTCACGGGCAGCACATGAAGGCGCTCCTGCTCCTCGCGCTCGCGCGGCGATCGCGCCTCCTCGTTCTCGATGAACCCATGACGGGACTCGATCCGGTCGCCCGGCACGAGATCGTCTCGGAGCTCATGGAAGTCGTGACCGACGAGGAGCGCTCCGTGCTCTTCTCCTCGCATCACACTCAGGACGTCGAACAAATCTCGGATCGGATCACGTTCATCGATCGCGGCCGCATCATTGAATCGAGCGACAAGGAAGTCTTCCTCGAGCGCTGGAGACGCGTGCACGCGGAGCTCTCACCGGAGCGGCAGCTGCCGCAGCTCCCTGGCATCGTCGATGTGAGCGGCAGCGGTCGCGTCGCCGTCATCACCACCAACGCCTTTACGCCGGACCTGCCGGGCTTCTTCGAGCAGGCCGGCGCGCGGGTGCGCGAAGTACAGCACATGACGCTCGAGGAGATCTTCGTGGCCGAAGTGATGAGCAGCCGCAAGGGGAAACCGGCATGAGCGGCTCGGTGCTGCGGCGCTATGTGCAGAAGGACCTCTACTTCGCCACCCCCCTCATGGTGGGCGCGATCCTTTGCGGCGTCATCGCCCTCCCTCTGGTCCGTCTCGGCGCGGCGGGCGCTTATCTGGCCATGGTTCTGATGATCTGCGGAGGTGCGGCACCTGCGGTCTTCCTGTGCATGTATTCCATTCTGGGCGAGCGCAAGGAGCGATCCGTGCTCTTCGCGCTGAGTCTACCCATCTCGACCTTCGAGCACTCGCTCGCGAAGATCATCGCGGCCTCGATCGGGTTCCTTCTTCCGTGGGCCGTGCTCGCGCTCGGTGCGCTCATCGCCTTCCACACCCTGCCGCTCCCAGCCGGCGTGCTTCCCGTCGGCTCGATGTTCTGGGTCTTCGCGCTCGACCAGTTCGCCCTGATGCTCGTCGTGACCATGATGACGGATTCGGAGGCCGCGGCCATTGCCGCGGTGGTGCTGTTCAACGTTTCGATCGGGTTCTACATCTTTGTGGTCTCGCGCATCCCCGCAGTTGCAGCCCATGTGGGCGGCTCGGTCGCAGTATGGAGCCCGGTGGTGTTCCGGATCCTCGCTGTTCAGATTGTCATCGCCGTGCTGGCGATCGCGCTGCTGCTCACCGCCCTGGCGCGCAAGAAAGACTTCGTTTGAGGAGCATCCCATGACTACCCCGAATTCGGTTCAAGTCTCTCGCGTACCGCTCGCTCCCACCGTAACTCAAACAACCATCGATGGAGATGCGCCCATGCGCCACGGACTCACTCGCTCTGCATTCGCCGGTGCCCTGCTCGCCGCTTTCGCGCTGCCGGTCCTCGCGGCCGCGAGCGGCAAGGCCCTCAACGGCGAGGCGATTTACCGGCAACACTGCGCCAGCTGTCACGAGGGCAACGTTCCCAAGGCGCCGCGGCGCGAGGCCCTGCAGAAGATGTCGGCGGAGGCGCTCTGGTTCGCGGTCACTCGAGGGGACATGAGCCCGCAGGCCGCAGGCCTTTCCGCGGTCGACGAGAACGCGCTCATCGACTACCTCGCGCCGGAGGGCACCTCCGACATTCCAGCCGACTCGCCAACCGCGTACTGCAAGCGGGCCGCGCCTGAGCATTCGCTGTTCGGCTCGCGGGGCCGATGGAGCGGCTGGGGCAACGGGCCCGCGGAGTGGCGCTTTCAATCCGCTCACGAGGCAGGGCTCACGGTCGATCAGGTCCCACAGCTCGCCCTCAAATGGGCCTTCGCGTTCCCCGGGGTCACGAAGATGGCCGGCGAGCCCGCCATCGAGGGCGGAAGGCTCTTCATCGGCAGCACCGGACGCAAGGTCTACTCGCTCGATGCACGCACGGGGTGCCTCTACTGGAGCTTCCAGACGGACTACCCGGTGCGCACGGGCATGACACTCGGATCGGCAGGGCACACGCACGCTGTGTTCTTCGGCGATCAGGGCGGCTACGCGTATGCGCTCGAGGCATCGACAGGACGGGCACTCTGGAGGACACGCGTGGAGGACTACCCGGACGCGCTCATCACGGGCACGCCCGTGCTCGCCGGCCGCACGCTCCTCGTACCCGTAGCGTCGAACGAGGACGCCTACGGCGCCTTGCCCACGTATCCCTGTTGCCGATTCCGCGGCAGCGTGAGCGCGCTGGACGCAGCAACTGGCAAGGTCCTCTGGAAGGGTTACACCATCTCGCAGCTGCCGCAGCCCGTGCGCAAGAACTCCGCGGGGACGCAGATGTGGGCGCCTTCCGGAGCGGGTGTCTGGACTTCTCCGACCCTCGATGCGGCCCACGATCGGTTCTACGTTACGACCGCCAACAGCAACTCCGCACCGGCCGCCAAGACGGCAGATTCCTTCATCGCATTCGACTTGCGCACTGGTGCGCTCCTCTGGTCGAAGCAGATGACCGCGGGCGATGCGTACACGCTGGCCTGTGATTTACCCGGCCCGTACGGCGCGAATTGTCCCGGCGCGAAAGGACCCGACTTCGACTTCGCCTCCTCGGCGATGCTGGTACACCTTGCAAACGGAAAGCGCGCGCTCATCGCCGGTCAGAAATCCGGGATGCTGCATGCGATCGATCCGGACGCCCGCGGACGCGTGCTCTGGGAGCAGCGCGTGGGCCACGGCGGGCGAGTCGGCGGCATCCAGTGGGGCTCTGCGACCGATGGCAGGAACGTCTATGTCGCGCTATCGGATGTGCAGATACGCCCCGTACCCCCCGGAACACCTGGAGCTCAGAGCGCTCTCGGCACATCGCTCGAGCTGGCGCCGGATAGCGGTGGCGGTCTGTTTGCGTTCGATGTCGCCACCGGCACCTTGCGGTGGCACACGCCGCACCCCGGGTGCCACGGCAAGCCCGGCTGCAGTCCGGCACAATCGGCAGCCGTGACGGTCATTCCCGGCGTCGTCTTCTCGGGTGGACTCGATGGCCATTTGAGAGCCTACCGAGCGAGCGATGGCCGGATCATCTGGGACGTGGATACCGAGCGAAGCTACGAGACCGTCGACGGCGTGGCGGGCCACGGCGGTTCGCTCGATGGACCTGGTGCGGTGATCGTCGGCGGAATGCTCTACGCCAATTCCGGCTACGCCTATCTGGGCTCCGCGCCGGGGAACGTGCTGCTGGCGTTCTCGGTCGATGGGAAATGAGCGGACGGAGGCGCGCGTTCGAGTCGCCCGGACGGCTGCTGCATGGCACCATACGAGACACTTGACAGTGTTATGGTTATCTAGAACACTACCACTCGGGGGTGCTTGTCATGTCCGCGTTGCGAGTTCATCGGGGTTGTCTCATCGAGGCGCGCAGCCGCTCGTCCGCACCCAGGCGCGCCCATCCAGAGAATCATGCTGTTCGTCGCACGGTGAATCGCCCTGCATACAGGTCCGATATCTTCGCCCCGCAGCCGATGTAGCAGACACGTCGCGCGCGGGGGCGCAACCTCCGGGACGCCTTCCGCATCTAACGTTTCGCATCTAACGCAACTATGACAATTCAGCGGGGTCGGATCGGACAACTCACCTGCGCCGGTGCGGCGATGGCGCTCGCACTCGCGGGCTGTGCGGTGGGGCCGAACTACCACCCGCCGGCCCGGCCCACGCAGGACGGGTATACCCGTGAGGGGCTGCCGCCGCAGACGGTATCCACCGGTGTCGCGGGGCCCGGCGGGCAAGCGCAACGCTTCCAGCTCGGCGGCGATTTGACGGGCGAGTGGTGGACGTTGTTCGGCTCGGCCAAGCTCGACGCGCTCATCAAGCAGGCGATGGCGAGCTACCCCAGCATCGCCGTTCAGCAGGCGGCCCTGCGCGAGCTGCGAGAGAACGTCAGGGCCGAGGAGGGCGCCTTCTTCCCGCAGGTCCAGGGCTCGATCGGCGCCTCGCGGTCCCAGACGCCCGGAGCACTGAACTTCCCGGGCTTTCCCAACTTCATTCAGAACAGCTTCTCCGCCACGGCGAGCGTCGCCTATACCTTCGATTTCTTCGGCAAGGAGCGGCGAACGGTGGAAGCGTTGCAGGCCCAGGCGGTGCAGCAAGGCTTCGTCCTCGAGGCGAGTTATCTCACGCTCACGTCCAACGTCGTCTTGCAGGCGGTCCAGGTCGCCTCCGTACGGGATCAGATTGCCGCCACGCAGGACATCATCTCCATCGAGGAACAGCAGCTGGGTTTGACTCAGAACCTCTTCCGGCTCGGTAGCCAAACTCGCGCCGGAATCCTGCAGCAGCAATCGAATCTCGCGGCCGTGCGCGCGACGCTTCCGCCGCTGCAGCAGCAGCTCGCGCAGGCCGAGCATCAGCTCGCGCTGCTCACCGGGCGCTCCCCGCGGGACACCGAGCCCCTCGAGCTGCAACTCTCCGACCTCACACTGCCACACGACCTTCCGGTGAGCCTCCCCTCCTCCCTCGTCGCGCAACGGCCGGACATCCGCCAGCAGGCAGCCGTCGTGCACCAGATGAGCGCGCAGATCGGCGTCGCAACAGCCAACATGCTGCCCCAGATCAGCCTGACGGGCGACATCGGTAATGTGGCCACGAAGGCATCTGCCTGGGCCGAGGCAAGCGCCGGCATCTGGAGTCTCGGCGGCCAAGTCGTCCAGCCGCTGTTCGAGGGCGGGAGGCTCTTTGCCCAGCGGCGCGCGGCGGTCGATGCTTACCAGCAGGCTGTCGCACAGTACCGGCTGGACGTGCTCACGGCCTTCCAGATGGTCGCCGATGCACTCACTGCGGTTGAGAACGACGCGCAAGCTCTCGAAGCGCAACGCGTTGCGGTCGATGCCGCCCAGGGCAGTCTCAATCTGACTCGGCAGCAGTACGCCGCCGGCGCGGTGGACTCCACGACGCTGCTGCAGGCGCAGCAAATCTACCAACAGGCGCGTCTCAACTATGTACGCGCGCTCGCGAGCCGCTACACTGACACTGTCCAACTCTTCGCGGCACTCGGGGGTGGCTGGTGGCATCGCAACGATCCCGGAACGCTGCCGCGGCCCCGCTAAGGACGTCTCCAAATGGATGAGAAAACCTCGCTTCTCGAGCAGCTGCGGATCGACCGGCCGACGGAGCCTGCGCGGCCTGGAGGCCGCCGACGGGGGGGCGTCCGCACCGGTCTGATCATCGGCATCGTCATCATCGTGCTGGCTGCGGGAGGCGGCGTCGGGTACTGGAAGATTTCGCAGGCCAGCGCCATTCCCGTGCAGACTGCCACGGCGCAAGCGGTCGCATCGAGCGGCACAGGCGGCGCTCCGGTAGTCGGCTCGCTGCTCGATGCCTCCGGATACGTCGTCGCATTGCGCATGGCGTCCATCTCATCCCAGCTTCTCGACAGGGTCGATGAGGTGCCGATCCAGGCCGGCGAGACGGTCAAGAGGGGTCAGATCATCGCGACGCTCGACCAAGCGATTTATCGCGCGAGTCTCCAGCAATCCGCGGCTCAGGTCGCCTCAGCGAACGCCTCGCTCGCCTCCGCGCGCGTCGCGGCCCGCGATGCGACCCCCATATACGACCGTGAGAAGAAGGAGCTCGCCCAAGGCCTCATCAGTCAGGATGCGTTCGATACCGAAGAGCAGACCTATGACGGTTTGCAGACCGCGGTCAGCGTGGCCGAGGCGAATCTCGCCACGGCGAAGACGGCCGTGACCGTCGCCAAGCGCAACCTGGATTACACGATCATCCGGGCCCCGTTCGACGGCGTGGTCACCGAGAAGGACGCGCAGCCCGGGCAGATCGTCTCGTACGCGTTTTCTGGCGGAGGCGGAATCGCCACCATCGTCGACATGAACTCCCTCGAGGTCCAAGTCGACGTGAGCGAGAACTTCATCAGTCGCGTGCGCCCGCGCATGCCGGCGGCAATCACCCTCGATGCCTATCCCGACTGGCACATTCCGGCCGAAGTGATCGCGATCATCCCGACCGCCGACAAATCCAAGGCGACGGTGACCGTGCGCGTGGGGTTCAAGCTGAAGGGATGGGACCCGCGCATCCTGCCTCAGATGGGCGCGCGGGTGTCGTTCCTCGCCGATGCGCCGCCCGCCAACCACTCCTCCGCAGGATCATCCTCCTCGGGCACCGCATCGCCTGCCGCGAGCGCTGCCGTCAGCGTTCCTTCCACGGCCGTCAAGACCGACAGCGATTCGTCCACGGGTACGGTATTCGTGATCGATGGGGAAACGGTCACGGGGCACGCGGTGCGACTCGGGGCGCGCAGCGGCGCGAACCAGTGGATTCTTTCGGGCCTCGATGCCGGCGCGAACGTCGCGATCGGGGATTTCAGCAAGCTCCACGACGGCGCGAGGATCCGCGTCACGCAGCAATAGCCATGTGGGGCGTGCGGGTGTTTTGCAAACAAAGGGGCGAGTCATGACGGCAGTAGTGTCTTTGAAGAACGTAGTCAAGCGCTACACCCGCGGCAAGCAGCAGGTGGAGGTGCTGCACGGGCTGAATCTCGAGGTGCAGAGCGGGGAGTTTCTCGCCCTGATGGGGCCCTCGGGCTCGGGCAAGACGACGCTGCTGAATCTGATCGGTGGGCTCGATCGCGCCGACGAGGGAGAGGTGTGGGTGGCGGGCTCGCGGCTGGATGAGCTCTCGAGCGGGG
>JBOHZR010000180.1:0-5169 GCA_050738595.1 Steroidobacteraceae bacterium | reverse complement strand
GGTGTTGAAGGTGGTGTCGTTGAAGCTCAGCGTGCTCGTGCCGTAAGCACCCACTCCACCCGCACCGGTGGAGTTGCTCAAACCTCCACTGCCACCATAGGCGTTCTGAGTCAGCGTCTCGCTTCCCACCGTGGTACTCACCGTCACCGCGTTCGTGAGCGCACTCCCCGCACCCGCTCCGCCCGCAGCGCCGGAGTAACCCCCGCCGCCATCCCCGCCGCTCTGCTCGGCAATCCCCGTCGCGCTGAACCCGCTCGCCGTCACCGCACCGGTCGTCGCCGCACCGCCCGCCCCACCGGTCAGGCCGCTGCCCACACTCCGCCCACCCGTACCGCCCGAGGTATAGGCCCGCGCCGTCGCCGTCGCACTGGCCCCGCTGCTGCTCGCCGTCACCGCACCGGTCGTCGCCACACCGCCCGCACCGCCTGCGCCACTGGAGGTGAGCCCACCGTTGCCGCCGATGGCACGCGACTGGCTCAGCACAGTGCTCGCACCCGAGGCCGTGCTGGTGGCCGTCGCACTTCCGCCCGCTCCGGCATTACTTGAGTAGCCCCGACCCCCAGTCCCGCCGGTCGAGATCGCATCGACAGCGACAGCGCCGGTCCCGGAGCCCGTACCGCTGGAGGTCGCATTGCCGCCCGCACCAGCGTAATCGCCCGCGCTCCTGCCAGCTCCGCCAATTCCGCCGGTGGCAGCAGCGTGCACGGTCGCGGCACCCGACGCATTCGCCGATGTTGACGTTGCCGACGCGTAGCCACCCGCGCCGCCATCGGCGCCGGCGCCAGTACCCGCCGGCAAGCCGGCGCCGCCGCCTGCACCGCCGGTTGCGTAGGCCCCAGCGGTCAAGGTCGAACTGGTCGCTTGATCGGTGTAGGTCGTAGCCTTTGCGTAGCCGCCCACCCCGCCCGCGCCGGCCGCACCGTTCGGCGCACTACCGCTGCCGCCGGCACCGCCGGCCCCGCCGGTCAGACGCGTCGTGTCGGTCGTCTGCCCTGCGGCGCCCGTGTAGCTATACGACTCATCGCCCCCCGCGCCCCCCGCACCGCCTGGACCGCTCGTGCCGGTGCCATTGGTTCCAGTGGTTCCCGCAGTGCCCGTGTAGGTCTTGGTGGCCATGTCGCTTACCTTTCGAAAGCCCGCCGGTGGGTGGGCTGCTCTCGTGAACGCGAAAGTCAGGCTCGAATTGGATGCGGCAGCCTGCGGCTACCCGACAGAGCCGGGCAGGTCTCGATTCTTCGAGTTCTCACAGGCCACACGGACCCCCCGTGCATAAAACGGCAGAGCTCAAGCAATATTCATGCAAAGGATCGAATTCAAAGATGTGACGGGTACCGATCACATCCGCAACGCGCCCCGGCCCGTTGCGCCCCCACCGCTGGGGTTCGCTCTGTAATTCAGGAAGTTAACAGACCAATGTCAAATGGACGGCACGTGGCGTGAAAGCGAAAATTATGTCGCGCGGCGCGGCGCTCAAGCATTCACATGACCGTCACAGGATCGAGTCTGTAAGAATTTTCGACGGCCGGACTCGGCCGCCGGACAACCGATAAGCCGGTGCCGATGTTGTTTGAGCTCTCGCGGTCGCCGCCTTAAGCGGCAAATCAAATAGCCGCTGAGTGCTCAGCGCTCCCGCAGCGCATCATTTGCCGTCATGATCAGCGGACTCAAGAAATATTCGGCCACGGAGCGCGAGCCCGTGTGGATATCCGCCTCAACTTCCATCCCGGGGGTCAGATTGACGAACCGGCGATCCACCCGGAACTGCCGGCTGGGTATCTTGACCCGCACTACGAAATACAGACCGCCCCTTCTGTCGCTGACGGCATCGTTGGAGACCTCCTCGACGGTGCCGTGCAGGTAGCCGAAGCGGGTGTACGGGAAAGCGGTGATCTTCACGACCGCCGGCTGCCCGACCTGCACGAAGCCGATGTCCTTGTTCTGTAGGCGCGCCTCCACTTCGAGCGCGTCATCCGGAACGATCTCGAGCAACCGTTGCGCGGTGGTCACCACGCCTCCGAGCGTGTGAACGGAGAGCTGCTGCACGGTCCCGGAGACCGGCGCGGCCAGTTGCATCAAGGCCTGGCGGACCTCCGCTTTGGTCTGCGCGTCGCGTGCCTGAGAGAGCACCTGCTGCGCCTTGACGAGGTCATCGAGCGCTGCGCGCCGGAAGGCTGCCATCGTGGTGTCGATGTCGCTCTTCTGCTGCGCGATAGCCGCCTCGAGCTCGTGCGAGTGACTGATGCGAGCCGCGAGGTCTCCTTCCTGCGCCAGCGCGTTTTCCTGCTTCTCCAGGTAGTCGTGCCGCGCGACGAAGTTGCCGGTTGCAAGCGCGCGATAGTCATCCGCCTCCTGCCGGACAAGCGGCGCCGTCGATCTCAGCTTGCCGATCTCGGCGTTGGTCGTCGCGAGATCGGCCTCGCGCTCGGATAGCTCCGCCCGGAGCGAGGCGATCTTGGCGCGGTACTCGCTGAAAATGCCGTCGGCCAGCGCTTGGACCTGGCTCTGTCGGGCCGCTGGCGCATTCGGCACGCGCGCCACAGCGGGCCTGCGGTCCTCCCTGGCTGCGCGGAGCAGCGCCTGTGAACGCGCCATGGTGAGCTGCGCATCCAGACGCTCTCCGGTCGCCCTGTCCGTGTCAGCCGCCGCCTGCCTGGGATCGAGTTCCATGAGCAGCTGCCCCGCCTGAACGCGCATGCCATCGCGTACCAGGATCTTGCGCACGACGCCGGTAATCGCCGGCTGAATGACTTTCACGCGCGCATTCGGCACCAACTTGCCGGGTGCGACCGCGACGATGTCGAGGCGGCCGAAGACGGCGACGGCGACCGCACACAGCGTCAGGATCGAGCAGATCCGCGCCGTCCAGCGGGGCGCCGGGTGCACCGGCGTCTCGACGATCTCCAGGTGCGCCGGCAGAAAGGCCACCTCCTCAGGCAGCCTCCTGTCCGAGTCGAGCTCGTGGCGAACGCGCCAGCTCTGGCGCAAGACGGCTGAATACCGGCCGACTAGTGCCCCGAAACCCGTCAGTTCAAGGAATCGCATCCCTCGACCCCTCAGGTCCGCTGCCCACTACTGGGCCTGCAGTGAAACGAGGTGGGCATACGGACCACTGCGCCGGATGAGCTCTTCGTGATTGCCCGCCTCCACGATCGTTCCCTTCTCCATCGTGAGGATGCGATCGGCGTGCCGGATGGTCGACAGGCGGTGCGAGATGACGATGACCGTGCGGCCACGGCAGATGGAGGCCATGTTCTGCTGCAACGTGCGCTCGGTCTCATAGTCGAGCGCGCTGGTCGCCTCATCGAATATGAGGATTCGCGGGTTGGTCGCGAGCGCGCGCGCAATGGCAATGCGCTGGCGTTGACCGCCCGACAGACCGCAGCCGTGCTCCCCGACGATGGTGTCGTACCCTTCGGCCAGCTCACAGATGAACTCATGGGCCCCCGCGAGCTTGGCGATCGGGATGACCGCCTCGAGCGGCATTCCCGGGTCCACGATCGCGATGTTCTCGCGAATCGACCGGTTGAACAGCAGATTCTCCTGCAATACCACCCCGATCTGGCGGCGAACCCAGGCGGGATCGGCGAGCGCGAGGTCTATGCCGTCGATCCGGATGCGGCCGCGCTCCGGGACGTACAGTCTTTGCAGCAGCTTCGCCAGGGTACTCTTGCCGGAGCCGGAACGTCCGACGATCCCGACCAACTCGCCCGCCCTGATGCGCAGGTTGATGCCGTGAATGATTACCGGTCCGTCGGGTTTGTAGCGGAACTGCACGTCCTCGAACTCGATAGCACCCTGCATGGGCGGCAGCGCCTGAGTGCTCGGCGGAATCTCGGTGCGCGCATTGAGAATGTCACCGAGGCGCTGCATCGAGACGCCGATCTGCTGGAAGTCCTGCCACAGCTGCGCGAGTCTGAGGATGGGCAAACCCACGCGTTGCGCGAGCATGCTGAATGCCACCAGCTGCCCGATCGTGAGCTTGCCTTCGATGACCTGATAGGCACCGAAGAAGAGGATCGCGAGCGCCACGAGCTTGCCGACGAGCTGGATGAGCTGCTGGCCGACGTTGGCTAGATTGTTGACGCGGAAGCCCGCCGTCACATAGGCGGCGAGCAGCGTATCCCACTTGCGTGCGAACTGCGGCTCGACCGCATGTGCCTTCACGGTCTCGCATCCCGATACGGCTTCGACGAGGAAGGAGTTGTTGTCGGCGCCGCGTGAGAATTTCAGATCGAGAGCCCGGCGAAAGGTCGGGTTGAGCACCACGGATACGACCGCGTAACCGATGAGCGAGAACAGCACGATCAGGGTCAGCTTGACGCTGTAGAGCGCCATCACCGCGATGAACACCACGGAAAAGATCATATCGAGGCAGGCCGTCAGCACCTGCCCGGTGAGGAAATTGCGGATGTTCTCGAGCTCGCGCACACGCGACACCGAATCCCCGACCCGGCGTGCGTTGAAATAGGCCACCGGCAGCTGCACGAGGTGACGGAACAGCCGCGCGCCAAGCTCGACGTCCATCCGATTGGTCGTGTGCGCAAAGATGTAGTTGCGCAATCCGGTGAGCAGCGTCTCGAACACCGCCGCGAGCAGCATGACGAGTCCGACGACGCTGAGCGTATCGAACGCCCGATTGGTCAGGACCTTGTCCATGATCACCTGGAACATGAGCGGCGGCACGAGACCGAACATCTGGATCAAGAACGACATGCCGAGCACTTCCAGCAGCAGTCGCCGGTACTTGATCATGGCCGGGATGAACCAGGAGAAATCGAAGCGCGCCAGCTCCCCGACGAGCGAAGCGCGCGATGCCGCGAGAAGTGCCCGCCCGACGCCACGAGCGCGCAGCTGCTCGAGCGTGACGATCTGCGGCGGTGAGCAGTCTCCCTCCTGAATCAATGCCCGCTCGCCGGAGAGCTTCGCGAGGATGAAGTGATTGTGCTCAGAATCGAACAGCAACGCCGGCAGCGTCAGATACGCGAGCCGCTGCGGGTCGACGGCAACGATCCGTGCTTTGAGCCCGAGGGATTTGGCGGCTCTCAGCAGATCCGCCTCGCCGAAGCGACGCTCCCCGAGACCTGCCTGATGTCGAATCTGCGCCTCGTCGGCGGCGATCCCGTGCATGCGCGCGATCAACGCCAGCGCCGTGAGTCCCGGGTCCGGCTG
>JBOHZR010000179.1:0-2168 GCA_050738595.1 Steroidobacteraceae bacterium | reverse complement strand
CGGTGTCTTCGTCGGCAAGGCGCGCATCCTGCAATACCTCACGTGGCTCGCCCCGCAGGGGCTCGTGCACGGGAAGATCCAGAACCACATTCAGCTGCAGCCGATCATCACGGTGGCGCCGGACGGGCGGACCGCGAAGGGCCGCTGGCGCTGGCTCGCGGAGGTCGGCGACTATCGCAAGGATTCGCGCTGGGGGATCGGCACGTACGAGAACGAGTACGTCAAGGAGCGGGGCGTCTGGAAGATCAAGACTCTCCACGCGTATTTCCGTATGTACACGGACTACGCGAGCGGGTGGGCGAAGTCGGCGGTGCCGAACACGCATCCGGAGAAGGATCTGCCGCCCGATCGGCCCCCGACGGTCGTCTATCGGACCTACCCCGCGACCTTCATCCCGCCGTACGATTACCCTAATCCCGTCACCGGCAAATAGGGGGCGGCGCGCCGGCTATCGAGCCGCGCGCGCTCGCCCCTGCGACATCCCTGCTCAGTAAATGGACGGCAGGGCGGGGTTCTTCGCCTTGCGCAGCGCCTCGAGGTGATCGAGCCAGCCTTCCTCGTTGCACTCGTAGGGGAGAAAGACACCCGTCGGGGCCCACTTCTTCACGCCCTTCACGGGCTCGGTGTAGAACGCCGGGTCGTACATCGTCCAGTCGTTCTCGAGAACTTTGTTGCCCTTGGAGTCCTTCGTCAGGTGATAGCGCTCCACGATGCGCGCGTCCGCGCTGTGCGGCCAGGTCTCATCCTCCTGCTCCTTCAGCGAGGTCGTCTCGACGACGAGTGTGTCGCCTTCCCAATGCCCGACCGAATAGCCGTCGCGGTCGGGAACCCGATCGCTCGGCTTCATGACCTTGGCACCGAAATTGAACTGACGAGTCTCGTGGTAGGCCTCGTAGACGATGAAGATCGTGTCAGGGCGCTGGATGAGCTGCATCGGGTAGCCCCCGGAGAACATCATCGACTCGGGCATGCCGTAGCCGAGGCAGAACTTGCCGGGGTTGTCATCGCCGGGCGTGACGAGCTCGTGGTATTCCTGGACCTTCTGTTTCGCAGCGGGCTTCAACGGCAGCTTCACGCCTGCGCGGAACGAGCCGAACCCGCGCTGCCCCGGCTCGACGTAAGTACCCCACACGCCGGAGAAGTCCGGGTGCGCGGACTCACCCGCGGCGGCCGTAGCTCCCGTCGCCAGGATCCCCGCGCAGGAGAGCACCGCAAGCCCGGACCCTATCGCCATGTCACGCAGGAAACGCATCGTCTACCCCCTTGACGAGTCAAGCGATCCGCCCCGATTGTAGCAGCGCGCGGCCACGCGCATGATAGTTCGGCGCGGGGGTGCCGGACGGCGCTTATGGGGGAGATGCAGGTGGGTTCGCGACTTCGCGGGAAGACTCCCGTGACGGCCGACGCGTGCGCGCTCATCCGGCGGCTCGCGGCGAGGACCCTCAGCGATTACTGCGCCCCGGCTCCGAGCCACCTGGAGGAGCTCTTCCAATCGCTCGAAGGGGTCGCGAGCAACGCATCGCCGGGAGGGGAGTGGGCAGCGCTCAGCGAGGAGATCATCGCGGCGCTCCGGCAAAGCGGCGCGCGGCGGTTCCTGCGGCTGCCGCCGATCAGGAGAACCGTCCATCCGCCGATGCGCAGCCTCGGCCGCCGGTACTGGAGCTACCTCGAGCGCTCGCAGCGCTTCAATTCGGGCATTCAGATGGCGCTCACCGAGTCTCCTGTCGGTCAGCCCCTGCTGAGTCCCCACTATCCGCTCACTAGCCCGCTGCTCATGCAGCACGGGTATCACCTCGTGAGGCTGCTCGAGTCGACGGATTTCGATCTCGCGAGCATTCAGCAGGTATTCGAGTTCGGCGGCGGATACGGAAGCTTCTTCCGGCTGCTTCGCAACCTCGGCTATCGCAATCGTTACCTCATTTGCGACCTGCCGCCGATGTGCGCGCTGCAGCGATTCTATGTACGGAATGTGTTTCCGACCGGGCCTGAGGACGATGTGCCGGAGAATCTCGAGTGGGTGCCGGCGGGAAGGGCGCGCACTGTCGAGCGTCAGTTGAGCGGGCGCTCGCCGGGGCTCTTCATCGCCACCTGGTCGTTGAGCGAGGCACCGCCGTCCGCGCGAGAGGAGATCGAGCCGGTTCTGCCGGCGTTCGACTACATCCTGTGCG
>JBOHZR010000178.1:0-16850 GCA_050738595.1 Steroidobacteraceae bacterium | reverse complement strand
GGGCACCGCCTGACCGCGCCGCCGGCGCGCCAACGACGGCCGGCGCGCCGATCCCCGCCGCACCGCCGATCCCCGCCGTGCCCCCGGCTTCATGCGCCGATGAGCGCTCCTGTGTCTTACGCGTCCTGCAGCTCGAGAACGAACGTCTCGCGCTCATGCCCGCCGTCGCAGCGTGGAAGTGGCGGCATCATGCCGCGGTCTCGGATCCCGCGCGCGAGCGAGTCGTCATCGCCGAATCCGCGCAGCTCGCTCGGCCTCGCGGGCTCGCAAGCGCGCCGATCGAGCGCCTGTTTGCACTGCAGATCCGTCTGGCGCGCGATGCGGAGAGGGCCTCCCAGGCCAGTTGGCGCGAACGCGGCTTCGATACCTCGCAACCCGACCTCGATCTCGCGCGAGACTTGAGGCCGCGGATCGATCGGCTCACGCAAGAGCTCCTGAGCACGCTCGCCGCCGCGGCGCCGGCGCTCTCACGTGCCGATTTCGCAGCGCGCTACGCGGGGGACGCCGAACGACTGTTGCGAGCGCAGGGCTGGGCGCCTGCGAGCCGCCGCGAGCTGCTCGCGGCGCTCGGGGCGGTCCGGCGCGTGCCGGCCGCTGCCACCGCGCGCTAGCCTCCGAGCTCCGCCTCGCTCACCCACCACCCGTGAATGCCTGCCCCGATTCGGAAGGGTAGATTCACGCAGGCCACCGCACCGGCCTCGAGGCGCTGCGTGTCGGCGACCACCAGGTCGGAGCGCCCATCGAGCAACCGGTTCGCGATGCCGAGGAGATAGCCGTCGCCCTCCGGCGCATCCTTCGAGCGCGGCACGAAGACGCACTCCTGCAGGGTCGAGTCGCTGCCGGCAAAGAACGTGGAGGTCTTGCGTGTGGCGTGATCGAACCGCGTCCAGCAGTTGACGGGCTGCGTGAGGATGTGCGCGAGGCGCTCGTCGAAGGGGCGCGTCGGGTCCATGGTCGGCATGAATCCGTAGCGATACGGGAGCGTGTGATAGCGATCATCCTGGCGCGGCAGGATGCCGACCGTCGGATACAGCACCTCCATGTCGTAGGTGTCGATGCTCTTCTTCGAGAGGTCGACGGTGAGCCGCGTCACCCGCCCTTGCGCCGCGCGCGGGTCGTACGGCTCGCGGTTCGCATTCGGGAAGAAGGGGAACTGGTTCTTGAGCGCCATGTCCATGTCGACCCAGATGCGCTCGCCCTCCGAGAAGGCGCCCATCACGTGCGTCGCGCAGCGCTCGGGTCCTTTGAACCAGCGCAGATCCTTGCCGTCACCGCCGCGGCGCATCACGCCGAACCAGGTCGGCAGATGCGAGTTCCACGCGAAATGGACGCCGCCGAGCTTCATCTGTGCGACGTTCGTCGCCATCGGCATGACGAGGAAGGCGACGTGCCGCTGCGTGACGGCGAAGTCGTGGAGCATGCCCACATACGGCACCTTGATCCATGCCTCCCAGGTGATGCGGCCCCGGCGATCGAACGAGTAGACGGCCACGTCGTCCGTCGCCTCGCCTGTGGCTTCGTAGCCGAAGGCGATCATCTCGCCCGTCCCGGGATCGAACTTCGGATGCGCGGTGAACGTGCGGCTCGTGAGCTTGCCGCGGAAATCGTGATAGTCATCGAGCGTGTCGAGCGTTGTGGGGTCGAGCACGACCGGAGGACTGTCCTCCTTCAGCGCGAGGAGCTTGCCGCCGTAATAGACGACGTGGGTATTCGCCGTGCCGCGGGAGAGTCCCTTGACCGAGGGGTCGTCGGTGTACGGGTTGCGATACATCCCGAACAGTGAGCGCCGCGCGGCTTCCTGAGCTTTGAAGCGCTGCGTGCGGACATATCGGCTCCTGAAGTCCACATGACCCTTGGCGATGCGGAACATCGAGACGTGCCCCTCGCCGTCGAAGGGAATGTTGTCGGGGCAGCGTGGCGGATACTGATAGTCCGGTCCCACCCGATAGAACGCACCGCTCAACTCGGAGGGCAGCTCGCCCTGCACCTCGCAGTCGCGGATGTCCACCTCCGCGCGGAACGGGGCGCCGAAGCGCTTGAACAGCGGATTGTCGGAGAAACGCACCGGCGTCGACTTGTACAGAGCGTCTGGCACGGGAGGTGAGTAGGGCTTGATGATCAGGTTCATGTCGTCTCCGCTCGAGTGTCGGTCGCGCTCGATCGCGGCTGATTCACGCAAATGGCTGCGCTCGAGATGCGAGGAAACCGCAGTCCGTTGCGAGGCTATTGTACCCGGGACCGCGCGATTCGCATTTCCCGCGGGGCGCGCGCGGGCAGCCGTGGGAACAGGGTTTGCTGGAGTGGGGCGTGGCGGACCGAATTCCGCGACAGCCGATTCATGGACTCGCAGCCCTCGAAAGAGAAACGCATTCCGGATGAGCTCGCGAGATATCTCAATGAGCTCAGGATGCGCGTGCACCGGTATCGGCGCTACGGCTTGCTGCCCGAAGGACGCGGAACGCTGCGGCTCAGGGCGCGCCGCGGATCGGGACTCACGTGCCTCGTCTGCGGGGAGCCCGTGCTCGCGAGCGAGCCAGAGATCATCATCGAGTGCGAGCCCGACCCCGAGCTCGCGCCCGAGACGCCGACCTACCGTCTGCATCATCTCTGCCACGTCATCTGGCTCACCGAGAGCCACCCGAAGCGCCGCCGCTGAAGAGCGCGGCCCGCCGTTCACCGGCCCGCTCGCGCTTCAATCGCGGCTCGTGCCTTCCGCTCCAACGGCGACCCACGCGAGGTCGGCGTTGGAGACGGAGCCGCTGTCGAAGCGCTTCGCGTTCGCGTTCATGCGCGTGAGCGCCTGGCCGAGCGGCATCGGCGGCGCCGCCGCGGCGGCGCCGCGCTTTACCTTGTGGAACCGGACCGGATTGATGCGTGCGACGACGTAGTTGCGAAGGTAGGGTGATTTGAAGCCACGCGCCGTGAGCGCGGCGACGATGCGCTTGACCTGCCGGTCGATCTCTTGAAGCCGCGCCGCGTGTCCCTCCCGGGCCGTGAGACTCTTTGCGAGCGCCTGATCGCTGAAGCGATCGACCTTCTTCAGGAACGAACTGTAGGCACCCCCGCCGAAGCGGCCGCTGCGCTCGTACACGATGCCGAGGGTGAGCAGCTCGGGCGACTCGAGCTCGCCCGCGTGGTCGCGCTCGCGTACGCCGCGATGGCGCTTGGCGATCTCGCGCGCCATGCGGATCGATTCGAGGCTGCGGTCCCTCAAGTTGTGCGCCTTCTCGGTATTGAGCGCGAGGATCCGGAACGCGAGCGCTTGGTCGGGCGAGATCAGCGCGGTAATGCGCTCGAGCCCGAGAAACTTCGAAGCGGCGAGCCGGTGTCTGCCGTTCGGCGTCCACCAGCGTCGGTCCGCGCCGCGCACGACGATCAGCGGATCGAGAAAGATGCCCGTCTCCTCGATTTTTTCCGCGAGCCGGCGCGCGTGCGTCGGGGAGAGCTCCCGCTGGAACGGAGTCGGTGCGACGGCGGCGAGCGGCAGCGAGGCGAGCAGCAAGGGGCGCGCGTCGAGCGGATCGCGGTAACTGCCGAGGACGATACCGCCGTCCGCGGCGATGAGCGCCGCGGTCTCGGCGACCGCGGCATCCGTCGGATCGAGCGCCACGTCCGCCGGGCGCGGACCGCGCGACTTGGCGCGCGGCGCGAGCTTGCCGCGCCCTCCGCGCGCGCGAGCGGCGCGCTTGACGGGGGCGCCGCCCGCGCGTGCCTTCGGCGTACGCCTCAACGCGGCAGCCCCATCCACTGCTCGAGCGGCTCGACACGATTGCGGCTCACCGAAAGCCGCGCCCCGTTCTTGAGCTGGACGGCGTAATCGCCGCCCGGTTCCCGCAGCAGTGTATCGATGCGGTCGAGCCGCACGATGACGCTGCGATGAATGCGGAAGAACCGCGCCGGATCGAGCCGCTCCTCGAGCGTCTGCATGCGCTCGCGAATGATGTAGGTCTTCTCGCCGACATGGATCTCCGCATAAGGGCCGCTTGCGGTGATGTACTCGATCGTCTCGACGGGCACGACGCGCACCTGCCCGCGCATCTCGACGGCGATGCGCTCGAGGTAGGCAGAGGCGCCCTGCTGTCCGGGGGCTCCTGCGCGCGGCGCACCGGCCGCGCGCGAGGCGGTGAGGGCACCCGGATCGCCGGCTACCGTCCCCGACCCCACCGCCCCCATGTCCGGGGCGCCCATGGCTGCGCGCGCCTCGCTCTGCAGCAGCTCGCGCAGCTGCTCGGTGAGCCGGCCGACCTCCTTGAGCTCGATCAGGTGCCGCGCGCGGCGAAAGGCCTGCTCGAAGCGCTCGTCGTCGAATGGTTTCACGAGGTAGTCGACGGCGGCAACGTTGAACGCCTGCAGTGCGAAGCGGTCGTACGCCGTGACGAATATCGTGGGCGGCATGCGCTCGGCGCCCACGTCGCGCACCACGTCGAATCCCGTGCGACCGGGCATCTGCACGTCGAGGAAGACCAGATCGGGCTTCAGCTTGCGGATCGCCTCGACGGCCGCATCGCCGTTTCCCGCACTGCCGACGATCTCGACGTGGGTTTCCTTGCGCAGGAGATCCTCGAGGCGCTGTCTTGCGAGCGCCTCGTCGTCCGCGACCAGCACGCGAAGCGGATGCGGGGCCGACATGCAAGGCCTCAAGCTTCGGCTGCGACCGCTGCGGTCCTGAGGTCAGCCGGAGTGTGATAGGGGAGCGAGACCTCCGCAATGAAGCCGCCATCGGCGGCCACCCTCAGCGCGAGGCTCTGCTCGGCTCCGTAGAGCTGCGCGAGCCGCGCGCGCGTATTGCGCAAGCCGACCCCCTCGCTCGAGGGCGGGCGGCCGTTCGCGAATCCGGGGCCGTTGTCTTGGACGGTGAGCACGAGGCGCTCGCCCTCGCGCCGGGCCCGGATCTCGATGCGCCCCGCGCCGACCATCTTGCTCACCCCATGCTTGACAGCGTTCTCGACCAGCGGCTGCAGGATGAGATTGGGGATCAGCGCGGCGCTCGCTTCCGGATCCGCGTGCATCCGCACGTGCAATCGTCCCTGGAACCGGATCTGCATCACCTCGAGGTACCGATCGATGAACGTGAGCTCGCGATTGAGCGGCACTTCGGGCTCGTCGGCCTCATCGAGCGAGGTGCGCAGCAGCTCCGAGAGCCGCGCGATCATGCGGCGCACGCCCCGCGGATCGCGCTCGACGAGCGCCGAAATGGCGTTGAGGGTATTGAAGAGGAAATGGGGATTGAGCTGCGTGCGCAGCGCCGTGAGCCGCGCGTCGGCGAGTTGCGCCTGCAGCTGCGCGGCCTGCGCCTTGAGGTTCATCGCTTCCTCGCGCCGTACGCGGAAGTTGAGGAAGTAATTGCGTGCGTAGCCGGCGAAGAGAACCAGAACGTATACGAAGAAATCATTCATGAACCAGAGCGAGCGCAGCCGCATCACCGTCGCCATCTGCGGACTCATCTTCGCCGGATAGTGGTAGAGCTTGTAGCGCAGATAGTTGGTCAGCACATCCATGAAGACGGCGACGGCGAGGCCGAGGACCAGAGTCATGGCGCGCGACCGCCACCCCGAACGCTCGATGGGGTACAGGCTCGCCAGGCGGAAGATCGGCGGTGTCAGCAGCGCCCACATGCAAGCGGTCGCGAAATCGAGGACGAGCGGCGAAAACGAGACGTGCGGCTTCAACTGGATGATCGAGTTCGCCGAGGAGAGCACGGCGATCAGGGTCCAGAATCCGAATATCAGCGCGAGCTCCGCGCGCGTGAACGGCGCGCGCTCGGGGTAGGCCTCGGTGTTGCCCGGCAAAACGAGCCCCGCGCCGGAGCGCTGCAGCATGTCGACGCCGCTCGCGGCCATAGCGCCCTGGGCGTTTATCGCTGACAAGGGGGTCGCTGACACGACGCTAGCATAGGCGCGTGCAAGCACCAGGCGCAAAGGGGCGTCGCGAGCGGCATGGGGGAGAGCACGAGTTGCTGGAAACGAGTGCCCAATCGCCGCGGCCATGCCGCGGCCGGATCGGCCGCCCAACTGCCGGCCTGACGGAGCCTGCTCGGGCAGGCCGGGCAGGTCGGGGGGCGGGTCGAGGAGGGGCGCGCAGGCGAACGGCCGTCAGTCCTCCGAGGGGACGGCCGATGGGGCCTCCTCCTGGGTCGGGACGTACACGCGCGTGACCTTGAGGGCCGGGATGCGGCCGTCTCTTGCGATGTCGATGATCTCGACGAGCTGCTTGCGATCGGGCGAGAGCTTGAACGTCTCGGTAGCACTGGGGCCGACCTGCGGCTTGAGGCTGATCCAGTATTCATGACTCTTCCAGCCCGAGCGCTGGTCTGCCACGCCGCCGGGGACCGATACGACGCTGCGCTCGCCTGGAACATAGCTGCGAGAGCCCTCGGCGTTGGCGACCACGAATTCCCCCGGCCGCTGGTCGATCTTCAGCCATTCACCGTTTGCGAGCAGGCTCCTCTGCAGCGAAATATCGGGAGCAAACACCAGGCGAGGTGGAGCGAGGAGGGCAGCATCGCTTCCGAAGCCGTCCGTGCCGCCAGCACCGTAGCGGCGCGTGGATCTCTGCGCCCGCCGGGCAGTCTTCATGAGATTCTCGAGCGCCTTGTTGCTGTCCGTGCTGTGCTGCGGGTCCAGCTTCCACGTGCCCGCGAGAGTCACATTGGCTGGAGCATCGGAGGACATCCGGGTCATGGCCGTGCACGCCGCGAGAACCCCCGCGACGACGAGTACCGCCGCGCACTTGCACAGCCCCGCGGCCGATTCGCCGCCCTTTGCGGTTGCCCCCCTCATGCGCGGCTCAGCTATTTGGCGGACTCTGTGCGCTCCGAAGCGGCTGCTTCGGGAATTGGGCGAAGATACTGGCGACCGTCTCATCGATCGAAGCCTTGGGGTGCTGCAGTGCAGCCTGCTGGACGCGACTGACGGCCGAGCCGCTCCAGATCGCATCCTTATCCATCGCGTCGATGACATCGATCGTCAGTGTACCCTCGGTGTAGGCTTCGATGTCATTCCATCCGCCGAGACCCCATGGGCCGCCGGGCGGCCCTCCCCACCAGCCGGGTCCCCACCCCCAACCCCAACCCCAGCCGTAGCCCCAGCCTCCGCCCCAATACGGGCCCATCTGGCCCCGCAAACGGTCGCGCATCATCGTGTGAAAGTCGATCAGGAGCTGCGGGTGAGCGCTCTGCGTGAAGCCGCGCGCCGCCATCTCGTGATCGACCGCCGCCTCGAGATAGCGAGTCGTGATGCTGCGGTAATTGCCCCGGTCCGTGCCCGGGTGCTCGACGAAGCTGTAGGTCGTGTAGCGGCCGAGGTCGAGCTCTGGGGCGGACTGGGTGCGAATCTGGGGGACTGTCGCGCACGCGGCGAGCACCGCCAGCATCGCCGCGGCGATTACCGCGCTCCTGATACCGGGAATTTTCTCGGTCATACAAACCTCAGCACGGCCGTCACTGGCCTCGCATCCGCAATCGAGGTGCGCTCCGTGGGACCATGCGCCCTCAACGTTTGGATCGCGAAAATGTTGACGGGTTCATCAGCAGCCGCTCGATTCCGTCGAAGAGCCCCTGGACCGCGAGGGCGAGCAATGCCGCGGGGACTGCGCCTTCCAGAATGAGGCCGGTGTCGTTCAGGCGGATGCCGGTGAGGATGGGCTGGCCGTAGCCGCCCGCGCCGATCAGCGCGCCAAGCGTCGCGGTCCCGATGTTGATCACGGCGGCGGTCTTGATGCCCGCGAGGATCGAGCGCGCGGCCAGGGGGAGCTCGACCCGTCGCAGCCGCGCGGAGCCGGTGAGGCCGAGCGCGGCGGCGGATTCGGCGAGGGGCCTCGGAATCCCGGCCAGGCCGGCGCACGTGCCGCGAATGATCGGCAGCAAGCTGTAGAGGAACAGCGCAAGCGCCGCGGGCGCGAAACCGATGCCGAGCAGCGGGATCATGAACACGAGCAGCGCGAGCGAGGGGATCGTCTGCACCACCCCGGCGGCGCCGAGCACGACGCGGGAGAGCCCGGGCCGGCGCGCGGCCACGATTCCGAGCGGGAGCCCGATCAGGATCGCCGCCGCGAGCGAGGCGCAGGTGAGGGCGAGCTGCTGCAGGGTGTATCGACCGAGCTCTTGAAGCCAGGTGCGGGGAGGCGTCTGCGCCGAGCCCCCGAACTGCCGCGCGACGAACTCAGCGGCGACTTGCGATTCGGCACGATGGCCGATCAGCACGCGCTCGTTCATGCGGGCCATCGTTTGCGTATCGATGCGTCCGGCAAGGCTCGCGAGCGCCCGCCGAACCTCGGCGGGCAGCGTCGCGCGCGCGAGCAGGATGGCCGAGTAGTGGGGGAAGAAGCCTCTGTCGTCCGCAAGGACCGTCAGCCGATCGCGCACGATCTGCGGGTCGGTCGAATAGAGATCCATCACGTCGATGTCGCCATGCTCGAGCGCGCGATAGGCGAGCTCGTGGTCGAGACCCTGCACGTTCGAGCCGCCGAGCCCGTACGCGCGTTCGAGCCCGAGCCAGCCGTCTGCGCGGCTCAGGAACTCGTTGGACAGTCCGAATCGCAGCCCCGGCGTGCGGGCGAGATCGCTGATTCGCTGGATACCGAGCCTGCGGGCTGTGCCGGGCAGCATTCCGAGGACGTACCGGTCCTCGAAACCGAACCGGGCGGCGACGGTGAGTCCGAGGCCTCGCAGCTTCGCAGTGCGCGCTGATGCGCCAGGCTGCTTGGCAGGGTCGCCGGCCGCCGGCTGCGCGCTCCCGCCGAGCAACTCCTCATCGAGCGTCCCGGTGTACTCCGGATAGACGTCGATCTGCCCGGCGCGCAACGCATCGAACAGCACACGGCTGCCGCCGAGTGCGCGTCGATGCACCGCAGGGATGCCTTCCCGCTCGAGCGTCTGCGTGACGATCTCGCCGAGGATGACCGATTCGGTGAACGCTTTCGAACCGACGACCACCGGCCGCGCGGAGCTGGCCAGCGCGCGGACCGCGCCCGTTGCACCGATTGCGGCGGCGAGCACCGTGGCGGCCCACAGAGCGGCACGCACCTCAGCACCCCGTGCGCGACTGCGCCGCGTGCTGCTCATCGAGCAGCTCGCGCGCGCCGCGCTGGCTGGCCACGAAGTCTCTGGCAAACGCGCTTGCGGGCCGATCGAGCAGCTCCTCGAGCGTGCCTTGCTGCTCGACGCGGCCCGCGCGCAGCAGCACGAGCGCATCGCCGAGCACGCCCGCCTCCGCGATGTCGTGCGTGACGAGCACGACCGTGCGGTCGAGGCTCGCGAACAGCTCCTTCAGATCGTGCTGCAGCTCGTGGCGGATCATCGGATCGAGCGCGCCGAGCGGCTCATCGAGCAGCAGCAGCTCCGGATCGAGCATCAGCGCGCGCATGAGACTCACGCGCTGCCGCTGTCCGCCCGAGAGCTCATCCGGTGGGCGCGGGCTCACTGCCGCGGGCAGCTTGACGAGCTCGAGCAGCTCGCGATAGCGAGCGTCGATCCGCGCGCGGTCCCAGCCGAGATGGTGCGCCATGAGCGTGACGTTGCCGCGCACGTCGAGGTGCGGAAAGAGTCCGCCCTCCTGGATGACGTAGCCGATCCGCCGGCGCAGCGCCTCGATGCTCTCGAATCCGACCGTCCGGCCGTCGACCTGCACGAGCCCGGCATCGGGCCGTACGAGCCCGACCGCGAGGCGCAGCAGTGTCGATTTTCCGCAGCCGCTCGGCCCGAGGAGCGCGGTCGTGCGGCCGCGCGCGCACTCGAGGGTGATGCCGTCGAGCGCGAGCAGGGGGCCGAAGCGCTTCGTCACGGCCTCGTAGCGGAGCATGCCGGCCAGTATAGAGCCGGGCTCCGGGCGCAGGCCTGCTCGAGCTTACTTGAGGGAGACGACGAGCTTGGCGCTGTGACTGCGCCAGTTGATCGGGATGACGAACGAGCGCGCGCCGGGCAGCACCGGCGCCGGGCTGCGCTCGCCGGTGAGCACGCTCGGCACCGAGATCACGAACTCGTTGCCGAAATCCCGGCGCGCGTTGCCCGAGATCGTATTGGCGACCTCGCCGACGAGATCGCGCATGTTCTCGTGGCTGAAGTCGTTTTCCTGCATCTTCATCAGCAGGACGGTGAGCATCGCCTTGGGGGCGGTGAAATACACGACGCCCTCGCGGCGTCCGGAGATGCTGATGATCCCCGTATACTCGTGCATGCCCGGGTTGCGGTCCGTGACGAGGTAGGGCGAGCCGACCGTGGCGGGCTGCTGCGCCGCCACCTCGAAATAGTTCGTCGTCCCCTCGACGAAGGTCTTCAGCTCCTGCTCCTGCAGCATCTCAGGCGCCCCGGATGAGCTCGGCGATCGCCTCGTTGAGCTGGCGATCGGTGAAGGGTTTGTTGAGGAAGCCGTTCGCTCCCTTCTCCATCGCATCGACCGCCGTCGCCTTGTCCGCGAGCGCCGAGACGACCAGGATGCGCACCGCAGGCTTCATGCGCACGATCTGCTCGATACACTCGATGCCGTCCATCTGCGGCATCGTGAGATCCATCGTGACCAGATCCGGGTCCGTCCGCCGGAACAACTCGATCGCCTCGACGCCGTTCGATGCGGCTCCGACCACCTCGAGCTCCTCGAACTGCTGGGAGCGCTCGATGCGCCGCCTGATGATGTTCGAATCATCGACGATGAGCAAGCGAAACGACCGCTTCGCGTGCAGGGTCTCCTTCCCATTCAGCATGCCCATGTGCGACGCCTTGCCGTCTCGTGTCCGGCCTCGTCAGGCGACCGCGGAATCCGCCCTCGCGGGGGCGATGGGCAGGGAGATCTTGAAACGGGTGAACTTGCCCGGGCTCGTGCTGACGCCGATCCTGCCTCCGAGCGCGTAGACGTTGCGCGCCACGACGTCCATTCCGACGCCGCGGCCCGCATCCATCGAGACCTGATCGTGGGTCGAGAAGCCCGGCCGGAAGATGAGCGCCATGGCGGCGCGAGTGTCCATGCCGTCCGCTTCCTGCTGAGTGACGAGCTGGCGGCGCACCGCAGCGGCCTTCAGCTGTTCGGGCGAGATGCCGGCGCCGTCGTCCTCGAACATGAGCTCGAACCCGTCCGTCTTGCGGCCGAACTCGATCCGCACCACCCCGGTGCCGTCTTTCGTGTGCGCTCGGCGGACCTCCGCCGTCTCGATGCCGTGTACCGCCGCGTTGCGGAGCATCTGGATGAGCACGTCCTTCAGCGTGCCGCGATAAGCGGGGGGGACTTCGCCCAGCCCGCTCAGGTCCAGGCGCAGGTTCTTCTGATGATCGCCCGCGAGCCGCGATGCGAGCTGCTGCAAGGTCTGCGAGAGCTCATCGGGACGCCGCGGCGCGGCTCCCCCGTCGCCTTCCGGCGCTCCGGGGCCGCCCTCGCGCAGCGAGCTGAAGCGCGCGGCGAGCTCGCGGATCATCTTCAGGTGGGCCATGAGCTCATCGAGCTTCACCACCAGCGGCAGGAACTCGTTCCCCGACAGCGCGGGCGCCTTCTTCAGGTCGGAGACCGAATCTTCGAGCGCATGCACGCGTTGCGCGACCGTCATGAGATTGATGGCGGACGACTCACCCTTGATCGAGTGCAGCTCGCGGAACATCCCGTCGAGCTTCTTGCGGAAGTCCGCATCGGTGCGCGCGGGCTCCTTGAGGATGGCGTTGATGAGGGTCAGTCCGGTCTCCGTGGAATCGAGGAACGCGCCGAGCTGGACCGGGTCGAGGTGCATGACCCCCATCATCATGTCCACCTGGGCGTTCGCGCTCTCCTGCGACTCCGCGAGCTCGCGCGCGAGCAGCACGCTCGAGGTGATGTCGCTCACGCTGACGAGCACGTGCTTGACGGCGCCCTTCGGCCCGAGCACGCGGTGGAAGTCGAACTGCAGGAAGCGCGTATCCTGCCCGCCGTGGCCGTTGTCGAGGTGGATCTCGAGCTGGCCGAGCGGATTGATGCTCTTCATCAGATTCTCGTGCGCGCGCTCGCCCCAGAGCAGCTTGATGTACTTGGTGGCGGTCGCGAGGGTCTGAGAGGAGACGAGCCCTTGCAGCAGCTCCTCGAAGGGCAGGCCCGCGAAATCCCTGCGGCCGAAGAGCCTGGTGAGCGCGTCCGACCAGACGGCGCCGATCCGATAGTCCGCATCGAGAAGGAAGAAGCCCTCGCGCACCGTGCTCAGGATGTCGCGCGTCTGCTCCTCGGATTCGCGCGCGGCGCGTGCGAGTTTCGCTCCGGTCACCTGCAGATAGGCGGCCACGCCCGCGAGGACGAGCGCGAAGATGACACCGCCCGAGAGCAGCAGGCGCAGCTGAGCCGCCTCGGCGTTCGCCTGCGTCTGAAGCTGCGAGGAGAGCGATCCCAGGTCCCGCGTGAGCTGCGGGGAAGTCTCGTGCGCGAACAGCTGCGCGCGCTTGACGTTCGCGTAGTGCTCGCGCCCGCCGGGCGAGAACGTGCTGCCCTGGTCGGTATCGATGTAGGGCTGGCCCGAGAAGGCGGTGACCGGACCGAGAACGGGCCTGAACTCGCCCCACAGTTTCAGAGCTTGCGCGAGCTCGCTCGAGCTGCCGATGCGCGAGGACTCGAGCCTCCCGAGATCGCGCGTGAACGATTCGCTCGTCACGCGCAGGTCGGAGAGCGCCTGTCCGGAGTACGCGCGCTCCTCGAGCCGGTCGCGCAGCTGCGTGATCTGCTGGTTGAGGATCGCGGGATAGGTCTCGAGGCCGCTCGCGGTCTGCAGTGCCGCCACGTCCAGTGTCACGCGTTTGGCGAGGCGCGAGCCGACGAGGAGCACGATGCCCATGACGACGGCGAACAGCACCCCGACGCCGACCGTGATGGCCTCGCGTGCCCGGTCCGCTCCGATGAGCGTGCCCGCGGCTCCTGCGCCGCTTCGCTCGCGCGCGTGGCGCCCGTCCGACATCGTTCCCGATGAGCTCGTCATGCTGCGCTCCCGTGCCCCGGTCAGTTCGGCGCTCGGAAGCGGATGACCATGCGGGTCGGAATCTCCGTCGGGACATCGTTGAATACCGCAGGCTTGTAGCGCCAGGCCCTTACGGCCAGAATCGCCGCGCGGTCGAACACCTCTGCCGGTCTCGACGCGACGACGCGGACATCGGTTGGACGGCCGAGCGTGTCGATCGTGAACTCCACGGTCACCGAGCCCGAGACGTGCCCTTCGAGCGCCTGGTCGGGATATTCCGGCGCCACGTAGTGGGTGCGCTGGGGCACGAAGCCGGATGGAATCGGGGTCGACGCAGAGGGCGGCGCCTGCGCCGGCGCGCCCGTCCTTCCGCCGAGTACGTCGGCGACGGCCTGCACCAGCACGGGGTCCGCGCCCCATTGCCGCGCGAGCGTGAGATCGGCACGCATCTGATCCACGCGTCCTGCCCGAGCGGAGGTCGTCGCGCGCTCGAGAAGCCGCGTCGCGAGCTCACGGCTGAGCGAGGCCACCGCTGCATCGCGCGGCCGCGTGCTCTTCAGCTGTGTCAGATAAAATGCAGCGCTGTCGTTCGCCGGGTCGGTGAGACGGCCGTCCGTCAGGCGCGCGCGCGCGAGCTCGACGACATGATCGCTCTCGGCGGCGGCCGCGTGCTGCTTGGCCGATGCGACGTCGCGCTGGTAGGCGGCGTAATCGGCGGAGCTCATGCCGGCCCCGCGCGCATCGGCTACCCAGGCGCTCGCCTCAGCGGCTTGGCCGGCGACCGCGGCCTCGCGCGCCTTGCGCAACAGCGCGCCGACCAGATCGCGCGAGTCCCGCTGCGCCTCCGGGCTCGCCGGGTCGACCTGCTTGAACTGCTGCAGGTAATACTTCGCACTGTCATTCGCCGGCTCGACCAGACGGCCGTCGCGGATGCGCGCGGCGACGAGATCCGCCAGACGGCTCGCGCGGCTGTCGCTCTGATATTTGGCGAGCTCCGCGCGCCACTTCGCGAGCTCGCCCGCGGGGAAGGCGCTCGACTGCTGCGCCTGGCGAATGAGCGCCGCCGCGCGCTCGACGTTTCCGCCGCTGAATGCGGCGGTGATCTCGCCCTGCAGCAGCCGAGTCTCGAGCCCGGGCAGGCGCGCATCGCTCGGTGCGGCGATCTTCAGGCTCGCGAGGCTGCTCGCTGCCTCATCGAGCTTGCCGCCCGAGAGCGATTCGCCGAAACGTGAAAAAAGCAGCGTCGTGAGACGCGCCATGCCGTCGCGCGCCTCGGCATTGGTCGGATCGACGCCGAGCGCGGAGCGATAGTAGAGCAGCGCGCAGTTGTTCGAGGGCTCCGTGTAGCGGCGCTCGCGCATGGCGAGACGCGCCTTCTCGAGAAGCGAGTCGAGTGTGCCCTGAACGAGAACGGTCTGCGGCTCAGTGGCCGCAGCGGGAGCAGTGGCGCGTTGCGGTGCGGCAGCGTGCGGTGCGGCAGCGTGCGGTGCGGCAGCGTGCGGCGCGGCAGCTTGCAGCGCACTGCCCTCGGGCGCAGGAGCGGAGCCGGCCTTCGGGGCCGCGGCGCGCGCGGCGGTCGCGTGCGGGTGAGCAGCCTGATGCCCGAAATACCAGTACGCTCCACCGGCGAGCACAGCGATCGCAACGGCCGCGATAGCCCACACGGGGGCTTTGGGACTCGCCGAGGGCGGCTCCGCCGGCGCGTGCGCGGTCTCGTCCGCGGCGTGCACCGGCATGGGATTCAACGGAGGTCGCGCCTCGAAGCGAAACTCGCCCGTGCGGTCGGTATCTCGGGCGCGCGGCTCGCCGCGCGCCTCGCCGGCCCCGGCGCTGCGAGCGGCGGCGCGCTTCGCCTGAACTTCCGCGATCACGCCCTCGAACACCGCAGCGGTCTTGCGCCGGTCGACGGGAATGGGCAGCACGGCGAACACATTCGAGCTCTTCAGGGTCCCGGCGATGGTCTTTTCCGATTCCGTGGGCGCGAAGACGACGACCGGAACGTGCGGTACTTGCGAGTGCGCCCGCTCGGCATCGCCCTTGAGATCGGCTACGTCCCGTGAATCGATCGCGAGCAGCTGCGGGCGGCGCGAGCCTGCGAGCCGCTCGACTGCCGCGGCAAAGGAATCGACCGGATGCACGGCCGCCTGGCCGCCGAGTGACTCGCCGAGCTCGAGCAGAAAGTCATCGCGCACCGTGATGGCGATGATCTCGCCGGCAGGTTTTGCGGAGGCGTGGACTGCTGGGCCGGCGTCGGCCTCGACGGATCGAGATCCCGTGGATGGAGCTGGACTCGCCACTGGTTGGTTCTCCGTTCGCGGAAGCGGCCGCGGGCCCGTGGAAGCACGGAGCCCCCCTTGGAACCGAATCAGTCCGAGGATAGTTTCCGCGTAGGCCTTGGCCTTGCGTCAGTTCACAATAACGAGACGCCGCCGTCGCCGTACGCCGACGAGATGCACAAAGTCTGCGCGAGCCCCGCTTTTTCCGGCGCAGAGCGTAGGCGAAACAGCAGCGCCCGGGTTTATGTCCGCGGCTCGTCCGCGGCTTCCCGGGGCATCTCTCGGCACGGGGGCTTCCGGCACCGCGCTTGCGACCATTCCCTCGGTGGATGCCAGAGCGGGTTGCGAGTGCGCGCCGGGCGTCACTCAAATCGCGGCGAGCCGTACAGCACACGAATCAAATCGCGGCGCGCGGCGCGGGAGCGCGCACCGCGGGACAGCGCGGCGCAGGGTCGCTCGCCGCGGGAATCACACCAGCCTACCGAAAAAAGGCGCCGAGAGCACTCTTGATCGCGCCCTCGAAGCGGCGGACGATGGGTGAAGGCGGAACGATGCACGATGCACCGGCAATGCGCGCGCGTGCGGCGCATCGACGCAGTGACGTGCGTGTTGCCAGCTCAAGGCGCGGCTCGCTTGGGAAATGGGAATGCAATTTGCTTTGACAGAGTGAACAATCCGTTGTTGTGATCGTCTTAACGTAGTGGATGATGCGGTCGGAGAGCGCCATCACATTCCGGCCCATGGGTTGGATTTAAGTTAAGGCCGTCGCTCGCGCGACGCACTGGAGGGAAGGCCGTGCAGAAGCCCGGACACTCTTGAGGGGGATCAGATGCTTCGAACCGAAGAATTTCTCGAGTCCCTGAGCTCATTCAGCCGTCTGCACCGGGCGCAGCGGTGGGAGGGGACGTTCGGGGACTTCCTGACGACGGTGCTTCCCTCGAGTCCGGCGGCCCTGGCGCGCACGAGCCATCAGTACATCTGGGACATGCTGCGCTGGCACGGCCACGCCGAGAACCCCGAGGCGACGGAGACGGTGAAGGCGCGCGAGCTCTTGAAGCGCGAGCTGTTCGGTATCGACGATCCGCTCTCGCGGGTGGTCGAATATTTCAAGGCCGCGGCCGCAGGCTCCGATGTGGGCCGCCGGCTGCTCCTGCTCCTCGGTCCGCCTTCGGGCGGCAAGTCCACTCTAGCGATCCTGCTCAAGCGCGGTCTCGAGGAGTACAGCCGCACCGACGACGGCGCGCTGTACGCGATCAAGGGCTCTCCACTCAGGGAGAGCCCTCTCAATCTCATCCCCGCGAGCCTCAGGCCGGAATTTCGCGACCGCTATGGCGTCGGCGTTCAGGGAGAGCTCTCGCCCTGGGCGCGGGACCTCGTCGAGCGGCACTACGAGGGCGACTTCGTCCGGGTTCCGGTCGAGCGGATTTTTCTGTCGGAGGCGTCCCGCGCCGGCATCGGAACGTACGCCCCGCACGACCCGACGACCGCCGACATCGCGGACCTCGTAGGCTCCGTCGATCTCGCCAAGGTCGCGCAGATCGGCGACGAGGGCGATCCGCGCGCGTGGTCCTGGTCGGGCGCCGTCTACGCCGCGAGCCGCGGGGTTCTCGAGATGATCGAGATCCTGAAGGTGAAACGGGAGTTCCTCTATCTGCTGCTCACCCTTACGCAGGAAAAGAACGT
>JBOHZR010000177.1:0-1910 GCA_050738595.1 Steroidobacteraceae bacterium | reverse complement strand
TCGCGAGGTACTGCTGCGTGCGCGCAATGTGCTTGCCGAGGCGTTCGGCCTCGGCGGCGGCATCGATGAGCCCGGCCATCGGCACGAGCACGACGAGCTCGCCGACGAGCGCTGTAGCGGATTCGGGCGCTTCCGCGCCCGGCTCGAGCAGGACGAGGCTCTCGATGCCGGCGAGGCGCTCGAGAGAGCGGCGATGGCGCTCGAGATTCGCCACATCGACCGCGGATGCGCCCTTGAGCCGCACGGGTACGGGCTTGCGATCCGGGATCTTCATCTCCCCTCTGATCTGGCGTACGGCGAGGACGATCGATTTGATCCACGCGACCTCGCGGTCCGCCTCGGCGTCCTCGGGGAAATCGTCGGGGCGTGGATAGGGCTCGAGCATCACGGTCGGTCCATCGCGGCCGGTGAGCGGTGCGACCCGCCGCCAGATCTCCTCCGTGATGAAGGGCATGATCGGGTGCAGCGCGCGCTGCAGAGCCTCCATCATCTCGAGAAGATTCCGACGCGTGCCGCGCTTGGCGGCATCGGAAGCGCTCTCCGAGGCGAGCAGTGGCTTCACGAGCTCGACGTACCAATCGCACAGCTCGTACCACGTGAACTCGTACAGCGCGTTCGCGGCGTAGTCGAAGCGATACTCGCGCAGCGCGGCATCGACCTGGCCGAGTGCGCGGCCGAAGCGCGAACGGATCCAGCGGTCGGCGACGGAGAGCTCGGCGGCCTCGGCAGCTTCGGCGGCGCCGGCGTCCTCGCCGACGGTCAGCGCAACGAAACGCGCGGCGTTCCAGAGCTTGTTGCAGAAGTTGCGATAGCCCGCGACGCGCCCGAGATCGAAGCGGATGTCGCGGCCGGGCGAGGCGAGGGCCGCGAGGGTGAAGCGCAGGGCGTCGGTCCCGTGGGGCGCGATCCCCTGTGGATATTGCTTGCGCGTCATGCGCTCGATCTGCCCCGCGAGCTGCGGTTGCATGAGCCCGCTCGTGCGCTTGGCGAGGAGCGACTCGAGGTCGATGCCATCGACGATATCGAGCGGGTCGATGACGTTGCCTTTCGACTTCGACATCTTCTCGCCGTGCTCATCCCGGATGAGTCCGTGGATATACACGTCCCGGAACGGCACGTCGCCCATGAATTCGAGGCCCATCATCATCATGCGGGCAACCCAGAAGAAAATGATGTCGAAGCCCGTGATGAGGAGGGTGGTCGGGTAGTAGCGTGCGAGCTCCGCCGTCCGCTCGGGCCAGCCGAGCGTCGAGAACGGCCAAAGCGCCGCTGAGAACCACGTATCGAGCACGTCCTCGTCCTGCCGCAGCACGACGGAGTCGGCGAGCCCATGCTCGCGCCGCACGTCCGCCTCGCTTGTGCCGACGTACACCCGCCCCTCACCGTCGTACCAGGCGGGAATGCGATGGCCCCACCACAGCTGCCGGCTCACGCACCAATCCTTGATGTTGCGCATCCACTCGAAATAGGTCTTCGCCCAGCTCTCCGGCACGAAGCGCGTTCGGCTCCGCTCGACCGCCTCGATGGCTGGCTGGGCGAGCGGGGCGATCTTCACGTACCACTGGTCGGTGAGATACGGCTCGAGCACGGCGCCGCTGCGGTCCCCGCGCGGCACCATGAGGCGGTGGTCCTCGACGCGCTCGAGCAGTCCCGCCGCCTCGAGCTCTGCGACGATCACGCGCCGCGCCTCGAACCGATCGAGGCCGGTGAGCCGCGCCGGCGCGTTCTCGTTGAGGGTCGCGCGCGGCGTGAACACGTTGATCTCATCGAGCCCGTGGCGCAGGCCGACTTCGTAATCGTTGAAGTCGTGCGCCGGGGTGATCTTCACGCACCCGGAGCCGAATGACGGATCGACGTAGGCGTCCGCGATGATCGGGATCGAGCGCTCGGCGAGCGGCAGCCGGATACGC
>JBOHZR010000176.1:0-5786 GCA_050738595.1 Steroidobacteraceae bacterium | reverse complement strand
TCGACCTCGCCTGGTTCGCCAAGCAGGCCGAGCTCTTCCTCGAGGTGCTCGCGGGATTTCCCGCCGATCCGGGCGCACCGGATGCGAGTGAGCTCACGAGCCTCATCTACGGACGGGTGGACTCGATCGAGCCGGACTTCGGCCAGGGGCTCCTCACCCTGCCCGGGCGCGACCTCACGGCCGTCTTCATCGATACGAAGCTCACGAAGCAGTATTCGAATCAGACCGCGAGCCAGATCGTAAGCGCCATCGCATCGGCGCACGGGGTGAGCGCGAACGTCACGACGACGCGCGCGATCGTGGGCAGCCCCGTATTCGCCCAAGTCGGCACCTACAGCCTGCGCAGCACGGTGCACCTGACCACGAGCAATAGCGAATGGGACCTCATCGCCTGGCTCGCTCGGGAGAGTGGCTTCGTCGCCTACGCGCAGGGCAAGAGCCTTTATTTCGGGCCTGATCCGCTCCCGAGCGCAACGCCCTACCTCATCACTTGGCAGCCGGCACCCTCATCCGGAGGGCCTCCGAGCTCGAACACCGAGGGGCTCGCCTTCTCGAGGAGCCTCACGGTCGCCAAGGGGATCGCGGTGACCGCGCAGTCGGGGAGCTTCATGGGACCGGTCATCACGCGCTCTTATCCGCGGCCCGTGCGCTCGATCAAGCCCGGACAGGCTTCCCCATTCGGCCCGACGCAGGGCTATCTCTTCACGATGCCGGCGGGCAAGAACGCCCAGCAGGTCGAGGCGTTCGCCGAGGCGATGTACCGGGAGATCGCCGCACACGCGATGAAGGTGCACGGGGAGCTGCCCGGGGACACCGTGCTCGCCAAGACGATGCCGATCCGGGTACAGGGCACCGGCACGGCCTGGGATCAGCTCTACTATCCGCGCTCGATCGTGCGACGCATGAGCATGGAGGAGGGCTTCGCGATGGAATTCGATGCCCAGAATTCAACTCCCGAGCTCGATCAGGCGGCCACTCAAGCGGGGGGCTCATGATCGCTCTCATGGGGAACGCGATGCGCCTTCAGGCGCTGCGCGCGAGCGGCGCGCGCACCTCGAGCCGCATCGGGATCGTCACGAGCTACGATCCGACGAACTACGCCCTCATCGCAACGCTGCAGCCGGAGAACCTGCAGACGGGCAACCTCTCCATCGCTGCGGCCTGGGTCGGAAACGGTTGGGGAATGTTCGCCCCGCCGAGCCCCGGGGATCGCATCGCGGTGGAGCTCATCGATGGCGATCTGGATGCCGGCTTCGCCGAATGCCGTTTCTTCGATCAGGCAAATCGGCCGCTCGAGGTGCAAGCCGGGGAGTTCTGGCTCGTGCACAAGTCAGGCACCTATTTCAAGCTCTTGAATACCGGTGCCGCGACGTTCTCCGACACGAAGGGCGCAACGCTCACCCTGGATGGGGCGGGGAATATCACCTCCCAGGCGAGCCACTGGACCCACACGGGCGATGTGAGCGTGACGGGGAAGATCACGGCAAGCTCCGATATCGCGAGCACCGGCGGGGATGTCTCGGACCAGAAGAGCACCATCCAGTCGATGCGCGACACCTACAACGATCATACCCAGCCCATCTCCGGGAGCACCGCCGATGCGCCCACCCAGCAGATGACCTGAAACGCCATGGCTCTGAGTGACCTCGATCACACCTGGGGTGCGGACTTAAGTGCGAGCAATACGGGTGATCTCGCCACGGTGAGCGGGAGCCTGCGCGGTCAGCAGCGTGTCCTGCGGCGCCTCATGACGAATGCGGCTGATCCGGTGCTTGGGCTGCCCCCCGACTATATCTGGGAGCCTGAGTACGGGGAGAGCCTGCCGCGGCTCATCGGGCAGCTCGGCCAGGCGCAGGAGATCGCCTCGCGCTGTCGCTCGGGGATGGCGAAGGAGGCAGTCGTCTCTCAGAGCCCCGCCCCGCAGATCACCGTGATCGCCACAGCCGCTGATCCGACCGCGTACGAGGTCTCACTCGCTTATGTCGATGCACCGACCGGGGAGCCGGTCGCTCTCACCTTCACCCTCAGCAACTAAACGACGAGCCCATGAGCGTTCAGACCCAGACCGCAAGCGAGATTCTCGCGAATTTCGCCTCCGCGGTGCAGGGCGTCGCGCGAGCGCTCATCGATTTCACGACCGGCTCGATCCTGCGCGCCGTCGGGCAAGGGGCGATGGGTATTGCGCTGTGGCTGCAGGCGCTCGCCCTTCAGGCTGCAGGCCTCACGCGCTTTGCGACGAGCTACGGGTCCGATGCGGACTCCTGGGGGGCGCAGTTCGATTTCCCTCGCTTGCCTCCCAAGCCCTCATCGGGCGAGGTGACGATCGCGCGGTTCACCCCGACGAATGCCGCCAGCGCGCAGGCCGCGACGAACTCCGGCACGGATTCGAACGGCAATACGATCTGGACGGGCGGGGCGCTCATCGAGACGCTCGATGGGTCGGTCACCTTCATGCTCATCCCCGACACCGCGCAGAGCGCCTACGACGCCGGCACGAACACTTATGATCTCGCGGAAAGTGTCGCGAGCGTCACGGCGACCGCCGTGTGCACGGGGAGCGGCTCGATCGGCAATGTGACAGCCGGGGCGATTCAGCTCTTTGCGAGCTCGATCGTCGGGATCGATACGGTGATCAATGCCGCGCCCTTTGAGAACGGGGCGGATGCGGAGAGCGATCCGGCCTACAAGGGGCGTTTCCCGGCCTACCTCGCGAGCCTTTCGGATGGCACTCCGGTTGCCATTCGAACCGCGGTCGAGGATGTGCAGCAGGACGCCACCTGCGAGCTCATCGAGAACGAGGATTACGCCGGGGACACCGAGCTTGGCTACTTCTACGCGGTGGTGAACGACGGCTCAGGGGACCCTCCCGATGGCTTCGTGTCCGCCGCCTCCAATGCGATTGAGGCCACGCGTCCCATCGCAACGGTGTACGGGGTGTTCCGGCCCTCGATCGTCGAGGTCGCCATCGCCCTCACGATCACGGCGGCCGCGGGCTACACGAAGTCCGCGCTGCAGCCGATCGTGCAAGCGGCGATCGAGGAGTACATCGATGGGCTCACCGAGGGGGCGGGGCTGCCCTGGAGCAAGATCGCAGACCTCGCGTGGGATGCATCGGCCGGAGTGGCGAACGTGAGCGCCTGGACGATCAACAGTGCGACCGCCGATATCACGGTCACCGGCCAGCAGATCATCCGCTACAGCGCCGTGGTCGTGAGTTAGTGCCGTGGCGATCGGGGATGCCTCTGACATCCAGGCTCGCCTGCGCAAGCTCATCCCCTGGAGCTGGTTTCCATACGGGTTGAGCCCGCTCTATGAGCAGCTGATCGCAGGACTCGCGGGGGTCTTCGCCGCGATCTACGGCCTCATCGCCTACGTCAAGAATCAGACGCGCCTTCAGAGCACGACCGACGGGTTTCTCGATCTGACGGCCTTTGATTTCTTCGCCGATGGGCTGCCGCGGCGCGGCGCAGAGCAGGACGGAAGCTACCAGCAGCGCATCAAGCTCAACATCCTGCGCCGGCGCGTGACGCGCCCCGCGGTCATCAAAGTGCTCGAGGACTTGACCGGGCGCACGCCGGTCATCTTCGAGCCGCGGCGCGCGGCGGACACCGGGGCTTACGGCGCAGCGAATTTGGGCTATGGAGTCGCGGGGGGCTACGGCTCGCGACAGCTGCCCCTGCAGGCCTTCATCACCGCCTTCCGGCCGATCGGAGGGGGGGTCCCGAATGTCGCGGGGTACGGGGTGCCCGTTGCCGGCTATGGCGTGACGAGCTCGCAGTCCGAGTACGCCTCGCTGAGGCTGATCGTTCGGACGATCTCCGATGCGGATATCTACGCGGCCGTCGATAGCGTGCGCCCGACCTGCGCGATCCTTTGGACACGTATCGCATCCGGACCGTCTGCCGCCCCGAGCCGGCAGCTTGCGACACCGACGGGCAGTCCGATTGAAACACCTTCAGGGGAAGACATCCTCATTCCGATATGAACATGACACGGCTTCTCATCGTGCTGATCCTCGCGTGCGTGTCGCTTACGGCATATGGGCAGGGAGTCACCATCCCGAACCTGCCGAGCGCCTCTGCGCTTTCGGGCTCTGAGCAGATCCCCGCCGTTCAGAGCGGCGCGGCAGTGAGGCTGACGCCCGCACAGATCCAGGCCTTCATTTTGGGCAGCGCGAACACCTTCACGAGCGCGCCGGTCAACATCACAACGGGCTCCGGCAGTGCGAGCGCACTGCTCATCAATTCGACCGGAGATTCTACGAACGGACAGGCGAAACTCGGCTTCGATAGCAGCGGGAACACGTATCTCTACAATACTGTGGCCGGGGTGGGTGCGTTCTTTGGCTCAAACGTCGCAGGCACGGTGGGTCTTGTCACCGGCGGATCGTCGCGGCTGACCATCGGGACGAACGGAAACGTCACGGTGAGCGCTCCGACGAGCGGCAACACACTAACGATCAATACGGTCTCCGGGGGAGCGGGCATATTTATATCGGGCCCTACATCCGGCACGTCCCTCGGTGAGACGATAAATGCCGGCACGAGCCACTCAGACTTCGCGCTTAACATCAGGAATGCGGCTAGCACGCAGACTCTCTTCTACGTGGCCGGGGATGGCACCATTCAGGCCCCTCAGTTGCCGGCCGGCGGGGGCGTCACTGGCTATGTGTGTTGGAGCTCATCGGGGCTCACCTATGACACCGTGGCGGCTTGCCCCGCATCGAGCGAGCGCTTCAAGAGGAGTATCAAGGCGCTCAACTGGGCACTCGGTGAAGTCGAGGGGCTGAGGTCCGTCTCCTATCGGCTCAAGCCGCAGTACGATCCGCAATACCACGGCAAGCGCGAGCAGTTGGGATTCCTCGCCGAGGAGGTCGCGAAGGTCGACCCGCGTCTCGTGGAGTTCGGTAAGGACGGCAAGCCCCTCACGGTCATCTACGACCGCGTCACGGTACTCCTCGTCAAGGCATTGCAGGAGGAACACCGGCACGTGCTCGAGCTTGCAGCCTCGCAGGTCGTCACTTTCCTCTGGCTGATTTTCCTCACCTGGCGCACGCGACGGCGCGCGGGGGCGCACTAAGATGGATCGCGTGACCGTCTGGCCGGGCGCCATCCCACTCGAGACCGATATCCTGAGCACGAACCGCAATCTGCTCATCGCGCTCGGCTTCTTGATCCAGGACTTACTCGGGGCGAGCACGGTGGTTGCGGGGTTCGCGTGCACACCGGGCACGGGCCTTACGGTCTCGATCGCCCCGGGGCGCATCTACAGCCTGCAGAACCTCGACAGCACCGCGTATTCCTCCCTCGCCGCCGATACGGTGCACCAGATCATGAAGCAGGGCATCCTGCTTGATGCCGCCACGCTCGATGTGCCCGCACCTGCGACGAGTGGGGACTCGATCGACTATCTCATCGAGGCCGCCTACGTGGACGTCGACGTCGGGGATACGATCCTCGATTACTACGATGCGGACAATCCGACGCAGCCTTACACCGGTCCGAACAACACGGGGGAAGCGCAGCCGACCGGGCGCGCCGGGCAGGTCAATCTGATCGCCAAAGCCGGCACCGCCGCGGCGACCGGCACGCAAACTGCCCCGGCTGCGGATTCGGGTTTCGTCGGTCTCTTTGTCGTGACGATCGCCCACGGGGCGAGCTCGGTGGTGACCGGAGACATCGCAACGGCCGCCGGGGCGCCCGTCATCGCCTCGCCCTTCGGAGCGCAATAGCGTGGATCGCGTCCTGATTTACGAGGGAGCCGTTCCGCTCGAGGAGGACCTGCTC
>JBOHZR010000175.1:0-1674 GCA_050738595.1 Steroidobacteraceae bacterium | reverse complement strand
GGCGACCAGGGCTGAAACTGGCCGAAAACTGCCCGACGCCACTTCAGCTGCGGTTCGAGATCGTGTAACCCATTGATTATATGGCGCTCCCTACGGGATTCGAACCCGTGTTACAGCCTTGAGAGGGCTATGTCCTAGGCCTCTAGACGAAGGGAGCGAGGCGTGAGGCCTCGGGGGGAGGCGCGCGGTATTATAGGGTGCCTGCCCAGATGCTCAAGCCGAAAGTCAGCGAATTGAACCACTCCGCCGCGCCCGAGCCGGCGCTCCCATCGCCCCGGATCATTCCGCGGGCCGAGCACACCATTTCCCGGTCCGCGATCTCACCGAACGCACTGCGCGTGCTGTATCGGCTGCGCGATGGAGGCTTTCAGGCTTTTCTCGTCGGCGGCTGCGTGCGCGACCTGATGCTCGGTATCAGGCCGAAGGACTTCGACGTGGCGACCGATGCGCTGCCGGAGCAGGTGAAGAAGCTCTTCCGCAACTGCCGGCTCGTGGGGCGGCGCTTCCGGCTCGCGCACGTTTTCTTCGGGCAGGAGACGATCGAGGTGGCGACGTTCCGCGCGGCGACTGCGCCCTCGCAGGGTGAGGAGCCGATTCCGGACGCGGACCCGGAGGAGGGGGAGGCACCGGAGGTCGACGAATCGATCGAGGCGGAGCTTGCGAGCACCGGCGCGCGCATCGAGGTACAGGACGAGACTCAGCGCCAGGTGGACGAGACCGGCCGCATCCTGCGTGACAACGTCTACGGTTCGATCGACGCGGATGTGTGGCGGCGTGATTTCACCGCGAACGCGCTCTATTACAACATCGCGGATTTCTCCCTCTGGGATTACGTCGGCGGAGCGGACGACATCGGTTCGCACACGCTGCGGCTGATCGGCGACCCGGAGATTCGCTATCGTGAGGACCCGGTGCGCATGCTGCGTGCGGCGCGCTTCGAGGCGAAGCTCGACTTCGGGCTCGATCCTGCGACGTCTGAGCCGATCGAACGGTTGCGGGAGCTGCTCGCGGGCGTTCCTTCCGCGCGGCTTTTCGATGAGACGCTGAAGCTCTTTCTGACGGGGCACGGCGCGCGCAGCCTTGAAGTACTGCGCCGCCGCGGCCTCCTCGCGATGCTGCTTCCGACCGTGGACCTCTACCTTTCGGCCCACCCGGGCGGGCTCGTCGAGCGACTGCTCGCGCAGGGACTCGTCAATACGGATCGACGGGTCGCCGACGGCAAGCCGGTGACGCCGACCTTTCTCTTTGCTCTGCTGCTCTACGGGCCGATCGCCCGCGCGATCGAGACGTCCCCGCCCGAGCGCTGGCACGAGCTCGCAACGATTCTCGACGCCTGCGATCGTTCGGTCAGGGAAGCTCAGGGCGAGATTGCGATACCGCGACGGTTCGCTCTCGGGGTACGCGAGATGTTCGCGCTTCAGCCGCGGCTCGAGCACCCACGCGGCCGACGCTCCCTGCGGCTGCTCGAGCATCCACGCTTCCGAGCGGCTTTCGATCTGCTGCTCTTGAGGTCCGAGCACGGCCTCGCTCCGCGGGCGATGGCGCAGTGGTGGACGCAGATACAGCAGGCGCCGGCAGTCGACCGCGAGCAGATGGCCGATGCGCTCGGCGCAGGGAGCGCTCCCCGGCGCGAGGGCATGCGCCGCGGTCAACGCCGCCGGCGCAGGCGCGGCG
>JBOHZR010000174.1:0-5847 GCA_050738595.1 Steroidobacteraceae bacterium | reverse complement strand
TCGCCGGCGCCGCGAAGGAGGTGACGGAGATGTTGTACCCGTCCGCGAGCGTCACGAACGTCGCGCGTAGGCGTCGCGGGGCAAATTCGTTGACGAGGGCGACCGTGACCGCAAGTGCGCCGGACATGCCGATGCCCGCGATGAAGCGCCACACGATCAACGCTATAAGGGAGTGACAGAACCCCGAGATAATGCCAAAGACCCCGATCATCACGGTGCTGGCGACGATCGCGCTGCGCCGCCCGAACCGATCGCCCAAGGTTCCAAACAGGAACGGGCCGATGAGACCTGCGATCAGGCTCGAGCTGAACAGCGGGCCGAGCGCCGCACGGTTGAGGCTCCACGCCTTGACGATCGCCGGCGCCGCGAAGGAGGTGACGGAGATGTTGTACCCGTCCGCGAGCGTCACGAGCACGCACAGCAGCAGCACGCCGAGTGTGTATCGGCCCACCCTCTGGCGGTCGATCAGACCCGATATTTCGATCGCCTCTCCCATCGTACCGTCCGGCGCGCGAGTGCCTCGGCTCCTTTAGGCGAGCCCGCGCGGATCGGTGATCTCACCGCGCAGCGCTGAGGCCGCCACCGTGAGCGGCGAGGCGAGGAAATGCCGCGCCTTCGGATGGCCGTTGCGACCGGGAAAATTTCGCGCCTGTGTCGAGATCATCACCTCATCCGCCGCGAGCGCGCCCATGTTGAAAGCCTGATTGGAGCCTGCGCTCGGCGGGAAGATGTTGGCACCGGTAAGGTGCAGCTGCTCGAGCAGCCCCTCGCGCAGCGCCGCGAGATAGACTCCGCGCGAGGCGGGCACGACCCGCAGCCGCACGCGCGGGTGCACCCTGCGGCCTGAAAGCGCGCGCGCCACGGCACGGATGTCGCTCAACCGCCCGCCCGTGCTGCCGCCCGCCTCCGCCACATCGATCGCGAGGCCTGCGACCGCCTCGACCGGCTTGACGTTGCCGACCGTTGGCGGGCAGGCGATCTGCGGCTCGATCCGGCTCACGTCGACGTCAGTCACATCCTCGTAGCGCGTTTCCGGATCGTTGCAATACAGCTCGAAGCGATCGTGCCCGAGAAGGGAGCGTGCGAATTCAGCGGTCTTGCGATCGGGATTGATGAAGCCGCACTTCCCGCCCACATCGATGGCCTGCAGTGGGAAGAGCCCGCGGTCGCTCATCTCGAGACGCTCGATGTAGGTCCCCGCGTATTCGATCGCCTCGTAGATTGCGCCATCCTCGCCGATTCGGCCGACGAGATACTGCGAAACGTCGCGCGCAGTCACCTGGGATGCCGTCTCCCCGTGCAGGTCGATGCGAATCGTCTTGGGGACCCGGAACCACCCGCACGCGTGCGCGAAGCCGAGCGCGGCCATCGAATCGTTGCCGATCCCCGTCGCGAATGCACCGAGCGCGCCGTAGATCGGCGTATGCGAATCGCAGCCGACGATCACCATCCCCGGGGCCGCAAGCCCGGCCTCGAGGATCACATGATGGATGCTTCCGCAGCCGCTCTCGAAGAGATGCCGGATGTGGTGCCGCGCGGCGAACTTGCGCACGGCAGCGAGCGCCTCGGCCGCCTCCCGCGTGGCCGGCGCAAAGTTGTGATCGAACGCGAACACGATCTTCGACGGGTCCGCGATCGCCGTGTCCGGCATCTCGCCTTCGAAGACTTTGATCACGAAGCTCGCGCTCAGATCATGCATGACCATGAGGTCGACGGGGCAGATGATCACCTCGCCCGCGGCCACGGCCTTGCGGCCGCTCTTTCTCGCGAGAACCTTCTCGATGACGTTCATAGCGGCTCGAGACCGGCGGGGCCCTTGAGGCAGGTGTCTCCGTAGTAGAGTCGCGCCCCCCGCGCGCGCACTTCCACCTGCAGGGAGACGATCGTCCGTTCGGCAGGTGTGGGCTCGGCGATCCCCTCCCAGGGATAGCGACCGGAAAGGCACTCCTCCCATGCGCTCGATTGCGGGTCCGGCGGCAGCGCACTCGCAAGGCCGGCAACGTTGCGCGCGACCTTCACCCAGTGCCCGCTCCACTCGAGTGCCACGACCGCGCTCGAGAGCTCCCCGATGCGAGCGCCGCGCGCGATCCCCGGAGGCGTCGTGCCGTCCGAAATGAGAATGACGAGATCCTCCGCGCCTGCCCGGCGCAGAGCCAGCTCGAGTCGCCCCGCAAGCGCGTGATCGGTCAGGCCGATCGCGCCCGCGTCGAGCAGTTGCGCGAGGCTTTGACGGGCGAGCTCGGCGGCGTACCGATGCATGGCGATCTCGCTCTCGGCTGGGGCGGGCCGTACGGCGCTTCGCGGCACATCGACGATCTCGAGGCTTGCGGCGGCAAGCGGCGCGTGCAGCTCCTGCGGGAACGCCGCGAAATCGACGATGCCCACGCGCATCCAGCCGCGCTCGGCGGCGAGCTTCTGGAGCTGCGCAGGCAGATGAGGACTCGGCAGAATCTCCTCGTGAAGGGTCACCGATCTGATCCAGGGATACACCCGCGGCGAGAGCGAGCACAGCAGAATCGGCTTGCCGCCCCGCGGCACGACGACCAGCGCCCGGTTCCAGTACGGCATGTAGTTCGAGACGTAGCGCGCATCGTTGGAGCGCCAAACGTCCGAGTACACGACGAGCGCAGGCACGCGGTGCATATCGCAAACGCGCTCGAGCGCTGCCAGCCGAGTCTCGAGAGCTGCGCGCGGCAGGCGGGCGCGGTCCCACGCGATGAGTCCCCGCTTCATGTATGAAATAGCCTGCGCTCGGTCCGATTGAGCGAGACGCATCCCGTATCGGTAATGAGGAGAGTATCGCCGAAGACCATGTAGCCCGAGAGCGGCAGGTAGGTGTTCGGGTGTGCGATCAGGACCATGTCCTTCTTGCATTCGTAGTGAACGTTCTCGAGCACGTGCGGAAGCTCATCGGGATAGAGGCCGAGATTGTGGCCGCGCACGCGCGTGTACTGCGGTCCCGTGTACTCGCCGTAGCCGTTCTTGCGGAAGACATCGTTTTGCACCCGAGCGACGTCGGCGCTGTCGACGCCCGGGCGCAACAGATCCTGTGCCGCCTGCTGCGCCTCAGAGAAGATGCGATAGGCCTCGAATTGCTTCTCGCTCGGCTCGCCGATCACGAGAGTGCGGCAGATCTGCGCATAGTAGCCGTTCACCTGTGGGGTGAGCTCCGTCGTCACCGAATCGCCCCGGGCGAGCGCACGCTCCGTCGGCGGCCTCATGCCGGTCACCTCGGTGCCGCCCGAGGCGATGAGCATGAAGTTGTCCTCGGCACCCTCCGCCTTGATGAACGCCTCGACCTCGGCGACGAGCTCGAACTCCTTGAGGCCCGGCTCGCACACGCGCGCGAACCGTTCATAGCCCCGATCGGCGAGCTCGGCGGCCTTGCGAAGGCAGCCGATCTCCCACAGGGTCTTGACCCGGCGGATCTCCTCGACGTCGAGTGTCGCGGAGACCGGCGGCACGTCGAGCCGCTCGCTCAGCGCCGCAACGAAGCGCGCCTCCATCTGCTCGAGTCCGTTGACGGCGGTGACGGCAGTGCGCGCGCCCGCGAGCGCCTCGCGCAACCCGTCCGCCAGTTGTCTCACGAGGATCACCTTGCCCTTCGAGGCGGAGCGAACGAGCTCAACATCCCACGGATCCGTGACGATCGTCGTGAGCTCACCGTCTCGCGAGAGCAGAGTGAGCGCGTGGGGTCCGCAGTAGTTGAGATTGATGAGGCACCGAAAGTGCTCTCTACGCCACCCGTCGCCATAGAACAGCAGCAGGCCCCAGTTCCGCTCCCGCATGAGCGTGATGAACTGCTCGTACCGCTCTCGATTGAGCATCGCTTCTGCCCTCGGCGCTACGGAGACACCGACTCGAGGAACCACTCCGTCGGCAGTTCCCGACCGAGGCCGAGGGCCCGCGCGCGCTTCAGGAGCGCGGAGCCGACCGCCGCGAACTGGATTCCCGAGCCCGTGTTGTTGTTATAGAGCGTCACCTGCTCGGGTGAAGTACGTCCGGCAACCCGCCCCGCGACGAGCTCCTGGATCTCGTGGATGTGGTCCCACGCGATGAGCCCCTTCTGCGCCGCCTCCCAGATGTCCGGCGAGCGGTCCTGTCGTGCCACGTCCTTCGCATGGACAACGTAGAGATCCGCGCGCCGGATCGTCTCGTCATCGATCTCGCGGCGCTTGTTGCTTGCGTCGGAGCCGCCGATCGAGGCGATGTACACGCCGCGCTCGATCCAGTGCCCATCGAACACCGGATCCCAGGCAGCCGTCGCCGCCTGAATGAAGTCACTGCCCTCGACCACGGCGCGCGCTGAATCGACGGGTTCGACCGGACGGCCGAGCTTCGCGCTCATCGTGCGGCAGAACGCATGGCAATGCTCCGCGTTGGGGCTGAAGACCTTCACGCGTTCGAAGCGGTACAGGCTCGAGAGCGACTCGAGGTGCGCGCCCGCCTGCCATCCGCTGCCGAAGAGCCCGAGGACTCGAGGCGTGGCCGGAGCGAGGTACTTGGCCCCGACGGCGCTCATCGCGGCGACACGCATCTTCTGGATCACCCCATCCGGCATGATCGCGATCGGCTCGATGCGCTCGAGATCGAAGAGGAGCACGAGTCCGCACCAGCGGCCGCCCGTCGCCGTGGGCAGGATGCGCCGCCTCTTGCGGCCCGCCGTGTAGGAGAATCCCGCCATGTCGGAGGTGATCCTGAGCGCCCAGACTCCGCTCGCGACACCACCGCCCTCCTGGGATTTGAAGCGGTAGCGAAATCCCGGATGCTCCTGCGACTCGACCGGCATGTAGGTTTGGGTGCGGGGGCGATTGATCGCGCGCCCCTCCGCGAGCTCCCGCAGGATCGCCTCCGTTGCCGACATGGCCTCCTCATGGCTCACCGCGCGCTCGACCTCCTCGTTCGTGAGCAGAAGCGTCACGACAGGTCCTCGAAGAAATGGCCCGAGCGCACGAGCGGGATGAGGCCGCCCGCTGCGAGCATCTCGAGAAGGAAGCGAGGTGGGGCTCGCCCCTCGAGCACCTTCCCCGAGTCGAGGCACGTGACCGTTCCGGCGGCGATGTCGACGCGCAGGCGCTCGCCATCCTCGATGAGCGCATGGATGCCGGGCGCCTCGAGCAGGGGGAGCCCGATCTCGTATCCGTTACGATAGAACGTTCGCGCGAACTGCTCGGCGACGACGGCGCCGATGCCCGTCGCCTTGAGAGCCTTCGCCGCGAGCGCACGGCCCGAGGAGCAGCCGAAGTTGCGGCCCGCGACGAGAACATCCCCGGCGCGCACGCTGCGCGGGAACTCGGGATTCAACGTCTCGAGCACGAACGCCGCCATCTCCTTGGCCGTCTTGAACATGATGTGTGTCGGCGTGATGGCATCAGTCGGCACGTTGTGGCCGAACTTCCAGGCGCGCCCTTCGATTCTCAGGTCTCGCATGTCTCCGCGCGCTCGACGGCGTGAGGGCGCGATTCGCTGCGGGAAAAAAGGGTGACCCTCGTGCGCACCCCACGCGCGCCGCCGCCTTCGGCAGCATCGTAGCACGCACGCCGGCCGACCCCGCTATACTCGGGCGTTTCCTTACCCGGCGAGGCTTCCTGTGTCCGATGATTTGCAAGCCGAGCTCGAGCGGCTACGAGCCGAGAACGAGCGCCTGAAGCGTTCGACGGGTCATGGCAGGCTCACCATGAAGGTCAGCGAGAAGGGTGCGCTCTCCGTCTACGGAATGGGCCGGTTTCCCGTCACGCTTTACAAAGAGCAGTGGTTACGCCTCCTCGCCATGGCCGACGAGATCAAGGCATTCATCGAGGCGAACGGCGAAAGCCTCAAGACGAAGGAATGAGGAGCATCGGCGGG
>JBOHZR010000173.1:0-4046 GCA_050738595.1 Steroidobacteraceae bacterium | reverse complement strand
TCCACACCTCCCCGAGCAGCACGGGCGAGGCGTACACGTTGTCCACCGGGATGTCGAAGAATCCCTGAATCTGATCCGAGTGCAGATCGACCGTGAGCAGCCGATCGACGCCTGCGCCCGCGATCATGTTCGCCACCAGCTTCGCGGTGATCGCAGAACGCGCGCCGCGCGTGCGCCGATCCTGCCGCGCATAGCCGAAATACGGCACCACCGCCGTGATCCGCTTGGCCGAGGCGCGCCGGCACGCATCGACCATCACGAGCAGCTCCATGAGCCGATCGTTCACCGGCGGACATGTCGGCTGCACGATGAACACGTCTCGCCCGCGGACGTTCTCCATCAGCTCGATGTGCACCTCGCCGTCGCTGAAGTGCCCGACTTCCGAGCGGCCGAGCGGCATCATGAGGTGCCGCGCGATCTCCTGCGCGAGCTGCGGATTCGCATTGCCGGTGAACAGCGCGAATGCTTCATCGCTCATCGCAGTGTCCCGCGCATCGCATTGTCCCGCTCATCGCCGCGCCGCACCCATGGCTGGGGTGGAAGGATTCGAACCTTCGCATGGCGGGATCAAAACCCGCTGCCTTACCACTTGGCTACACCCCAACCGCATCTCAACACGCGCTCAAGTTTGCAATCTCTCTCGCAAGGGCGAGACATTCAAGCCGCGGGCGACGAAGCCCCGCCAAGTATCCGGGACGCGGGCGGCGATCCGCTCGGCCTCGGCCGCACTCGCGCATCGGGCAAAAATGCAGGAACCGGTTCCGGTCAATCGTGCCGGGGCACGGTGCGCGAGCCAGTCGAGCGCGTTCGCGACTTCCGGGTACAGCGCACGCACCACCGGCTCACAGTCGTTCCGGCCGCCCGACTCGAAAAAGGCGCGTATTGTGATGAGGGGGGTATTTCGTGTCAATTCAGGCGCCTGGAACACGCGCGCCGTCGGTACCGCAACGCCCGGATGCACGATCACATAATGCGCCGCGGGCAGCTCGACGGGCACGAGCTGCTCGCCCCGGCCCTGCGCCCATGCCGAGGTGCCCCGGACGAACAGCGGGACATCCGAGCCCAGGGCAAGGCCGAGCTCGGCAAGCCGCTCGATCCCGAGTCCACATCCCCACAGCCGGTCAAGCGCGAGGAGCGTCGTGGCCGCATCCGAGCTGCCGCCGCCGAGTCCGCCCCCCATCGGAATGCGCTTCACGACCCTCAGCGTGGCGCCGAGGGGTGTGCCGGAGGCCGCCTTGAGCGCGCGGGCCGCCCGGACCGTCAGATCCTCCTCCGGCGCCACACACCCCGGGCCGCCCCGGCGCTCGATCACGCCGTCCTCGCGCACGGTGATGCCGATCGTGTCCGCAAGATCGATGAGCTGAAAAAGAGTCTGCAAATCGTGAAAGCCGTCGGACCGTCGCGCGGTGACGTGCAGGAGCAGATTGAGCTTCGCGGGCGCAGGCCACGAGGTCTCGGCCACGTTCACCCCGACCGCGGCTGCCAGCGATAGACGACCAACCGCACGCGCACATCCCCGTGCCGCAGAGTCAGATGATGAGGCAGCGAGTAGCCGTTCGTGTCGAGGTAGTCCGGGTAGCCGATCTGCCAACCGTCCTGCACGAGCGCTGCGAGGCGCTGATCGGTGCCCAGAGTCTCGCTCGCTGGGTGGGCGGGATCGGGCACCCCGAGAAGCCAGTACCTCAAGGAAGCGAGCGGCGGGTCGAACCCGAGCTTGCCCTCGAGCTCCGCGCGCGCTTCATCGCTTGCGAGCCGCTCGCCCTTTGAGGTCTGCACGTCGAGCGTTTCGCCGTCCGCGATGATGTGCCAGCCGTCGATGCCGAGCGGCCCCTCGAGCTCGACCGTGCTGCGCGCGCCCTGCTGTCGCCAGGTGAGGTGTGCACTGAAGCCCTCGCTGCCGGCTGCGACCGCGACGCGGCCTGCGAGCTCGTACGGATCGAGCGCCTGCAAACGCGCCCGCCGCTCCGGCCAGGGCAACTGTGCCGCCTGCCGCCTGGGCGCCACGGCGCAGCTCGCGAGCAGCACGGCGAGAGCGAGCGCGAGCGCGGCACGCACCCGCATCGCACCGATGCGGGCCGGCCCATCCGCTTTCATCAGCCCCGTCCGGCGGCCACGAGCCGCTGAACCGTCGCCTTGAGCGCCTTCGATTCCGGATTGCGCGCGAGCGCGTCCGCGAGGACCTTGCGCGCCTCGCCCTTGCGGCCGCTCGCCCACAGCGCTTCGCCCCAGTGCGCCGCGATCTCCGGATCGCGGCTGATGAGGTAAGCGCGCTCGAGGATCGGCAGCGCCCCGCGCAGGTCACCCCGCTGTCGCCGCGCCCAGCCAAGACTGTCGAGCATCTCGGGGCTGTCCGGGGCGGCCGCGAGCGCCCGCTCGATCAGCGACTGCGCCCGCTTGAGCTGCATGCGGTGATCGGCGAGCGTGTAGCCGAGCGCGTTGAGGAGCTGCGGATCATCGGGCCGCACCCGAAGCAGCTGCTCGAAGGCTTGCACGGATTCGCGCGTCCGCCCGGCGCGCTCGAGAAGCGTCGCCCGCTCGTACGCGAGCCGATACTCCTGCGGATAGCGCTGCAGCGCGGTGTCGAGGAACCCGATTCCGCCTGCGGCATCCGCGTGATCAGCGAGCAGGTCCGCTTTCGCGAGCGCGATGTCGATCGCCGTCTCCGGATGGGCGCTCTCGTAGCTGTCGAGCAGCTCGAGCGCCTGTCCCCGCTGGCCGCGGCCGAGCAGGATCCCGGCGGCGCGCTCGACCGCCAGCAGGGCGACCGGTGTATCGCTGAGCTGCCGATAATCGGTCAGCGCGCCATCCTGATCGCCCGTGCGCGCGGCAATGTCCCCAAGATAAAGGAGAGCCGTCTGGTTCGCCTCACCGTGGTCGACGAGATCGTGGAAGCGCCGCTTCGCATCGGCCATATCGCCGCTGTCGAAGGCGATGATCGCCAGCCGCCGGTCGATCTCCGCGGGGGAAGCGTCCGTGCGGCGCAGCCGATCGAGCTCCTGGTGCGCTTCCTCGAGCCGATCGAGGCCGGTCAGCACGTCGGCGAGCTCGAACCGGTTCGCGGCGGGATCGACGCGCATCGCATCCCGCGCCGCGGCGATCGCCCCAGGTCCATCGCCCTGGAGCACACGCAAGCGCGCGAGCAGCTGCCGAGCCGTCCCGGACTGTGCGTCCCGCTCGAGCAGCTGCTGGACCCGAAGCTCGGCGGCGTGGAAGTTGGACGCCTCGAGCGCGAGTGCGCCGAAGGCGGCGAGAACGAGCGGCGATGCCTTGTGCGGATCGATGCTCGACCCGAGCGCCGCGAGCGTCGGGATCGGGCCGATCTCGGGATCGTCGCTGAGCAGTTGCACGAGCGAGAGCGCATCCCGCTCCGCATTGCGCCCGGTGCCCACCACGAGAGGCGCCAGCGACTGGCGCGCTTCCGGAATGCGATAGAGCATCAGCGCCACCGTCCCATAGACGAGCTGCGCATTGCGGTCGCTTGGGGCGACGGCGTGCCAACGCGTCACGGCGCGCCATGCATCCGGAAGGTCGTGGCAGGCGAGCGAGACTTCGCTCGCGCGCCGGGCCAGCACCGCCGCCCCGTGCTCCGAGGCGAGCGCGTAGTCGTCGGAGGCCGCGCGGCAGTCGCCCTTCTGCAGCGCGACTTCCGCCATCACCGTGAGCGCGCTCGGATCCGGTGCAGGCTCGGGCGCCGTGAGCCGGACAGGGGCGCTCTGGCAGCCGGCGAGAAGCGTGGCTGCCGCGATGGCGGCGCTGGTCGACCTGAAACGGGCCATGCGAGTCACTATAGAGCCTCTTTCGCCCCGATGCATGATCTCGGAGAATGCCCGGCCCCGCACCGGGGCACGTGTGGTGACAGCGCAAGCCCGATGGGCATCATGAAGGACTCCATTCGCCAGCGCCTCGACAGGATGAGCGACCGCTTCGAGGAGGTCGGACGGCTGCTCGCCGATCCCGACACGGCGGGCCGCTCGGTTCAGTTTCGCGATCTCTCGAAGGAATACGCGCGGCTCAAGCCCATCGCCGAGCGCTACCAGGACTTTCGC
>JBOHZR010000172.1:0-13800 GCA_050738595.1 Steroidobacteraceae bacterium | reverse complement strand
GTGAGCTTGGAGCCCTGCGGCACCACCCAGGTCCCCCTCGACCCGGCCGCCAGGGTGATGATCGGCGGCCCTTCCGTGCCCGGCGCCCCCTCATGGATGTGCGCCATGGTGCCTTTGATGAAGTAGGTGGTGATCGTGCCGGTGACCGCGCCAGTGGCCTTGACCACGATCACGGCCGAGCCGCGCGCTCTGGTGCTCACCGCCGGTACCTCATGGCTGCCCGCGAGCTTCACGTGCACCGTCCCAGCACTGGCCAGTCCGGCACTGCCCGCGAACAACACGGCCGCAGCGAGCACGGTCTTCAGAGTGGATGTCATGGCGTCGCCTTTTGTTGGTGATTCTTGGCTGGCAAACATATCACCGGCGGGTGAGTCCCACCACCACCGGCATTGCCAGCAGCACGAGCGGCAGCTGCACCAGGGCGCCTGCGATGATGGCGATGGCGAGCGGCTGCAGCATCTGGTCGCCCGAGCCGCTGATCGCCGCGCCGAGGGGCACGAGCGCGAGGATCATGGCGAGAGTGCTCATGGTGATCGGGCGCAGCCGGTTTAGCGCCGCCTCGTAAAGCGCCTGGCGCGGCGGCATGGTCCGGGCCAGCGCCTGATATTCGGAGGCGAGAAAGATCGCCATCTCGGTGGCGATGCCGACGATCATGACCATGCCCATCATCGCCGTGATGTTGAGCTCCACACCCGTCACCCACAGGCCGATGAACACGGCGCCCGTCGAGATGAGCGAGCTCGAGACGATGACGATCGGCAGCGAGAACCGCTCGTAAAGGTAGAGGAGCAGGACGATCTCTGCAACGAGCGCCGCCACGAACACGCGAATCATCCCGTGAATCGCCAGCTGCTGCTGCTCGTACTGGCCCCCGAGAGTGTAGTACACCCCGGCTGGAATCAGCCCCGGCGCATCGAGAGCTTTCTTGACGGCCGCGATCGTCGACCCGAGATCATGTCCGCCACCGATCTCCGCGGTCACGGCCACGATTTGCGCGAGGTTATCGCGCGTGAGCTCCGGCTGTCCGGCGACGAACTTCACCTGCGCCACTTTGCCGAGCGTGAAGATTCTGCCGTTCGGCGAGCGAATGGGAAGGTCGGCCAGCCGATCGCGATAGATTCTGCTCTCCGGAGGCTCGAGCCAGAGCCGCACGCCGATGTCCTGTACCGTGCCGAGGTACTGGGTCACCACCTCCCCGCTGAGATAGTGGGCGATCGCGTTCTTCACGTCCTGTGGCGTCATCCCTTGCAGCGCCGCGGCAGCCGGATCGACCCGAATATCGAGGGCATCGCCCGCCGGGACGACGCCGTTGTTGACGGACGCCGCCTCGATGCCCGGCACCTTCTTGATCGCGTCGGCAACCTGGCTCGCGACACCCCCGAGCATGGAAGGATCGCGGGCGCTCAGGGAAATCACCACCGGCTGGCGCCGCCCCACCATGTCGCCGATCATGTCGCTCATCAGCAAATGCGTGTCGAAATCGATCCCGGGTACCTCGCTCGTCACCTTACCCGTGATCTCGTCCATCACCTTCCAGATCGCCGGCCGGCGCGACGAGTCGATCAGACGCACGAAGAAGTCGCCCTGATACGACTCGGCGAGGTCCCCGCCGAGTCCCGCGCCGGTGCGGCGCGAGTAGGTGTAGACATCGGGATTCTGCTTGAGAATCGCCTCGACCTGCTCCAGCTCGCGATTGGTCTCCCCGAGAGAAGTGCCCGGCGCCGTGGTGTAGTCGAGCACGAATCCGCCTTCGTCCATTTTCGGCAGAAAACCGCTACCGACCCTCGCGTAGGCGATAGAGCCGACCACAGCCAGAAGGGCAATCGCCGGCACGAGCAGCAGCGGGCGAGCGAACAGTCCGGTGAGGGCGCGCCCATGCGTGCGCTTGAGCCAGGACTCCTTGCTCTGCGCCGGGTCTTCGAAAGTGTCGAAGTCGATGATGCCCCGCGCGAGCAGCGGCACCGTGAAGTAAGTGAGGATGAAAGAGATGATGAGCGCCGCGGCGACCGTCAATGACAGGAACTTGAAGAACGCGCCGGTGAGGCCTGAGAGAAACCCAAGCGGCACGAAGATGATGAGGGTCGCGAGGCTCGAGCCGGCGAGCGGCGCGAAGAACTCGCGCGCGGCCTTGAGGACCCCCGATCGCGGGTTCTCGATGCCGGGCACCCCCACGCGCCGCGCAATGTGCTCGACCATGACGATGACGTCGTCGATGAGCAGCCCTATGACGGCCGCGATGCCGCCCAGGGTCATGATGTTGAACGTCATGCCGAGGACGGCGAGGAGCAGCACGGTGAGCAGAATCGAAAGCGGCACGACCAGCATCGCAACCAGGGTCACCCGCCAGCTGCGCAGGAACGCGAGCAGCACGATCGCCGCGAATACGAGCCCAATGAGAATCGCCTCCTCGAGAGCGGAGATCGAGGAGCTCACGAGCTGCGTCTGGTCGTACCACTTGTAGAGCCGGATGCCCGGGGGCTGCGTCCTCATGAACGCGGCGAGCCGCTCGCTCACCTGCTTCGCGAGCGACAGGGAATCCGCCGAATCCTGCTGATAGACGTCGAACGTGACGGCCGGCTGACCGTTGTTGACGACCAGCAGCCACTGCGGCACGGTGCCCATCTTCACATTCGCGATGTCCCCGAGCGTGACAATGCCGTCTGAGCCGGTGCGCAAGGCCATGCGTCGTACCGACTCGAGAGACGTGAACGCGTTGTCGTCGATCGCGAGATACAGCAGGTCGTTGTCCTCGAGCCGGCCGACCGCCTGGACAGTGTTGGTCTGCGAGAGCGCCTGCGAGACTTGCTCGAGCGTCAGTCCGTAGGCGCGCAGCTTCTGCGGGTTGACGGAGACCTGCACCTCGGGCGTTTGCCCGCCCAGCACCCCGATCCTTTTCACCCCGGAGATGCCCGTGAGCAGTGGCGTGATCTGATACTGCGCGATCTGGCGCAGATCCGTTGCCGGAACGGTCTTGGAGGTGAGCGCATAGGAGACGAACGGCATGATGACGTTCGGGCTCATCTGGATGATCGTGTAATCGGTCCCCTGGGGCAGGGAGGGCAGCTGCTGCGCGAACGCCGCGTCGACCGCGAGCAGCGCCTGATTCATGTCGAAGCCCCACGGGAAATCGACGAAGATCTCCGCGGCGCCGCGCGAGGTCGTCGAGGTCACCTCCTGTGCTCCCGGCACCGCGCGCGCCACCTGCTCGAGCGGCTCCGTCACCTCGACCAGCATCTGCCGCGCCGGCATGCTGCCGGCGTCCACCTCGACGCGGATGCGCGGGAAACTCGTGACGGGAAAGAGCCCGACGGGCAGCGAGTGCGCCGCAAAGACGCCGGCGATCCCTAAGGCGAATGCGATGCTGAGCAGCGAGCGGCGGTGCTGCTCGAGCCAGGCGGCGAAGCTCATCGCGAGCCCTTGCTCGCCTCGGGCTCGGCCACGCGTATCTTCATGCCGTCGTCGAGCTGGTGATTGCCGGTGAGCACGAGCGGCGCGCGCTTATCCAGCGCGCCCGCAATGACGTCCCGGTCGCTCTGCGAGCCGATGACCGTTACCGGAACCTTCTTCGCTTTCTCACCGATCGCCTGGATGACGTACGTGGCGCCGCTGTCGTCGACCAGGACGGCCTGGTGCGGCACCACGTAGCCGTGCGACTCCCCTGCGGTGATGGCGGCCTGAGCCATCTCTCCGGGCAGGAATCTCCCGGGCGCCAGGGAGATCTCCACGGGTACGAGGCCGGTGTCCGGCTCCGCGACATCGCCGCGCATCATCACCGTTCCCGGCACTGACTCGTCGGTACCGATCAGGGTCACAGCCGCGCGATCATTTGCAGCGATGCGGCCTGCCTGACTGGGCACCACACCGACATTGAGCACGAGCTTCTCGGCATCTGCGAGCTCGGCGAGCGTCGCACCCTCGGTCACGATCGCTCCAGGGGAAGCTGCAAGGCCCGTGACGATCGCGCGAAACGGGGCACGCGCGATGCGGGGTGCTCCCGCCCCGACCGCCTCGAGCGCCTGCAATTGTGCGCGCGCATCGGATGCGGACTTTTCTGCATCGGCGAGTTGTTGTCGCGTCGCGAGCTGGTGGGCCACCAGGCTCCGGGTGCTCGCAACGAGCCGATCCGCGACCGCGACTGCGGACTTTGCCTGCGAATACGCAGCGGCGGTCGCCGCGCTCGGCGCCAGCTGGATGAGCGGAGCGCCCGCGGCCACTTGCTCGCCGAGGCGCACGTAGACGGCTTGTACGATGGATGAAGTCGGGGCCACGATCGCCCTGCGCCCCGATCTCGCAGCCTCGATCGTGCCGTAACCGACGATCACGTGCGGCAGAGTTCCTTCGGTGAGCGGCGCAAGCGTGACCAGCACGCTCGCATTCGTGCTCGCGCTCGAGCCTGTGTCCTCATCATCGGCCGAGGCGAGGGGCAGCGCCGCGGCGACAATCAGCGCGAGACAGGCTGCACAAGCAATCGAACTGCGGGTCATGGCGTCCTTCTGCCCTGGGCTGCGGGGAAGATGAGCGTCGTCTGCGGAAGACCGATTCCGAGCAGGACCGTCAGAGAGACCTGCGCGTCGCCGAGGGTTCGCTGAAGAGCGACCGTCTCGAGGTCGCGCTCGAGCGCCGCGCTCTCGAAATCGGTCAGGCTGCGCTGATCCAGATCCCCTTGGCGGTAGGCGTCGCGCGCGGCGCGCGCGCGTTGCTCGGAGGATTGAGCGGCGGCGTGCGAGCGGGCGATGTCGCCGCGCGTGCGCGCGATGAGCGCCTGCAGAGCGCGCACCTCTGCGACTGCGGAATCCAATCGTGACTGGTACTGATCGCGCAGCATCAGGCGCGTGGCGCGCGCCTCAGCGACCTGCGCCTGATTGCGGTTGAAGAGCGGGATATCGAACGTCCCGGTCGGACCCATCGAGCGAATGTTGGTCGTGTCCTGCTCCCAGATCGGTCCGAGCGCGAGGGTCGGAAACTGTCCGAGAATGGCCGCGCGCAGGCTCTCATCGGCGGAGTGGTAGCCGAGCTGCAGCGCCACGAGATCGGGGCGCCGCCGAGGCAGACTCTCGATCAGCGATTCCACGTCCGCTCGCGGGGAGGCAGCGGGCGGCGGCGCGATCGCGCAGCGCACGCCCGGAGCGAGCCCGAGCAGCGCATCGAGCTCCTTCCACGTGTTCTCGCGCGCAACCTGCAGCGCGATCAGCGACTGATCGAGCGTCGCCTGCGTGGCGAGCAGCGGCGCAAGAGCCGCGTAGTCGACATTTCCCGCAGCAAGTTCCCGACGCACCGCCGAGGCTTCGCTCTCGATGAGACGCTGCTCGCGGCTGCTGAGCGTGATCGCCCGATCGCCCCAGTAGGCGTCCATCGCGAGCACGCGCGCGTTCTGCGCCACCTGCCACTGTGCCCACAGCTGGTTGGCTTCGACCTGTGCGGTCTGCGCGCGTGCCGCACGGACGCGCCGATGATAGGTGATGAGTGAGGTGATGTCCTGGGTCAGGGAGACGGACCAGTTCGGCTGGGTGCCCGGCCCGCCCATCAGCGCCTCCCAATTGATCGACACGGACGGATTGGGCAACAGCGAGGTTTGCCGCTGAGTGGCCTGGGCGATGCTCCGCTCGCCTCGCTGCGCGCGCAGCTCCGGATCGTTGAGGATCGCCAGCAGGCCGATCTCATTGACTTCGAGCGGCCGGGACACATCGACGCGGCCGGCCGGGGCGCCGCCGCGAACAGCCGGGATCGTGAGATCGAGCTGATCGAGCCGCGTGGCGAGGTGCGCTGCACTGGGCAGCGGCAACGGGTGGTACGTGGCACAGCCCGCCCCGAGCTGCGCGAGGGCGAGCAGCACGGCGCACGGCACTCGGCGTGCCGCGGCTCTTCTCAGGTTCGCTCGGCCGTGCATCAGTTCGTGAGCTCCGCAGCGTACGATCACAGCCAATGCTGACGAAGTCCTGACGGGGGCCAGCCTGCTGCCGGGAATTGGGCGTACCCTATCGGACATGCGGCTGCTGCTCGTCGAGGACCATCGCGCGATGCGCGAAATGATCGCGGATCATCTACGGGAACGCGGGTTTGCCGTGGACGCGTTCGGACGTGCGGATGAGGCGCTCGCCGCCGCGGCGATCGCTCGCTTTGATGCAGTGGTGCTCGATCTGGGACTCCCGGACATGGACGGCCTCGATGTGCTCGCATCCCTGAGGCGCTCGGCTCCCGAGCTTCCCGCACTCATCCTCACGGCGCGCGACAGCGTAGACCACCGCCTGCTCGGGCTCAATGCCGGAGCCGACGACTACATCGTCAAGCCCTTTCACCTGCTCGAGCTCGAAGCACGGCTGCGAGCCGTCCTGCGGCGGCCCGGCCGCCGTCGCGATGCCGTGTACACCCGCGGCGGGGTCTGTTTCGATTCGCTTTCCCGAGAGGCCACGGTGAGCGGATCGCCGCTTCCGCTCACGCGACGGGAGGCGACGCTGCTCGAGGAGTTGCTGCGAGCGCCCGGCCAGGTGATCGCGAAGGACATCCTCGAGGACCGGCTCTATGCGCTCGAGGATGCGGGCAGCGCGAACGCGCTCGAAGCGGCGATGTCGCGGCTGCGGCGCAAGCTCGCGGCCGCGCGGGCGGCGCTGCGCATCGAGACTCAATGGGGAATCGGATACCGGCTCATCGAGGGCACGGCCCGGCCCGGCGATGAGGCCGCGGCAAGCGAGAGCATCGGAACACGATGATGCGCCCGCACAGCCTCCGCGGACGGTTGCTCGGAGCGATGCTCGCAGTGTTCGCCTTCGGCCTCGCGGCATCGCTCGCCTCGTACCGATTCGAGTTCCACAACATCGTGCGGGACCTGCGCGAGCGAACGCTGCAGGCGCAGGCTCGAGTGCTCGCCGGCGCGATGCGTCCGGGGGTGCACGGGCGGCTCCAGCTCGATCTTGCGGCGCAATGGCGGGCCGTGTATGACGATCCGTCACGGACATTCGATTACACCATTTACGATGCCTCCTCGCAGCGGCCGATTGCCTGGTCGCCGAATCTGCGAGCACCGCAGCCGCATCCACCCCTCGAGGTCGAGAGCCGCCGCGGAACCGATCGCATCGCGCTCGTCGGTGCAGGCCGCGAGGAGCGCGCCATTCTCGCTACGCGCGCGCGCGGCGGATACATTCTGGTCGTCTCACGTGGCGATCTGAGCCGCGACGATCTGATCGACAGTCTCTTCGAGGAAAGCGGTGAGCACCTGTCGGTCCTCGCTCCGGTCGCGCTCCTGGCACTCGGTCTCATCTGGATCGTGAGCGGCTGGAGCCTGCGGCCGATCGACCGCGCCTCGCGCGAGGCCGCCCTCGTCGGGCCGGGACGCCCCGACGCGCGCATCTCCCTCGAGGGACTGCCGCGCGAGATCCTGCCGCTCGTTCTCGCGGTCAACGGCGCTCTCGATCGCCTGTCGCAGGCGTACGCCGCCGAGCGCCGCTTCACGGCCGATGCAGCCCACGAGCTGCGCACGCCGCTCACAGTTCTCACGCTGCGGCTCGAGCGCGCGCGCCTCACTGGCACGACCGACTGGACTGCGATCGAGCGAGAGCTCGGGGAGATGCGCAGGCTCGTCGATCAGCTCCTCGATCTCGCGCGCAAGGAAGCCATGTCGCTCCGAACCCCACCCACCGCGCAGCCGCTCGTGAATCTCTCCCGGGCGGTGCGCGAAGTGGCTGCGAGTCTCGTGCCCTTGATGGAATCGACGGGCCGGCAGCTCGAAATCGACGTTCCCGACTCGGCCCCGTTGCACGGCCGCGCGCAGGATCTGCGCGATATGGTGCGGAATCTCCTCGACAACGCTCTGCTTCATGGCGAGGGTACGATAACCGTCCGGCTCCGGAGCTCGCAGATTGCGCATACGCTCGAGGTCTCCGACGAGGGCGGCGGAGTTCCCGCCGGCCACGAAGAGGCCGTGTTCGACCGCTTCTGCAAGCTCGACCAGGCGAGCCCAGGCTCGGGACTCGGACTCGCGATCGTTCGCCACGTCGCGCGCAGCCATGGGGGCGATGCCCGCTTCGCGGCGGGACGAGGCTGCTTCGAGGTCACCCTCACGGCGGCGCCGCGTTCTGCAATGCTGATCCCACGAGGCGCTCTACCAGCCGAGCGGCCGGCGGCAGCCGGGCTGCCCCGCTGATCGAGAGGACTGATCGCGTCGCCTATGAGAATTCCATTCCGCACTCGACCGCGCGCGCGCGAGGAGGCGCTCGCCTGGTTGGCTCGATTGAAACGCGGGCTTCGCCAGGGCGAGGGGCCGGAGCTGCTCGCCTGGCTCAGGCGGCGCTCGCATCGCACCCTGATCGCGAAGGCCGCCGTCGAATGGCACGGTCCCGAGGCGCTGGCGATCCTCTCGGAGCTCTTTCCGATCGATCCCGCCATCCTCGAGCCGCGGCGCGGAACCCATCCGGCCATCATGGCCGCCGCGGCCGCCATCGCTGTGTGCATCACGTTGCTTCCGGTCGAGCTCGGCGTGCTGCATCATTTCGGCCTGCTGGGTGGTCCTTTCAACCCCTGGTATACCACGACGCTCAAAGAGACCAAGCGGCTGGCCCTGACGGACGGCACTCGCGTTGCATTGAATCGCGGAACGAGAATCAGCGTCATCTACGGGGAGCACTTCCGCAGCGCGTTCATCGTACAAGGCGAAGCGCTGTTCACGATCAAGAGCGATCGTTACCGCCCGTTCGACGTCCGGGCGGCGGGTCGAGACTTCGAGACCACGTCGGCGACGTTCGACGTGAGCCTCACCGGTCAGAATCGATTGAGCGTCATCGTGCTCACAGGAACGGTCAAGGTGTTCCCGCCGCGCAGCCCGCCGGACGGCAGCCCCTACAGCGAGTCCGATCCGGGGATGTACGAACCGATTCTGATCGAGCCGCTGCAGATGCTTTCGATCGAGCCGGACGAGCAGACCGGGCGAAGACTCACCGAACAGGATGTGCATGCACGGCTCGCATGGCAGGCGGGTACCTGAGCGATGCCAGCCATTACCCCTGAAGCGGCATGAGGCGCGCCCGCAAGGCCTGATAAGCGGCCGCTGCCATCGTGAACAGGACCGCAGCATGCAACGCCGCTGCGCCGAGCGTCGCACCGAGATTCACTCGTCCGTGCAGATAGACCACGGCTGCAATCGAGTAGACCGTTGCGCCCTGGTGGCCGCCCTCAGGCGGGATGACGTGCACGTAAAAGCCGAGAATTCCAGTGAGCAGCGCGATCAAGCTCAGGCCGGCCCAGAACCAGCCGCAGACGAGGCGCTGGCGCACGGCGACCGCGATGCAGCCGGCCGCGAGGAGCAATCCGATCGCATACCTGACCATGAAACTCGCGAGTCCGATCAATACGCGATAGCTCTCCGGCATGTCAGACGGCGTGAGTCCGCGCACCGGCCACAGTAGATGCGCCATCGAAGCGATGTCCGCCGAGAGCACCACCATCCATAACGCGACCGGCAGGATCACGAACGCCGCCCAGGGTGCGCGCGCCGCCAGCGAGCGCGGGGCTCCTGTCTCGATCGTCGCTCGCGCGAGATCCGCGTCTGTTCCGATGAGAGCCGCTGCGTGCTCGGTTGCTTGCTCGAGGTTGAGGCCCGAAGCGCGCTCCTGCTCGATCAGATCGGTCAGATGCTCCCGCAGTTCCGTGACATAGCGGCTGGCATAGCGGGACGTCACGCCAGCGCGTAGGAGCTGTTCGCCTACCGCCTCAAACGGCAGGGACATGGCGGCTGCCCTTCATCACGGATCGAATCGCTCCGGCCAGCGTGGTCCAGGTATCGGCCAAGTCGCGGTAGCGCTTAAGACCGCTCGCGGTCACGGCGTAATAGATGCGGCTACGGCCATCGACCGTTTTGCGGCGCGCTTTGAGCGCACCGTCGCGCTCGAGCGCGTGCAGCACCGTATAGACGATCCCCTCGCCAAGGCTGACGACGTCGGCGGTCTCGGCCCGGACCGCCTGCACGATCTGATAACCGTACATTTCGCGATCCTGCAGAAGGCGCAGAATCATCAGCTCCGGCACCCCGGCCATGAAATTAGGGTTGGGTTGGCGTGGCATGTCGACCTCTGTAGTTAGAGGCATGATATGCCTATAACTTAGAGGCGCACAAGGGAACGCGGCCCGAGAGTGACGTCGTCAGGGGAATCCCTGCGGGGATCCTTTGCGGGATTCCTCGACGAATCCGCCCGGCTCGAGCGCCTCCATGGCCTCGACGAGGTGAACGGCTTTGTTGAAGAGCGCGAGTTCCTGAACACGCCCGGTCCGCACCTTGTCCACGAAATCATTGTTCGCGATGTGCATGCGCCCGATGCCGACGAGGTCGATCGTGCCCCGGCGTACGCGCTCCGCGAGGTATGCGAGGTCGCGCTCGACACAGAGCTCCGAGGGTTCCTCGCCATCGAAGAGGTTTGCGAACATCTCGACGTTGAGGCCGACGCTGCCGCAGGTCATGACGGGCGCATCCGTCAAGGCGCGGGTCCACTCCGCGATCGTGAAGTCCGGATGCGTGCTGTCGGGCCATTCGGGCTTGAAAAAGCGGCGGGAGGAGACGTTGAACAGGTCCACGCCCGCCGCGCGCAGCAGGGCCAGCATCGCGCCCAGCTCTCGGGGGCCGGGGGCCACGGCGGCGTCGTAATCCACCTCCTTGAACTGCGAGAAGCGATAAGAAATGACGAATTCAGTCCCGACGGCCCGGCGAATCGCCGCGACGATCTCTGCGCCGTAGCGAGCGCGTTCGGCGAGCGTCGCGCCGCCGTATTCGTCCTCGCGCCGATTCGTCTCGGCCCACAGGAACTGATCGAGCAGGTAGCCATGCGCCGAATGCACTTCCACTCCGTCCGCGCCGAGTCCCTGCGCCTGCTCGGCCGCTCGCACGTATGCAGCCTTCAGCCCCTCGAGGTCCTCGCGCGTCATGGCGCGGCCGTTCGGGCGCGCGAGCTGGATGAGCCCCGACGGGCTCAATGCGGGATAGGCGGCGAGCGGGTGGCCCGGCGCCACCTTGCGCATCGCGCCCGGGTGCCAGAGCTGCAGCAGAAAGCCGGCGTCGCCGGCGTGCACCGCCTCCACGACGCGCTTCCAGGGGCCCAGCGTCGCGGGCTCGAGGCGTCCCATCACCGGCTGCCAGTACGCGGAGGGGTGATCGGGCGAGGTCGATTCACTGATGATGAGACCCGCGCCGCCAGCCGCGCAGCGGCGCATGTACTCGATCATCCGCGGCGTCGGCGCACCATCGCTCATGAACCCACGCTGCATGCCCGGCATGACGAACCGGTTGCGCAGCGTCAGGCGCTTGATCGCGAGCGGCGTGAACAGCGCCGCGAACGGGCCCGATCCGGCCGGCGCGGTCCCTGCCGGCTGGCTCCCCGCCGGCGCCTCGATCACGGCAAGAATTCCGCCCCCAGCGGCCGCCCGCCCTTCCCCCACAGCGGGGAGGAGTCCCAGTGCTCCGCGATCTTGCCGTTCTCGATGCGGAACATGTCGAACCAGGTCATGTAATAGATGTGCTGGGGACGGCGGCTGTCCCGCACCTTGCGCACGGTCGCGACGGTGACGATGTCGCGGTCGGCGGTGATCGCCACCACGGGCACCTTGATCAGAGGCGCGATCGGCTTGGGCTTGCGGACCTTGCCGATCGTCGCGATGAAGGCGGCGCGCCCCGACTGCACGTTCGGGTTGTGTTGAATGTAGCTCTCGGTCATGAACTCCGGCGCGCGGTCCATGTGGCCACCCTCGAAAACGATCCGCCAGAAATCGAACACCAGCCGCTTGTTCCGCGCGAGCGCCGGATCGCCGCTCTTGAGCATGGCGATCTGATCGTGACTCGCGACGGGTGGGACTTGTGCCTGCGCCACCGCCGCAAGACTAAGCAGGACGAAACCGATCATCAAGGTTTTCACGAGGCTTCCTCCGCACATTTATACTGTCGAAATGAGCCGGTTTCTCATCGTTCTCGGCACGATCTTCATCGTCGCGGGCCTCACCTGGCCGTGGCTGCGGCGAATGTCGCTGTTGCCCCTGCCGGGCGACATCGTCATCGATCGTCCTGGCTTCAAGTTCTTCTTCCCCATCACGACCATGCTCATCGTGAGCGCGGTGCTGTCGCTGCTCGCGTGGCTGTTCCGCCGCTGACCGCGGCGCCTGCCACCCGCCCCCGCGCCGCGCCCTTGCGGCCTAGCCCTCGCGCCCCGCCCTTGCGGCCAGACCTCGCGGTCCAGGTCACATCCTCGCGGCGGCCTCGAGCGCGCGCGCTACATCTGCCGCGAGATCCTCGCCGTCCTCCAGCCCGATCGCGAGGCGCACCGTTCCGGGCGCGATTCCCGAGTGCCGGCGTTGCTCCGGTGAGAGGTCTCGCAGTGTCATCATCTGCGGGGCGACCACGAGCGATTCGGTTGATCCGAGGCTCGGTGTGAGCGCGAAGAGCTCGAGCGCATCGACGAACCTGCCCGCCGCCTGCGCGCCGCCGCGCAGATCGAAGCTCACGATCGAGCCCGCATCCTTCATCTGAGCACGCGCGAGCGCGTACTGCGGATGGCTCGGCAAGCCCGGATAGTGCACACGCTCCACGGCAGAGTGCGCCGCGAGCAGCTCGGCGATCCGCTGCGCGGTCGCGCATTGTGCGCGGTAGCGCACGAAGTAGGTCTTCAGTCCGCGCTGTATGAGAAACGCCGCATGCGGATCGAGCGCGCCACCGAGCGCAGCGAAATCGGCGCGCAGGCTGCGGATGAGCTCGCTGCGCGCGATCACCGCCCCGCCCATCACATCGCCGGCGCCCGAGGCGAACTTCGTCAGGCTGTGCACGAACACGTCGATGTCGTATTCCCCGTGCTGATGGGGCCCTGCGAACGTGTTGTCGAGCACGGTGAGCGCGCCATGGGCCCGGGCGAGCTTCGTGAGTGCCCCGATATCGGCGATTTTGGTGACGGGATTCGTGGGGCTCTCGAAGATCAGGAGCCGCATCGGGCGGCTCGCCAGCGCGCGCTCCATACCGGCGACGTCCTCGATCGAGAGCATGGTATGCGCGACGCCGAACCGCGCGAGGAGACTTCGCACGAGGTACCGTGTCGGACTGTAGCTCTCGATGAAGCACAGGACGTGATCGCCCTGCTTGGTGAGTGCGAGCAGCGTCTGCGCGATGGCGCCGATGCCCGAGGCCGTCGTCAGGCACTCCTCGCGACCCTGCAGCTGCGCGAGCGTGAGCTCGAGCTGTCGCGTGGTCGGATTCGATGTTCGCGTGTAGAAGAAGCCGCGGCGCGCTCCATTCAAGTACTCGAGCGTTTGCTCGAGATCCCCGAACTCGAACTTCACCGTCTGGTAGATCGGCGCGACGACCGCCCGATTCTCCGGCGGCAGATCGACGTGGGGGGGATGATTGACGCGCGTTTCCTTTTTCATCGCGACCTCGGATTGCCCGCGAGCCGCTCTGCGAACCGGGTGAGGCGCGCCGCGCCTTCCGTGAGTGTCACATCGCGCTTGGCGATGCACAGTCTCACGACGGTGAGCGCCGGAGGCCGTTCGTAGAAAGGCGACAGAGGAATCGTCGCGACACCCGCCTCGGTGAGGAGCCGCTCCGCGAAGGCCATGTCGCCCGCCGGCGCGATGTCGCCGAACTCGAGCAGCTGGAAGAACGTTCCCTGCGCAGGCGGGAGCGCGAAGGCGGTCCCGGCGAGCGCCTTTCGCATGAGGTCGCGTTTGGCCTGAAAGAATCCCGCGAGATCCGTGCCGATCCCGGGCTTCTCAGCGAGGTACGCCGCGATTGCATGCTGCAGCGGGTTCGCGATGCTGAACGTGTTGAACTGATGCACCTTGCGC
>JBOHZR010000171.1:0-1885 GCA_050738595.1 Steroidobacteraceae bacterium | reverse complement strand
GCTCCAGGCGCTCGCGATCGACATTGGCCTGCAGCTCCGCGAGGCGCTCATCGAGCCGCGCGCGGATGCGTGTCTCCACCTCCGGCAGCCGCGCTCGGACGCCTTCGACGAGCCCCGCCAGCGCCTCGCAGCGCTGCTCGATGAGCTCACGCAGCCGCTCACCCTCGCGTGCGCGGGTGCCGGCGAGGTCCGCCACCGCGGCAGTCACGAGCTCGCGCGCCGCGGTGATGAGCTCGGCAGTGCCTGCCTCCGCGTCGCGGATGATGCCGGGCCAGCGCAATACCTCGAGCGGGCTGGCTGGGAACTGCGGGGCCGATGCCCGAGGCGCGCCGCTTACCGCACCGCCCGTCGCGCCCCCTGCCTCGCCACCTGCCCTAACGGCTGTCCGGTCGGTTGGCGCAGCCTGGGCCGCGTCCGCGAGCGCGGCCGCGACCTCGCGCAGGCGCCCGAGCAGCTGAGCGAGGGCCTCGTGATCGATGTCGAGCGCTCGCTCGGCTCCCTGTGCCGCGCGATACGTGACTGTGCAATCGACCTTGCCGCGCCTGAGCTGTCGCATGAAGAGCTGGCGCAGCTCCGGCTCGAGCGCCCTTAAATCATCCGCAAGCCGAAAGCCGGTATCGAGAAAACGATGGTTGACGCTGCGCAGCTCGCAAACGAGCTTGCCCCAGGGGCCGGTTGCCTCACGCCGTGCGAAGCCGGTCATGCTAGTGATCATGTTGGACATATCTCCAGCGCCCCGCGAGCCTAACAGGGTTGCTCGCGGCGGGGTACGGGAAGGGCACGGGAGGGGGCGCGAAAGGTACGGCAACGATCGGTGAACGTACCGGAACGCTTAACGCGCGCTGATGCGGAATGCTATAAAGCCGCGCAACGGGACGAACGAGTGAGAGCTGCGATTTGCGTGTCGAATACGCTGATCTGAGTCTGCTGGGCAACCGCGAAGATAATCAGGATCGCGTCGCGATCGCCGTGGCCGAGCACGCGGCGCTGCTGGTCGTGGTCGATGGGATGGGCGGCCACGCTGAAGGCTCGCGCGCGGCGGAGGTCACACGGCAGGTGCTGCTCGAGACCTTCTGGCACACGCCGCAACCGCTCTTCGATCCCATCGGATTCCTGCACCTGACACTCGGCCGCGCTCACGAGGAGGTCGTCAAGATCGGAATGCACCTGCCGCTCGAGCAGCGCCCGCGCGCAACGTGCGCCATCTGTCTCGTGCAGGACGGCGCCGCGTGGTGGGCGCACGTCGGCGATAGCCGTATCTATCACCTGCGCAGCGGCGCGGTGCTCGCGCGCACGCGCGATCACAGTCATGTCGAGCTGCTGCTGCGCGAGGGACTCATCACGGCCGAGCAGGCCCAGACGCATCCGATGCGCAACTTCGTCGAGTGCTGCCTCGGAGGAGACCCCATTCTTCCAGACATGACGCTCGGGCGCCGGCGCATGCTCGAGCCGGATGACGTGCTGCTCCTCTGCACCGACGGGCTGTGGGGCGGCACGCGCGACGAGGAGATCGCGGGGGTCGCCGCTTCGCCGGGGGCGCCGCTGCGCGACGTGCTCGCCGCGGTCTGCCAGTGCGCGATCGCGAACAACGGCCCGGCAAGCGACAATACCTCCGCCGCGGCCCTGCGCTGGCAGGGGCACTGATGGCACGGCCGAGCGGGCGTGCAGCCGGCGAGCTGCGCGCGGTGCGATTCACCAGCGGTTTCGCGAAACATGCCGAGGGCGCCGTGCTCGTCGCATTCGGCGACACCCAGGTACTCTGCACCGCGAGTATCGAGGATGCCGTGCCCCCGTTCCTGCGCGGCAAGGGCAAGGGCTGGGTGACGGCCGAGTACGGGATGCTGCCCCGGGCGACGTCGACGCGTACGACGCGGGAGTCCACGAC
>JBOHZR010000170.1:0-7073 GCA_050738595.1 Steroidobacteraceae bacterium | reverse complement strand
GCGGCGGCCGGCGCCGGCCCGCGCGTCGTCGCCGCCGAACTCGAGCCGCCTGCCCGGCCGTCGCTCATTCGCCTCCCGTGGAGCCGACAGGCCCCTAGCTCGCCTGCGCGAGCTCGCGCTGGAAGTCGTGACCGTGGCGCATCGCCGGAACGATGTTTGCCCGAACGACGAAATCCCCGAAGCGCTCGCCTGGCTGCCGCTCCGCGGCATAGCGTTCGAGGATCGCCCCAAGCGCTTCGAGAATCTGCGCCTCGCCGATGTTCTCCCGATAGAGCGCGTTCATGCGGTCGCCGTTCGCGCTCGCCCCGAGATAGAGGTTGTACTTGCCGACCGCCTTGCCGACGAGCGCGATCTGCGCCAGGTACGGACGGGGGCAGCCATTCGGGCAGCCGCTCATGCGGATGGAGATCGCCTCGCGCTCGAGCCCGGCCGCGCGCACGATCCCATCCAGTTTGTCGAGGAATTGAGGCAGATAGCGCTCGGCCTCGGCCATCGCGAGCCCGCACGTCGGCAACGCGACACAGGCGATGGACGCCTGGCGCAGAGCCGTTGAGCGCGCGTCGTTCTCGATGCCATGTTCGCGCAGCAGCGCCTCGATCCGAGGCCGTTCCTCGGCGCCGATGCCGGCGATGATGAGGTTCTGGTTCGTGGTGATGCAGAACAGGCCGCGGTGCTGCGCGGCGATCGCCCTGAGCCCCGTCATGAGCCGCCGCGCGCCGAGGTCGGTGACGCGACCGTTCTCGACGAACAGTGTGTAGTGCCAGCGCCCGTCCGCCCCCTGCGCCCAGCCCATCGGGTCGCCAGAGCTTTCGAGGTGAAAGGGACGCGCCGGCTCGAGCGCAGATCCGAGGCGCTGCGCGAGCTCGCCTCGGAACCAATCCGTGCCGCGGTCCTCGATCGTGTATTTGAAGCGAGCGTGCGAGCGGTCTTTGCGGTCGCCGTAATCGCGCTGAATGCACATCGTGTGCTCGGCCACCGCGATCACGTCCTGAGGGAGGCAGAATCCGACCACATTCGCCAGACGCGGGAACGTCGCCGGAATCTTGTGCGTCATGCCCATGCCGCCGCCGACGAGCACGTCGTAGCCCACGATCCGTCCGCTCTCGAGGATCGCGATGAATCCGAGATCGTGCGCGTAGACGTCCACGTCGTTCTGCGGAGGAATGGTGAGGGCGATCTTGAATTTTCGCGGCAGGTAGGTGCGGCCGTAGAGCGGCTCTTCCTCCGGGTCGCCCACGACCGGCGGCGCATCGAGGAAGATCTCCCGGTACGCGCCGGTGCGCGGCGCGAGGTGCTCTGAGATGCGGCGCGCGAGCGCGCTCACCTCCGCGTGAATCGGCGAGTACAGGGGATTCGCGGTCGCGATGACATTGCGATTGTCATCGCCGCAGGCGGCGAGCGTATCGAGGCCCGCCTCGATGATGCCGCGCACGTGCCGCCTCAGGCGGCGCTTGCGCACGCCGTGGAACTGGAAAGTCTGGCGCGAGGTGAGGCGCAGCGTGCCGTCCGCGTTCTCCCGCGCGAGCGCATCGAGCGCGAGCCACTGCTCGGGCTTCAACACTCCGCCCGGCAGGCGCAAGCGCACCATGAACTGATAGCGCGGCTCGAGCTTCGCGCGGCGGCGCTCGTCGCGCAGGTCGCGGTAGTCCTGCTGATAGATGCCGAAGAATTTCGTGAGCTGCGTGTCCGAATCGCTGATCGCGCCGGTCAAGGGATCGGCGAGGCCCTCGATGATCGTGCCGCGCAGGAAGCGGCTGCGGCGCTTGAGACGCTCGTTCGGATTGAGCTCCTCGAGCGGACGGGACAGGTCGTTGCTGCGGTCGAGTGGATTGAGAGGCATGGCGATGGCCGGCAGTTCGTGGCTCGAGTCTGGGGCCTCTTTAGTATACGTCGCGCTGGTAGCGGCGTTGCTGCTGCAGCTCGAGGAGGAACTGCGCCGCGGCTTCCTCAGCGAGCCCGCCGTGCTCCGCGGCGACCTTCAGCAGCGCGGCGTGCACGTCCGGAGCCATGTGCTCGGCATCGCCGCAGACGTAAACGTAGGCTCCTTCCTCGATCCAGCGCCACAGCTGCGCCCCTTGCTCCTGCATGCGGTGCTGCACGTACACCTTGGCGCTCTGATCGCGCGAGAAGGCGACATCCATGCGTGTGAGCAGCCCCCGCTTGCGCAGCTCGAGCCACTCGGACTGGTAGAGGAAATCATGCTCGAAGGAGCGGTCGCCGAAGAACAGCCAGTTCCGCCCGCCCGCGCCGATCTCCGCCCGTTCGGCGAGAAAGGCGCGGAACGGCGCGACGCCGGTGCCCGGGCCGATCATGACGATCGGCGTCTGGGGGTCGGCCGGCAGCCGGAACGCCGGGTTGCGATGCAGATAGATCGGCAGCGCCGCATCCTCGGAGGCGAGATCGGCGACCGTCCCGGAGACGACACCCCGGCGCGCGCGTCCGAAGGACGCGTACTGAACGATGCTCACCGTGAGGTGCACCTCGTCCGCAGCGGCGCGCTGGCTCGAGGCAATGGAGTACAGGCGCGGCGCAAGCGGCGGAAGCAAGCGCGCGAAGCCCGCGGCATCGAGCCCGTTCGGGGCATGCGCCCTCACCACGTCCACCACGTGCCGACCGCGCATGAACCGCGCGTTCTCCTCGTCGCTCGCCGCGCCGACGGCCGCAAGCTCGGACGAGCGGATCGCCTCGGCGTAACGCTTGAGAAACGGCCGCGTGACCGGGCCGATCTCGAACCGCTCCATGAGGGCCTGGCGCAGCGGGACGCTCGCCTGCGAATCTCCTGGAATCGCGCTGTCGGCGGGGAACGGGAGCTGCTCGAGCAGGGCATCCACGTCCTGCTCACAGTTGCGCGGCACGATGCCGATCGAATCGCCGGGCTCGTAGTGAATGTTCGAGCCTTCGAGCGCGAGCTCGACGTGGCGCACATCCTTCGTCGAGCCAGCGGCCGTCAGGCGCTGATTCGCGAGCACCGCCGCCGAGAAGGGCTGCTTGCGTGTGTACGCATTCGAGACGGACGCCGTGCGCCGGTCGGCCGCGAGCGGCTCGACGTGCGGCCGCGTCTGCGCGGACCCGAGCGACTGCTCGAGCTTGCCGACCACCGCAGCGATCCAGCGTGCGGCGGGCGTCTCGAAGTCGACATCGCATTCCTCGCGCGCGTGCAGGCGCTGTGCGCCGAGGACCTCGAGCCGGGCATCGAACTGCCGGCCCGCCTCGCAGTATTTCTCGTAGCTCGAGTCTCCGAGCGCGAGCACTGAGTAGCGCACGTGCTCGAGGCGCGGCGCCTTGCGGCTCGCGAGCAGCTCGGCGAGCGGCACCGCACGCTCGGGGGGATCCCCGTCGCCGTGGGTGCTTACGACGAGCAGCAGCGTCTGGGCGTCCAGCAGATGTGATTTATTGCATTGCAGCATATCGATGAGCGCAAAGCGTATGCCGCGTTCGGTGAGCCGGTCGGCGATCTGCTTCGCCAGGCGCTCGGAGTTGCCCGTCTGGGAGCCGAAGAGCACGGTTACCGCGGGGCGGGCCGCCTCGGGGGCGCTCACCGGCGCCACGGTGGTCGGGCCAGGGGCGCTCGCGGCGGGGATCGCCTGCGATTCGAGGCCGGCGAGAAAGCCGCTGAGCCACAGCCGCTGCTCGCGGTCGAGCCGCGCGACGAGCGCGCGCAGCTCCGCAGCCAGAGCGGGCGCAACGGGCCCTGTCGCCCAGGGGTCCACGGGTTGCGGGCTCTGAGCGGGCGATGGTGACGCACGCACGTTGCCGCTCACGTGCGCAACTCCTTGACGAACGACCGGACTCACGCGGCCGTCACGTTAGCATCCCGCGTCCCAGCCGAGAAAAGGCTGATTTCTCTAAGCATATAAGCGAGTGGTATGAGACGTGCGCACGCTGCCGGCGAGGGTACCCAGCGAACCCGGACCTCAAAGCAGGGTTTCCCGGCGGGCGAGGCGCGTGAAGGCAATCAGCGACCAGCGGCCTCTTCGACGAAATTCGCCCCGTTCGGCGTGCCGAGCCCGGTCACCTCATCCCAGCCCGGCCTGATCGTGAGCGAGGAATCCGTCCCGAACGTGAGCACGAACCAGCGGGTCGAGATCGGGCTGTTGAAGAGCGCGCTGAAGAACTGATGATTGCCGTCGAGCGGCGCGGCGAGCGCCTGTGGCGTCTCGATCATCATGCCTCTGCGCGAGGATGTTTGAATCACGCCGGACGGATTCGTCGGCGAGAAGACGGGCAGCACGTCGGTGATCGCCCGCGAGCTCAGTCGATAGAGCGTCCAGGCCGCCTGACCGAGCTTGTTGACCGCGCGCTGGGAGGCAATCGCCCACAGCCCCGAGAACATCGGGCACGCGACGCTCGTGCCGCCGATGACCGTCGCATCCTGCTGACCGCTCGCGTCCGCCGTATAGATGATCTCGACACCGGTGTACGGATCGGCGATCCAGGCAATGTCCGGCGTCTCGCGCATGCGGCCGGGGAGCCCTCGCTGGAAGACGGGCTTGGAGAAGACACCGCTCGGGCCGCCACCGGCTCCTGCATAGAAGCCCTGGTGCAGAGGCGGTGCGGTCGGCACATTCGCCGGCGGGCTCGAGGCCGGCGCGGCCTCCGCGATGCGCGTGACGTTCGCGCCCCAGCCGGTCTGCATCGAGATCGACCCGTCGGCGCGCACACCGACGCTCACACCGCCGATCGCGGTCGCCCACGGCGAGCTTGCGGGATAGCTCACATCGCTGTAGCCGAGTGCAGCGATCAAGTCGCCGGAGTCGCCCGTGGAATAATCGACCGAGATGCCGAGCGCTGCCGCGATCTTGTTCGCCCTCTCGAAGCCCTTGAATTCCGCATGATCCTCGCGCGACTCGGGGAATCCGTAGCTGCTCGAGATCACGACGACCCCCGGGCGGGTGGCCGCATTCACCACTGCCTGGGACAGATGGATTTGCTTGTCATCCGGCGCCACGATCAGCAGGACTTTCGCGCCCGGAGCGATCGCGTGCGCCCATTCCACATCGAGCGTGGTCTCGATCGCCCAACCTTGTTGATCGGAATCGGTCGAGTAGACCGCAGCCGTCGGCGTGCCCACCATCGTCAGATCAGCGGGCGGCAGGCCATAGACTGCGGAGAACGCGGCCACGTCCCGCTCGATCGTCGTGGAGCCGAACGCCTCGACGATCGCGATCGTCTCGCCCGTGCCATCGAGCCCGTGCGCGTAGAGCGGCGCCAGACCGTAGGCGCTCCAAGCATCGCTCGGCTGATAGCCGCAGGGCTCGATCGCGCCCGAGCCATCGATATCCTGGCCGTAGCGATTGCCGAAATAGGTGGCGATCACGCCGGAGGACTTGAAGGTTGCCTGCTCGGGCGGCCGGAAGCACTGTGCCGAGAAGAAGCGCCCGTTCTCGACCGCATTGACCGCCATCGGCGCAAAGGCGGTGCCGTCCGGCTCGCGTCCCATCCTCCAGTGCGGGCTCATGCGCTGATCCGTGAGGCCGCCCACGGTGCTCACCAGCGCTCCGGCGGACCCGGAGATCGACGGCGCTGCCGTGTTGGCGCGCACGATCTGTCCATGCACGTCGAACAGATGCAGCGGGGTACGGAACGCCGCTTCGACATCGGCCGCCGTCCCCTGTGCGAGAATCTCTCCGCGGGCCTCGCTCAGCACACTCAAATGATGTGACGCGAGGAACTGCCGGATCGTCGCTACGTCCCGGGGTGCGGCGGCGAGCGCCGCATCGAGCTGAGCCTCCGATAACCATTGCCGATACTCGGGCGAGGAGGGGTCGTAGAGACGCTGCAGGATGGCATCGAGCGAAGCCGACGATTTCAGACGCAGCGAGATCGTCATCGTCGAGCGAGGGTCCGCGGGGCCGAGATCGCGGGACTCGCCCAGGAAGGATGGCACCGCATCGCCGGCAGGCGCGACGCTCTCGCTGCCGCGGGCCCGACTGTTCTGGGCATCGGCGGGCGCGCCCTCGAGCATCGCGAGGCCTGCAAGGCCGATCAGTGAGGCGGACAGGGAACGCGATAAACGGCCGCGCAGGGAAACCCCGGAACGAAACCGCGAGCGCATCGTGCTCTCCCCTTTATTGGTTTTGATTGGCCGCCCGTGCTCTCTCGACGGCAGTCCGTCGAGCTCTCATGCTCGTAAGGGCGAGCGCGAGCTCGACCCAATAGTGCAGGGCAGCGCAGGTTACGTCAAACGGAAGAGCTTCACGCAGGCGTCGATTATTGTTAAATCACGCAAAGCTTGCCGGAGTGGACGAGAATTCGCCACCGGCTTCGCCGGTCGCCTGAGCGGGCCGTTCCGGAGTCAGCTGGAATGAGGGGGACATTCCGAAGAGCCGATCGATCCGGATAAACGAAGTCGGTGGCGGTAAAGGGTTCTCTGCGTTCGATGGACGGACATACATTGCGCGTGTGCACGACCCCAAGTCATCGGCCGCGCGGGCGAGTCTGCCGACGGCATTCGGGCGAGCCCGCTCTCTCTCGATCGAGAGAGACCGGCGTGTAGCGCTACACGACCGCGACGCGCCTCGCGACGCGCACGACGACCGTCCCTGCGATCTTGTCGTGCCACGCCTGACGCTCGGGATCGATCGCGATCCAGAGGAATCCGAGCCCGAGAATGGCGAGCGACAGGAAGCAGGCGAGGGCGCGCACGATCGCCGTCTCCCAGTTGATCGGCCGCCCATCGAGCCGCACCACCTGCACATCGAAGACGATTCCTCCGACCGTGGTGCCGCGCAGCTTCCACATGATCGCAGCATAGGCCGCCACGATCAGCAGCGTTCCGCGCGCACCATGGTGATAGAGAAGGGTGAGCACGAACGAGACGAGCACCAGGTCGATGAACAGCGCGCCCATGCGCACCCAGAAGCCCGCTCGCGGCTGCGAGAGCGCGAGCAGCGGCTCGAGAGCCGGACCGCCCCATGTGCTGCTCGAGCCCGGTCCGCTCGACGCCGAGGCGCCCGGCGCGACGCCCTCGCCGATGGCGCCCGACCCCGGTGATGCTCCGGCGAAGGCGCTCTCGGCGGATGCATTCGGCGGCGGTGCGCTGGCATTCGGCGCACTGGGGCTCGGCGGCACGC
>JBOHZR010000169.1:0-30721 GCA_050738595.1 Steroidobacteraceae bacterium | reverse complement strand
GAGAAGCTGCGGGTGGCGCGCGCGCTGACCGAGCTCGGGGTCGATGTCATCGAGGCGGGATTTCCGGCCGCCTCGCGCGGGGATTGGGAGAGCGTCAACGCCGTGGCGCGCGAGATCGAAGGACCCGTGATCTGCGGACTCGCTCGCTGCAACCGCAGCGACATCGAGCTTGCCGCGAAGGCGCTCGCCGTTGCTCCGCGGCACCGCCTGCACGTGTTCCTCGCAACGAGCGCCATCCATCGCCAGTACAAGCTCAACATGGCGCAGGGAGAGATCGTGCGCACCGCGGTGGAGGGGGTGCGCATCGCGCGGGAACTCACCGAGGACGTGGAGTTCTCCCCCGAGGACGCCTCGCGCACCGAGCTCGATTTCCTCGCACAGGTGGTCGAGGCGGCGATCGAGGCGGGTGCGAGCACCATCAATATTCCCGACACGGTCGGCTACACCGTGCCGGATGAGTTCGCGGAGCTGTTCCGCTACCTGCGCAAGAACGTGCGCGGCATCGAGCGGGTCACCCTCTCGGTGCACTGCCACGATGATCTCGGCATGGCCGTGGCGAACAGCCTCACGGCAGTCGTGGCGGGGGTACGCCAGATCGAATGCACCATCAACGGGATCGGGGAGCGCGCCGGCAACTGCTCGCTCGAGGAGATCGTGATGGCGCTCAGGACGCGCGAGACCTTCTTCAACGTGCGCACGAACATCGAGACGACGCGGCTGTATCCGACCTCCCGGCTCGTGGCGAACATCACCGGCATGACGATCCCGCGCAACAAGGCGGTCGTCGGGGAGAATGCCTTCGCGCACGAGGCGGGCATCCATCAGCACGGGATGCTGCGCCATCAGTCCACCTACGAGATCATGCGCCCCCAGGATGTGGGTCTGCCCGCGAGCAGCCTGGTGCTCGGCAAGCACAGCGGTCGACATGCCTTGAGGCAGAGGATCCGCGACCTGGGCTTCGAGCTCGAGGAGGGCGAGTTCAACCGGGTGTTCGAGGAGTTCAAGGCGCTCGCCGACCGGAAGAAAGAGCTCTTCGACGGGGACATCGAGGCGCTCGTGCTGCGCGCCGAGCACGGAACCGGCGGGCCCTGGACGCTCGAGTCGCTGCGCACGACGGCGCAGAGCGGCAGTGCCGCGACATCGAGCGGCGGCGCCGGGGAATCAGCATCCGGCGGCAGCGCCGGGGAGGCTCTCGTGCGCCTGCGCCATGCTGACGGCCGCACGGTGGAGCGCGGCGCGCGCGGGGACGGACCGGTCGATGCCGCGTTCAAGGCGATCGAGGCTGCTGCGGGACTGACCGTGCTGCTGCGCAAATTCGAGCTGCGCGGGGTGACGGGCGGCGAGGACGCGCAGGGCGAGGCGGTCGTATACGTCGAGTACCACGAGCGCACCTATCGCGGATCGAGCGTCAGCACGAACATCGTCGAGGCGAGCGCACAGGCGTTTCTCGAGGTCGTGAACCGCATCGAGCTCACCCAAAGAGCAGGCGCGCGCGCGCGCGACGCGCGGGATGCGGCATCCCCCGCCGCGCGCACCGCGCAGGCGGCGGTGTGAGATACGAGTGCCCATGACGATGCCGAAGACGCTGTTTCAGAAGGTCTGGGAGCGCCACGAGGTGGTGCCCGAGACCGCCGACACACCCGCGGTCCTCTACATCGACCTGCACCTCATCCACGAGGTGACGACGCCGCAGGCGTTCGCGGAGCTGCGCGCCCGCGGACTGCCTGTGCGCCGCCGCGACCGCACGCTCGGCACGCTCGACCACTCGACGCCGACGCGCACGGAGCAGGTTTTCGGGGGCGCTCCGATCACGCTCGAATCGGCGGCGCGTCAGGTGCGCGAGCTCGAGGCGAACAGCGCTGCATTCGGTGTCGAGCTGCTCGGAATGCGCTCCCCGCTGCGCGGGATCGTGCACGTCATCGGCCCCGAGCTCGGTCTCACGCAGCCCGGCCGGACGATCGTGTGCGGCGACAGCCACACGAGCACCCATGGCGCCTTCGGCGCCCTCGCCTTCGGCATCGGCACGACCGAGGTGGGACACGTGCTCGCAACGCAGTGCCTCCTGCAGCGCAGGCCCCGCACGCTCGCAGTCCGCGTGAGCGGGCACCTCGGCCCGGGAGTCACCGCGAAGGATCTGATTCTCGCGATCATCGGGCGCATCGGCGTCGCGGGCGGCACGGGCCAGGTGATCGAGTTCTGCGGCGAGGCGATCCGCGCGCTCGACATGGACGAGCGCATGACCGTCTGCAACATGTCGATCGAAGCGGGCGCCCGCGCCGGAATGATCGCGCCGGATGAGACGACGTACGCCTATCTCGATGGCCGGCCGCGCGCGCCGCAGGGCGAGGCGCGGGAGCGCGCACTCGAGCACTGGAGGAGCCTGCCGAGCGAGCCCGGTGCGCGCTTCGACCGCGAGGTCGAGCTCGACGCCACGAGCGTCGAGCCGATGATCACCTACGGCACCAACCCCGGCATGAGCGTTGCGGTGACCGGCGCCGTTCCCCGTCGGAGCGGCGATCCGATCTTCGACCGCGCGCTCGCGTACATGGGGCTCGAGGCGGGCGCGGCACTCGCCGAGCGGCCGGTGAACGTCGTGTTCGTCGGCAGCTGCACGAACTCGCGGCTCACCGATTTGCGCGCCGCGGCGCAAGTATTGAAGGGCCGGAAGATCGCACGCGGCGTGCGCATGCTCGTCGTGCCGGGCTCGCAGCAGATCAAGGCGGCCGCGGAGGCGGAAGGTCTGCATCGGATCTTCATCGAGGCGGGCGCCGACTGGCGCGAGTCCGGCTGCTCAATGTGCCTCGGCATGAATGGCGATACGGTTGCGCGCGGGGAATACTCCGTGAGCACAAGCAATCGCAATTTCGAGGGGCGCCAAGGGGCGGGCAGCCGCACGCTGCTTGCGAGCCCGCTCACGGCCGCCGCGTCCGCGGTGCGCGGGCGGGTGACCGATCCGCGCGAGTTTCTTTGAGGTCGCCGTGGAACCGTTGAAAACCGTCCGCTCTCGCACCGTCGTGCTGCCGGCGACGAACATCGACACCGATCAGATCATTCCGGCACGCTTTCTCACGACGACCACGCGGGCAGGACTCGGCCGGCACCTCTTCAGCGACTGGCGCTACGCGCCGGATGGCTCGCCCCGAGAGCAATTCGCGCTCAACCGGCCGGAGGCGGCGGGGTGCGGCATACTCGTGGCCGGACGCAACTTCGGGTGCGGCTCCTCGCGCGAGCATGCCCCCTGGGCGCTCCTCGACCACGGGATTCGCGCGGTGGTGAGCACGGAGTTCGCGGACATCTTTCGCAATAACGCGCTGAAGAACGGGCTGCTGCCCATTGTCGTCGACGAGGTGACGAGCCGCTGGCTCATCGAGCATCCGGGCGCGGACGTGACGATCGATCTCGAGACGACGACGCTCTCGCTCCCCGATGGCACCTCGGCATCGTTCCCACTGGAGCCGTTCGCCCGCTATTGCCTGCTGAACGGAGTGGACGAGCTCGGCTTCCTGCTCGCGCGGGTGGCGCAGATCGAGGCTTACGAGGCCACGCATGAACAAGCGTGATCCGCACGATGCGCGTGTCGCGGGCGGCGCGGGCACGCCCGTGTCGGCTCGCATCGCCGTACTCGGCGGTGATGGCATCGGCCCGGAGGTCGTCGCCGAAGGCGTGCGGTGCCTGCGAGCCATTGCCGATGCGTTCGGCCACCGGCTCGAGCTCGAGGAACTGCCCTTCGGAGGCGCGGCGATCGATGCCGCGGGTGATCCGCTGCCCGCCCGCACGCTCGATGCGTGTCTCACCGCCGATGCCGTGCTGCTCGGGGCGATCGGTGGCCCGAAGTGGTCCGCGCCGGGCGCGACGGTGCGCCCGGAGCAGGGACTGCTCAGGCTGCGCAAGGCGCTCGGGGTGTACGCGAATCTGCGCCCGGTGCGCGTGCACCCAGCGCTCGTCGATGCCTCGACGCTCAAGGCGGAGGTGGTCGCGGGCGTCGATCTGATCTTCGTGCGCGAGCTGACCGGCGGTATCTACTTCGGCCAGAAGCGGCGTGACGCCGCGAGAGCGGTCGATGTCTGCGAGTACACGCTTGCCGAGGTCGAGCGTGTGACGCGCGCCGCCGCGCGTCTCGCGCGCTCGCGCCGCCGCAAGCTCGCCTCCATCGACAAGTCGAACGTCCTCGAGACTTCGCGCCTCTGGCGCGAAGCGTGCGAGCGCCTGGTCCACGCGGAATTTCCGGACGTGGCCCTCGAGCACATGCTGGTCGATGCCGCGGCGATGCATCTGATCCGCCGGCCGAAGGACTTCGATGTCCTCGTGACGGAAAACATGTTCGGCGACATCCTCACCGACGAGGCCTCGATGCTGGCCGGCTCGCTCGGGCTGCTGCCTTCGGCGTCGCTCGGCGAGGGGCGGCGCGGGCTGTACGAGCCGATCCATGGCTCCGCACCGGACATCGCGGGCAAGGGGATCGCCAATCCGTACGGCACGATCTCGAGCGTCGCGATGCTCCTCGAGCATTCGCTCGGCCTCGCGCGCGAGGCCGGCGCGCTCGAGGCGGCAGTGAGCCGCGCGATCGCGAGCGGTGCGCGCACGCCGGACATCGCCGCGCCGGGTGCACCCGCGTGCTCCACCCGCGAAGCGGGTGATGCGGTGCTCGCCGCACTCCGTCAGCGGGAGACCTGATCCGCGCTCGGGCTCCGGATGCTCCGTTTCGGCATCGACCTGGGTGGAACCAAAACGGAGCTGATCGCGCTCGATTCAGCCGGCGAGACTCTCCTTCGCGAGCGCAAGCCGACCCCTGCCGGTGACTACGAGGCGATCCTCGACACGATTTGCCAGCTGATCCTCGAGGCCGAGAGGTCTCTTGGACGGCAGGGAAGCATTGGGATCGCAACTCCCGGCGCCATCTCGCCTCGTACCGGACTCACCAAGAACTCCAACACGACCGTTCTCAATGGCACGCGGCTCGATCGCGACCTCACTCGGCGATTGGGACGCGAGATTCGAATCGAGAACGATGCCAACTGCTTCGCGCTGTCGGAGGCGATCGACGGTGCCGGCGCGCAGGGTCGCGTGGTGTTTGGAGTGATTCTAGGGACCGGCGTGGGCGGTGGCGTGATCGTGGACGGGCGAATCGTTCGCGGACACAACTCGATCGCCGGGGAATGGGGCCACAACCCTCTTCCTTGGGCCCGTCCGGGTGAGCGACCGGGGCCCGCCTGCTACTGCGGCCGCCACGGCTGCCTCGAAACCTATCTATCGGGGCCGGGCATGAGCCGCGATTTCCAGGAGCGCGCCGGGCTGTGGAAGTCGCCCGAGACAATCGTCGCTTGCGCTCGAGGCGGCGATCCGCACGCCACCGCATCGCTCACAGCCTATGTCGACCGGCTCGCACGCGGGCTCGCCACGGTGATCAACGTGCTCGACCCGGATATGGTGGTGCTCGGAGGCGGGCTGTCCAATATCGCCGAGCTCTATCGAGACGTGCCGCGGTTGCTGTCGACCTATGCCTTCTCGGACGGCGTCGACACGCCGATCGTGCCCGCCAGACACGGCGACTCGAGCGGTGTCCGCGGAGCCGCGTGGCTGGGGTCTTGAAGAGTGTTGCGCCCGGCGCGGGTGCGCGTTCACTCGAAATGCGGTGATCATGGCTCAATCCTGGCCGGCGATAACCTTTGCGAACCCGTCTCGCCAGGACCCGTACTGTGGTTCCCAGCCGATTTCGCACTTCACCTTGCGGTTCGAACCGGCTCTGACTTCGGTCATCATATTGACGATGTGTTCGCCGGCGACGAACCGAGCCAACCAGGCGGGGACGCGCATCGGCGCCCTGGCGCCGAGCATCTTGGCCAATTGCGGAAGCCACGTGCGCACCGGCGCAGGATCGTCGTCGACCACGTTGTAAACGCCCGGCGCACCCTTTTCGACGAATCCGGCGGTGGCGGCGGCGGCATCGGCGACGTGGACGAACGACCACCATCCATTACCGCTGCCGATGACCGGCAGTTTGCGCCGCTTCACTTGCTCGACGTAACTGGGTTCGAACAGACCGGTATTGCGGCCGTAAAGGCCGCCGTATCTCAGAGCGACGCCATCCATTGCGGAGAGGCCCGCAAGCCTGTCCTCGAGATGTCGTATGGCCTCGAGCGTCGTGCGCATCTGCCGGGGCGGATCATCGTCCAAGGGATCGTCCTCGGATTTGACGTCGGAGCCCGTGCGGCGATAGGGCCACCCACAGAAGCTTTGGGCAATGATGCGCCTGGCTCCAGCTTCCCTACCGGCCTTGATGAGGTGCTCGAGTCCCTCGGTTCTCAAGCGATTGCTCACCGCAAATACAGCCTCGAACCGCCTAAGATCGGATACGCCGCTCAACTGTGTCATCTCGTGGACGATAATGTCGGGCCCGGCCCCCCTGACCGCGCTGCCGACGCTTCGCGGATCCAATCCATCCATGATCACTGCAGCTGCGCCCTGCCGCCGGATCGATTCGGCCTTTTGCTCCGTGCGCGCTGTGCCCACCACTTCATGGCTGCCTCGCAGCAATATCGGCACGAGATGTCGGCCGAGAGCACCCGACGCACCGGCAATGAAGATACGCATTATTGCGACGCCTCAGATAACCTACTGTATAGTAGGTTAAGGCATGGGAATCATAATGGCAAGTGAAAGGAAGCGGCTCAAAGCGCCGCAACGGCGGGCAATCATCGTCTCGGCGGCTCTGGGTGAATTTGCCCGATCCGGCTATGAGGGCACCTCAATGGACGCGATCGCCGCGGCCTCGGGGATATCAAAACCGGTGCTTTATGATCACTTCCCTTCTAAGCAGAAGCTATTCGTAGCCGCGCTGGAAACCGTACGGGACGCCTTGCTCGTGAAGGGACGCGAGGCGGCGCGTCTGCCGGCAGATGATGAACTTAGATTTCGCTCCGCGATCGAGAGCTTCTTCTCCTTCGTGGGGGCCAATCCCGATGCGATTCGTGTGCTACTGCTGGTGCCGCACGGATCGCCGCAGTCCCTCGCGGCATCGAGAACTGTGCAGAAAGGAGCCTCAGCAGCGATCGCAGAGCTGCTGCGCCCCGTGTTGCGGGGTCAGCGCTCAGCAGATATCGAAGCGGTCGCCGAATTCCTGAAACGTAGCATGCATGTTCTTGCCGAATGGTGGCTCGACCATCCCAAAATCTCCGTGTCTCATATGACCGAACTTTGTATGACGCTTTGCTGGTCAGGAGTCGGCGGTTTGACGGCAAAAGGCGCGAAGACCACTACGGAGCGACAACTGCGCAAATGAAAATACCAAAATCAACTCGATGGTATTCGACCACTATAACCCTCTGAATTGAAAGCACGATTCCCGCCGGACAGCCGCGCGCCGCTCGACGCGATAGGCCATTCGATCCCGAGCAGCGTGTCGATCCGCCTGACCGTTCGCCGCGAGCGGGAAGATCGCGTTGACCCGCTAACCCGCGGACCTGGCCGCGCCTGTCAGCCCGATGACGCCGCCGACATTCAAGCTGTCGACCATTGAGGTGGGGATGAGGACTGTAAGGCCGCGCTCCTTGGTCGTCTCGTAGATGATGTTCATAGCGCGAAGTTGGAGCGCGACCGGGTCTCGCCCATAGGTGTTTGCTGCATTGAGAAACTTCTGCGCGACTTCCTCTTCCGCCGCACCCAGGATGACGCGTGCTGCTTTTTCGCGCTCGGCTTGGGCCTGCCGGCTCATGGCTTCCTGCAACTGCGCGGGGGTGGTAACGTCGCGAATCTCGACGGAAATCGCGGCCACTCCCCATTCGGCAGCCTGCCTCCAGCCTTGGCGAGGCTCTCCACGTTGTTGGAGTAATTGACAACGTTTTTCGCGTGTTGGTATTCTCTCCAACATGAAGGCGAAGCTCGTCGTCGATCGGCGAACGATTCTTTCCGAACGAGCCTTCACGGGCTCAATGAGAACGGTAACGCTTGAAGTGCGATCGCTGAAAGACTCCCTGAGTGTGGCAGCTGCCGAGGCGCGCCGCGGAAAGGCGGCGACGACAGCGCACATCGGCTTCGCGACGCCGGAGCTCCTCTGGCAGGTGCTCACCGCGAAGCGTTGGGAGATCCTCAAGGCGATGACCGGTGCCGGAGCACTCTCCGTGCGTGAGGTCGCCCGGCGTGTCGGAAGGGATGTGAAGGCCGTGCATGCGGATGTGCAGGCGCTCCTGAAGGCCGGCGTTCTCGAGAAGTCGCAGCGCAGGGTCGTCTTCCCTTACGATACCGTGCACGTCGATTTCAGGCTGGGTGCGGCGGCTTGAAGAAGCAGGCTCCGCGGCCTCGGGTCCTCAACCTCGCCGGGGCAGCCACGTAAAGGATCGCCGCGCCCGATTTCCGCACGGCCAACCGGTGAGCGCAGGAGCCGCTCGTAGCGCGCCCAGCCGCCCTCGGTGCCCTCTACGGCGACATGCTTGATGAGGTGATCGGCTCTACCTCCGAGGCGTGCGCGCCTCGGGAGCTTCTGCACTGCCGGGCCCGATCCAACGCAGCTTCCAGATCCCTCCGCAGGTCCTCGAGAGCCTCGATTCCCACGGATAATCTGATGAGCCCGTCGACGACTCCCGCACGGCGGCGCGCCGCGGGGTCCATGCCGGCGTGCGTCATCGTCGCCGGATGTGAAACGAGGCTCTCGACGCCCCCCAGGGACTCGGCAAGCGAGAAGCATTTGAGACCGGATGCGAAGGCGCGCACTGCCTCCGTACCTCCCTTGAGCTCGAGGGTGACGACCCCTCCGAACCCGCGCTGCTGCCGGCGCGCCACCTCGTGGCCCGCATGCGACGCGAGCCCCGGGTAGTACACGCGCTCGATGCCCGGCTGCTTCTCGAGCCACGCGGCGAGCGCCAGCGCATTCTCCCCGTGACTCCTGAGGCGTGCATCGAGCGTGCGCAATCCTCGCAGAGTCATGTAGCTGTCGAACGGCGCCCCGGTCACCCCGAGGCAGTTCGCCCACCACGCGAGCTGTTCGTGATGCTCGCGGGTGCGTGCGACGACCGCGCCACCGACCACATCGCTGTGCCCGTTCAAATACTTGGTCGTCGAGTGCACGACGAGATCCGCGCCGAGCTCGATCGGGCGCTGCCACAGAGGGGACAGGAAGGTGTTGTCCACCACGACGAGCGCACCCCGCTCGTGGCCGAGCGCCGCGAAGTGCGCGATGTCCGTGATGCGCAGCAGCGGATTGCTCGGCGTTTCGATCCACAGGAGCGCCGTGGGCACTGCGAGTGCGCGGCGCACGGCGGCCTCGTCGGCGAAATCGACGAATTCCGTCGTGAGCTCACCGCGCTTCTGCCGGGCCTCGAACAGCCGATACGTGCCTCCGTAGCAGTCGTGCGGCGCGACCATCCGGCTGCCCGCCGGCAGCAGATAGCCGACGAGCGTCACGGCTGCCATGCCGGTCGCGGTGACGGTACCGCCGGCTCCGCCTTCGAGCGCCGCGAGGGCCTCTGCAAGCAGGTCCCGCGTCGGATTGCCCGAGCGGGTGTAGTCGTAGCCGCGCTTCTCGCCGAACGCCCGGAACGCGAACGTCGTCGACAGGTGAATGGGTGGCACGACGGCGCCGGTCTCTCGGTCGCTCTCGAGGCCGGCGCGCACGGCCTGGGTGATCGGATCGATGGGCCCGCTCATGGCGCGCTCCCGAACGCGAGCACGCTCTGGAAAATCGGACGCAGCGATTCGGTCTCCTTGAGGAAGGCGTCGTGGCCGTAGATCGAGGAGATCTCATGCAGACGACCCGCCGGCAAGCGCGCGACCATTCCGCGCACGTCGGCGAGCGGCACGAGCTGATCCTCGCGCACCGCGACAGCGCATGTCGGCACGTAGATGCGGCTCGCATCGACCCGGTGCAGGTCGATCGACTCGGAGAGACAGAGGAACGATTCCGGGAGATAGCGCGAGGCGTAATCGCGCCCGCGGGCAAGCAGGTAGCGCTCGACGGGGAAGACGAATCCGCCCTCCTCGCGGCTCGCGACACCGCCGAAGCGCGCCGCGAACTCCTCGCTGCTGCGATAGGTCGTCATGGCGAGCGCGCGTGCGAGCTCGATGGCCGGCGTCGCGCGGCCGCTCTCGAGTCCGAGACGCACGATGCGCCGCTGGATGCTGCGCCAGGCGGTGGACATGGGATGCGCGCGATCGGAGGCGCCGATGACGAGCAAATGCCCGACCCGATCCGGGTAGCGCTCGGCGAAGGCCAGCGCCACCATCCCACCGTAAGAGCCGCCCGCGATGGCGCGAAGCGCCTTGATCCCTAGATGATTGAGAATGCGCAGCAGCGCTTCGGCTTGATCGTAGCTCGAGATGCTCGGGAATGTCTTGCCGGGCGCCGGACCCGTCGTCTCGCCGCAACCGCCGAGGAAATCGAAACTGAGAATGCGACAGCGGTCCGCATCGAGTGGCCGGCCAGAGCCTGCGATCTCGGACCACCATCCCGCGCGCGGATCGTCCGTCCCGCAAACCCGGCGATGCGCCGAGATGCCGCCGAGCGCGCAGACGACCGGCGCGGACGCCGGCCCCGCCAGGTGCCATGCGATCCGCACGCCCGCGAGCCGCTCGCCGTGGTGCAGCGCAATCTGCCCCGGAATTTCCAGAATTCCTTCGCGCACCAAGCCCTCGCGCGGGTGGGAGGCCGCGCCGTGGGCGGCCGGGGCCGCACCCGGCGTAGCCGCGTGTTCGCCAGCCCGGACGGCCGGCAGGAGGGGCTCAACAGTGGACATTTTCGGTGCTCCGCGAACCACAGGTCGTCGCTCATCGGCACCCCTGTGAGAGCACCCGCAATCGAGGCGGGCTCGTCGCGCCCATCCGTCGCACCGGCGCGCTGCGCGTCGGAGCGGAGGCTGCGTGACCGCTCATCTGCCGACCCGCTCGAAGCGGGCCGCAGGAGTTGGCACCATGACAGGCGGGTTGTGCCTGGCGGTTGCCCCGGCGTCGAAGGGCCTTTCCCTCAGCCGGTCTCGATGAGTAGCGAAAAAGTCTAGGCTCGCCGCCCAGCACCGTCAAGGCGGCGGCCGCGCTCACGCCGACGCTCACCCGGGCGCCCTCGTGCGGCCCGTGGAATCGAGCGCCCCTGCCCCTGCGCGGTGCGGGCCGGCCGCGGACGCACTGGATCGGTGCTCAGGGCCGTGCTATCGTGTTAACGCGTTAATACAATCGACCGGACTCGCAAGGCCATGAAGCGACACAGCAACGTCACCCAGCGCCAGGAGGCGCTCGCCGAGCGCCACCTCTGCGAGGCGGTAGCTTCGCTCGAGACTCCCGAGGAGTGCCGTGCGTTCTTTCGCGACCTGTGCTCCCCGGCGGAGCTGCAGGCGATGGCCGACCGATGGGCCGTGGTCGAGTGGCTGCGCCGCGGGCGACCCTACCGCGAGGTCCACCGCGCGACCGGCGTGAGCATCACGACCATCGCTCGGGTCGCGCGTTTTCTCGCGAACGGCAACGGGGGATATGCGCTTGCCGCGAGCCGGCTCCCACCCGCGGAGCGCGCGAATGGCACGCGCGGCATTGGCACGCGCGGCAACGGGCGTCGCGCCGCTGGAGCGTCCCATGTCTGACGGCGGCGACCTGCGACTGAAGCTCGCGGTGCAGAAGTCCGGGCGGCTCACCGACCCGTCGCTCGATCTGCTCGCCCGCTGCGGACTGAAGCTCTCGCGCGGCAAGGATCAGCTCTTGGGGCTCGGGGAGAACATGCCGCTCGACGTGCTCTTCGTGCGCGACGACGACATCCCGGACCTCGTTCAGGAGGACGTGTGCGATCTGGGCCTCGTCGGGCTCAATGTGATCGAGGAGAAGCGCCTCGAGCTCGCCGAGCGGGGCCATCCCGCACGCTTCGAGCACGTGCGCCTGCTCGATTTCGGGCGCTGCCGCCTCGCGCTCGCCGTGCCGCACGGCGCCTCCTTCGACGGCGCGCGCTCTCTCGCCGGCAAGCGCATCGCCACGACGTATCCGTACCTGCTCGGGCAGTACTTGCGCGAGCGCGAGGTGCGCGCGGATATCGTGGTGCTCTCCGGCTCGGTCGAGATCGCGCCGCGCCTCGGCCGCGCGGATGCCATCTGCGACCTCGTCTCCACCGGCTCGACGCTGCAGGCCAATCACCTGCGCGAGGTCGAGACGGTGCTCGAGAGCCATGCGGTGCTGATTCGCACACCGGTCGCCTTGCCGCCCGGCAAGGATGACTGGGTGCAGCGGCTGCTGAAGCGCATCGACGGAGTGCAGCAGGTGCGCGAGAGCAAGTACATCCTGTTGCATGCTCCACGCGCTGCGCTCGCCGAGGTACGCCGGCTCCTGCCCGGCTGCGAGGCGCCGACGATCATTCCGCTCGAGGGTCATCCGGACAAGGTCGCGGTGCACGCCGTGTGCCGCGAGAACGTGTTCTGGGAGACGCTCGAGGGGTTGAAGCGCGCCGGGGCGAGCGCGCTGCTCGTGCTTCCTGTCGAGAAGATGCTCGATTGATCCGAGCCGATTCCGGAATGACCCGCATGCGCATTCTTCGTTGGGACAGCCTCGACATCGACGCGCGCCGCGCGGCACTCGCGCGGCCCTCCCAGGGCACGCGCGATCACGTCTCGAGCGGTGTCCGGGAAATCATTGCCGCGGTGCGCCGCGAAGGCGACGCCGCGCTCGAGCGACTGACGGAGCGCTTCGACGGCGTGCGCGTCGATGAGCTCGCCGTCTCCCGGGCCGAGATCGCCGCCGCGCGGGGCCGCCTCTCGAGCGCGCAGCGCCAAGCACTCGAGCGCGCCGTCGCCAACGTCGAAGCCTTTCATGCCGCGCAGCGGCCCGAGCCGTTTGCGCTCGAAGTGATGCCGGGGGTGCGCTGCGAGCGCATCGTGCGGCCGATCTCCGCCGTGGGCCTGTACGTGCCCGCGGGCTCGGCTCCGCTGCCCTCTGCGGTCGTGATGCTCGCTGTGCCGGCGAGGCTCGCCGGCTGTCCGCGGCGCATCCTCGCCACACCACCCGGCCGAGACGGAGGTGCGCACCCTGCCGTGCTCGTCGCCGCCGAGCTCTGCGGCGTCGATACCGTGTTCAAGGTCGGGGGCGCCCAGGCGATCGCCGCGCTCGCTTACGGCACGGAAAGCGTGCCGAAGGTCGACAAGATCTTCGGCCCCGGCAACGCGTGGGTGACGGAGGCGAAGCAGCGCGTCGCCGCGGACCCCGAAGGGGCGGCCTGCGATTTGCCCGCGGGGCCGTCCGAGGTCCTCGTCATCGCCGACGACTCGGCGCTTCCTGCGCTCATCGCCTCGGACCTGCTCGCGCAGGCCGAACACGATGCGCTCTCGCAGGCCGTGCTCCTCACGCCCTCTCAGCCGTTCGCCGAGGCGGTCGTCGGGGAAGTCGAGCGCCAGTGCGGCACGCTCTCGCGCCGCGCGATCCTCGAGCGCTCGCTCGCCGCAAGCCGCGCGATCATCGTGCCGGATCTGCCGACCGCGCTGGCCGTCTCGAACGAGTACGCGCCGGAGCATCTGATTCTGCACGTTCGCGAGCCGCGACGCTGGCTTGCCGAGGTGGCGAGCGCCGGCTCGGTGTTTCTCGGCCAATGGTCACCGGAGCCGCTCGGCGATTACTGTTCGGGCACCAATCACGTGCTGCCGACGTACGGCTACGCGCGCGCGTACAGCGGGCTCTCGGTGCTCGACTTCGTCAAGCGGATCACGGTACAGGAGCTCACAGCGCAGGGCTTCGCCTCGCTCGGTCCGGTTGCAGCCGAGCTCGCACATCTCGAAGGGCTCGACGCGCACGCGAATGCCGTCGCGCAGCGGCTCGCGCTCCTCGGAGGCTCGGGTTGAACGCGCGTCCTCAAACCCTGCCCTCCCCGCTCGCGCTCGCGCGGCCCGAGATCCTCGAGCTCGAGCCCTACTCGCACGCCTCGTGGGAGCCGCAGCTCGAGCGGCTGCACGCGAACGAGCTGCCCTGGCGCTCGGCTTTCGATCCGACGCGCGCGGGCCTCAATCGCTATCCGGAGCCGCAGCCGCGCGCGCTGGTCGAGGGGCTCGCGGCACTCTACGGCGTCGCGCCGGCCGCCCTGCTCGTCGGCCGCGGCAGCGACGAAGCGATCGATCTGCTGACGCGCGCTTTCTGCCGCGCGGGCGCGGACAGCGTTCTCCTCTGCCCGCCGACGTTCGGCATGTACGCCGTTGCGGCGAGGATTCAGGGAGCGGAGGTCGTTCGCGTCCCGCTGCTCGATGCCGAACGCGGCTTCGCGCTCGATGTGCCCCAGGTGCTCGCGCGCTGCGATGCGCGCGTGAAGCTCGTGTACGTCTGCTCACCGAACAATCCGACGGGCAACCGCGTCGATGAGCGCACGCTGCTCGCTCTCGCCGATGCGCTCGCCGGCCGCGCGCTGCTCGTGCTCGATGAGGCCTATATCGAATTCTCGGGTGCCGCGAGCCTCGCGAGCGAGGTCGCGAGGCACCCTTATCTCGCGGTCCTGCGCACGCTCTCGAAGGCACACGGGCTCGCGGGCGCGCGCTGCGGTGCGTTGATCGCCGCGCCCGAGATCGTCTCCCTCCTGCGCAAGATCATCCCGCCCTACGCGATGACGCAGATGACCATCGAGAGCGTGCTCGCCGCTCTCGAGCCGCGCGAGCTCGCGGCGGCCGCAGATCGCGTCGCAACGATCCGCGCCGAGCGCTCGAGACTTGCAGAGCGCCTGCGCGCCCTGCCTTGCGTCGTGCGCGTGTTTCCGAGCGAGGCGAATTTTCTGCTGGTGGAGCTGCGCGATGCCTCGAGCGCGTTTGCGCACGCGCGCGCGGCGGCCCTTCTGGTGCGCGACGTGCGCGCACACCCCGGCCTCGGGCGGCACCTGCGCATCACTGTCGGCACGCCCGAGCAGAACACGCGCCTCGTTGCGGCGCTCGCGCGCGCTGGGGACGCGCGGTCAGCGCGCGCGCAGCAGAGGGCGATTCCGTGAACGCTGGCGGGCAGCTCGCCGAGAACGTGCGCCCCGCAAATGTGCGCCCCGAAGCATCACCCGTCCTCTTCGTCGATCACGATGGCACGCTGGTCGAGGAGCCGCCCGACTGCCAAGTCGATGCGGTCGAAAAAGTGCGTTTCATGCCCGGAGTGTTCGCGGCCCTCGGGGAGCTGCGGCGCGCCGGCTACCGCCTCGTGATCGTCACCAACCAAGATGGCCTCGGCACGGTCTCCCACCCGACAGCGGGCTGGGAGGCAGCGCACGGCTTCATCCGCGAGGCGTTCGCCTCGCAGGGCATCGAATTCGAGGCGGTGCTCGTCTGCCCGCATTTCGAGCGCGACGGCTGCGAGTGCCGCAAGCCGAGGACGGGCCTCGTGCAGCACTACCTCGCCGATTCGAGCGTCGATCTCTCGCGCACCTGGGTCATCGGCGACCGCGACACCGATCTCGAGCTCGCGGCCAATCTCAGCGTCCGCGGGCTGCGCGTGCGCCGCAACGGCGCGCCCGAGGAGACCTGGCCCGCCCTCGCCCGGCAGATACTCGCGCGCCGGGCGCACATCGAGCGCGCCACAAAGGAAACCCGCATCCGCGTCAAGGTCGACCTCGACGCTGCCGAGCCGGTGCGTGCGCGCACGGGCATCGGCTTCTTCGATCACATGCTCGAGCAGCTCGCCAAGCACGGCGGCTTCGCGCTCGAGCTCGCGTGCGAGGGCGACCTGCACATCGATGAGCATCATACGGTCGAGGACTGCGCGCTCGCGCTCGGCGAGGCGCTGCGGCGGGCACTCGGCGACAAGGCCGGCATCGGGCGCTACGGCTTCCTGCTGCCGATGGATGAATCCCGCGCGCAGGTTGCGATCGATCTCTCGGGACGGCCCTACGCGCTCTTTGAAGGGCGATTCGGCCGCGATCAGGTGGGGGGCCTCCCGAGCGAGCTCGTACCGCATTTCTTCCGCTCGCTCGCGGAAAGCCTCGGCGCCGCGATCCACGTGAGCGTCGCCGGCGAGAATACGCATCACATGATCGAGGCATGTTTCAAAGGTGTCGGACGCGCCTTGCGCAGCGCGTTCAGACGCGAAGGGTTCGACCTGCCGACGACCAAAGGCGTCTTGTGAGCGACGTGGTCATTCTCGACAGCGGCGGCGCGAATCTCGCTTCGTTGCAGTTCGCCCTCGAGCGGCTCGGCGCACCGGCGCGCGTCTCGAGCGAGGCCGCCGTGATTGCAGATGCCGGGCGGCTGATTCTGCCGGGCGTCGGTTCCGCGCGCGATGCGATGCAACGGCTCGATCGCGCCGGGCTCACCGAAGCGGTGCGCCGCTACCGCCGTCCCGTGCTCGGCATCTGCCTCGGGATGCAGCTGCTTTTCCAGCTCTCGGCCGAAGGCGCCACGCCGTGCCTGGGCGTGCTCGATGGCACCGTCGAGCGCCTGCAGGCGCGCGCCGGCCTGCCTGTGCCGCACATGGGCTGGAACCAGCTCGCGCTCACGGCGCCTGACCCGCTGCTCGAGGGCATTGCCGCGGGCGATTATGTGTATTTCGTGCACAGCTACGCAGCGCTGCCCTCGGCGGTCACGCTCGCGACGACCCGCTATGGCGTCGACGTCTCCGCCGTGGTGCGCAGCGGAAACTTCTGGGGCGCGCAGTTCCATCCGGAGCGCTCCGGCGCGACGGGGGCGAAGATCCTCGACAACTTCCTGCGCGTGCCCTCCTGATAGACCATGCTGCTGATTCCCGCGATCGATCTCAGACACGGCCGGTGCGTCCGCCTGTTCAAAGGCGACTTCGGTGCCGAGACCCGTTACGAGCTCGAGCCGCACGAGCTGCTCGGACGGTATCGGGCGCTCGGCGCATCCTGGCTGCACGTCGTCGACCTCGACGGAGCCAAAGACGGCACCCTCGCGAACCGCTCGATCATCGTGGCGCTCGCGTCGCAGCCGGCGGTGAACGTTCAGGTCGGCGGCGGCGTGCGCTCTGCCGAGACCATCCATGATCTGCTGAGTCACGGGATCGACCGCGTCGTGATCGGAAGCGCCGCCATCGAGCAGCCGCGGGATGTCGAAGGCTGGATCGCGCGCTTCGGTCCCGAGCGCGTCTGTCTCGCGTTCGATGTGCGTCTGGATGCGGGCGGGGTGCCGCGCGTCCGCACGCGCGGCTGGACCGAGGGTGGGACGCTCAGCCTGTGGGAAGCCGTGGAGCCGTTTCGCACCTCTTGCCTGCGCCACGTGCTCTGTACGGATATCGATCGCGACGGCGCGCTCGCCGGTCCCAATCTCGACCTTTATCGCGAGGCGCTCGAGCGCTTCCCCGAGCTCGCCTGGCAGGCTTCGGGCGGCGTGCGCGATGCGGCCGATCTCGCCGCGCTCGCGCGCATCGGCATCGGAGCTGCCGTGAGCGGCAAAGCGCTGCTCGAAGAGCGCATCACCCCCGAGGAGCTGCGGCCATTCTTGCAAAGCGCATCATCCCCTGCCTAGACGTCCGCGACGGCCAGGTCGTCAAGGGCGTGCGGTTCCGCGATCACCGCGTCGTCGGGGATATTCTCGAGCTCGCCGAGCGCTACCGCGATGACGGCGCGGACGAGCTCGTGTTCTACGACATCACCGCGAGCCCTGAAGGACGCTCGGTCGATCGCGCCTGGGTGCGCCGCGTCGCGCGCGTGCTCGACATCCCGTTCTGCGTGGCGGGGGGCATCCGCTCGGTCGGCGACGCCGAGGAAGTGTTGAACGCCGGCGCGGAGAAAGTCTCCGTCAACTCCCCCGCTATCGCGAACCCCGGATTGATCGATGAGCTCGCTGCGCGTTTCGGCGCGCAATGCGTCGTGGTCGGGATCGACAGTCAGACGGTACCCGGCGGATATCGCGTCTTTCAATTCACCGGAGATCCGCGCCGGACCCGCGACTCTCGCCGCGAGACGCTCGCGTGGGCGGCCGAAGTGCAGGCGCGCGGCGCCGGCGAGATCGTGCTCAACTGCATGGCGAGCGACGGTGTGCGCCGCGGCTACGACCTCGAGCAGCTGCGCGCCGTTCGGGAGATCTGCAGCGTGCCGCTCATCGCATCCGGCGGAGCGGGCGCCGTCGAGCATTTCCGCGACGCTTTCGAGCGCGCAGGCGTCGATGCCGCGCTCGCGGCGAGCGTATTCCATACCGGGGCGATCGCCGTGAACGATTTGAAGCGTGAGCTCGCCGCCTCGGGAGTTCCGATCCGGCCCTGGACACTGCGCACGCCGGACGGCGATGCACCCCGCGCACCGGGCGCACACCGCGCGACATCGGCGGCGGCGGCATCGAGCGAGGGGGTTCGACGATGACGTTGAGCGAGGCAGATATCGCGCAGCTCAACTTCGCGAAGGGCGCCGGGCTGCTGCCTGTCATCGTGCAGCACGCGGGCACCGGTGCCGTACTCATGCTCGGCTACATGAACGTCGAAGCGCTGCGCGCGACGCTCGAGCGCCGGCGCGTCGTATTCTTCAGCCGCAGCAAACAGCGGCTGTGGGAAAAGGGAGAGACCTCGGGCAACTCGCTCGAGCTCGAGGCGGTAGCGAGCGACTGCGACCGGGACACGCTGCTCATCACCGCATGGCCGCGCGGACCGGTTTGCCACCTCGGAATGCGGACCTGCTTCGGCGACGAACCGATGACCGCCGCGGAGCGGCTGTCCTTCGTCGGCACGCTCGAGCGCATCATCGAGAAGCGCATCACCGAACGGCCCGAGGGCAGCTACACGGCACGGCTCTACTCCCAAGGGCCCAAGCGCATCGCGCAGAAGGTCGGCGAAGAAGGGCTGGAAGTCGCTCTCGCAGCGGTGGCAGAGCCCGATGAGAAGGTCGTCGCCGAGGCGGCAGATCTCGTGTTTCACCTGCTGACGCTTCTCAAGAGCCGCGATCTGCCCTTCGAGCGTGTCGTCGCCGAGCTCGAGAAGCGGCATGCGGGGCGTACCTCCGCGATGAACTGATTCAGAGAGACCCCGTCACTCGCCGCCAGCTCGGCCGCGGCCTTCTTGACCGACGCGGCGGGCGTCACCACCTCGATACCGAAGTCCCCAGCCGCCGGCTGGAAGTCCCGCGCCCTCTAGCAACCGGCGAGTCCCATGAACCGCCGTACACGGCGAAGCAACCGCCGAAGTAATCGCATTCGACGGCGGCCGTCCGGTAGCTACGGCTTCGGCAGCTTTTCCAGCTGAGACAAGGCGGCGCCCACTATCTTCGACGGAAACCCCATCCGTTCCAGCACCCGAATGGCGTTTCGTTCACGACTCGCGCCGCGGCGAATCTTGAAGTCGAAGAATCCCTTGACCTCCGGGTCCTCGTGGAAATAGAAGAAATCAAAGCGATCGGTGAGCAGCTGCTGCAGCTCGACGTCATGGGTCGTCGCGAGTACCTGCGCATCGGCGCTCAACGCATCGAGCACCGCCTTGGTTACCGCGATGCGCTCCAACGTGTTCGTCCCCCGGAAGGGCTCGTCGAGAATGAAGATTCGGCACTCACCGGCTGCTGCTCGTCTCACGAACTCGCCGATCGCTTCGACTTCGGCCGAGTAGCCGCTCTTACCGGATTCGACGGATTGATCGCTGCGAACCGATGCCATGACGGGCGACCGCGGCAGCGTCGCGCTCGTTGCGAGGCAGAATCCGAGTGTGTGGCCCAGGACGACGTTGACTCCCACCATTTTCATGTACGTCGTCTTGCCGGTCATATTGGAGCCGGTGATGAGCGCAGAACGCCCGGCGAGCGTGATTGAATTGGGTACGGGATGGGCGATCAGCGGATGATATCCCTCGCTGAGTGCTATCGTAGAATCGGTCGTGACCGTGACCGGACAATGCACGGGCGTCCGATGCAAAAAATTCGCCACGGCGATCGCCGCATCCACGGAGGCGACCCGCTCGAAGATAGATGCCCACTCGTGCCGAGAGTCCACGAATCTGCGTACCGACCGGCTGTAGACGACGAGCTGCGCGAGGCACAACCAGTTCGCGGCCAGGGCAAGACCGCCCCAGATACCCAGCGAGTTGGAGAGGATTGCGAGCCATCGCAACTGTTTGCGCAGCCGTGCGCGCTTGCGTCCCTCGGCGCGCAGCGCCCCCAACTGTGGAATGCAGCCGTGCGGTTCGATGGAGGCAAGCTCGTCGGCCACGGCGAGCAGACGCGGCCCTTCGATGAGACCTTCCGTATCTCGGCGCAGCTTGGAAGGTATCCGATACAGGATAACGGCATTTGCACCCAAGATGACCGGCAGAATCCACCACAGTCCAAATGCGACCATCACCGCGAGCGACGCCAGACAACAGAGCGCCCACGTGTAGAGCAGTCGCGGATGGCGAAGGCTGAACGGCGGCGGGCCGAACACCAGCTCCACGATGTACGCGGCGGAGTCCACTTCCAGTCGAGAGAGCGCCAGCTGCAGCGCCTCGCGCAGCCGTGCGTCTCTCACGAGCAGTCGGTGGGTGGCATAACGTTCTGCCGGGACGTCAGAATCGAACTCGAGCGTTCGAAGCTGGTTGTACAAGTACTGGCTTCCCGGCTTGGTGATCGTCGTATCCAGCCGGTGGAAGAGCGTAGCGAGCTCGAGGTCTCGCCACGTCTTGTCATCGAGCGTACGGGAAGTGGTGGTCCGCTGCAGATCGAAGAGTCGGGTCGCCAGCCAGCCATCCGCGTCGCCGACGCTTCCCCATGATTTGCGAAACCTCTCACGCCGCCGGGCAGCGGGCGAAACGAATCGGGCGATCGCTCGAAAGTCAGGAAACCTCATACTTGGGCGCGACGAGCTGCATGGCTGACTGAGTGGTTCGCGTCGGACCCACGCATCCACTCACGCAACGAGGACCATCCCTGCGCTGTTTGCGGCCGTACGGTCGAAGGTCATCGTTCTATCGCAGCCGGCTGCGCGGTCACTGCGCTCGATGAGACAGTCTGCGAAGTCCGCCGAACCTGCACGAAAGACACGCAGTGCCTGACCGACTTGCTCCGCGCGGTCCAGGACGAGCTCTTTGGCCCGCAAGAGCCCATCCAGCGCCTGTGCAATCTGCTCTCGCGTCAAGCCGTAACACGAGCTGAGGACCCATACGAGCTCGATCAGCCCGATTACGGACACGAAACCCGCGGCCTCGGGCGTGAGCGACTCGATGAGCCGCGTTGCCTTCGCGGATTGCTTCGGGTCATCCTGCATGACATACCGGACCAGGATATTGGTATCGAGACCGATCACCGGACACCCGCTCGCGAGGGATCTACCGCGCCGACGCTCCGCGCCTGGCGATCGCGGCATTCATCTCCTCGACTGACACCGCTCGTTTGGGCTTGCCGAACATACCCTTCAAGGCCGTCACTGAGCGCGTCGCGGGCACGAGCTCAAAACGCCCTGGCTCAGCCTCCACGAATTCCACGCGATCGCCTGCGTCAAGCCCAAGCGCCTCTCGCACCTCGATCGGGATCGTGATCTGCCCTTTGCTCGTTACCGTCGCCGCTGCCATCACATTCGCCCCAGTTCCTTACCTCCGGGTAAGGCTATCACATGCGAGACAAAATAGACGCGATTCCCGTCCGGATCGCGGACCGTGAATCCCGACCCTCCCCAGGGCTCCCTTTTTAGGCGGTCGGCGATCTCGACGCCTGCCGCGACGTACTTCGCATACAGGCTCTTGACGTCCTCGACCTCTATGAACGCACAAATCAGCTGCTCTCGATCGACGAGGCCATCGACGAATGGGGACTCATGAACGAACCGGAGATGCAGGCGGGCGCCATCGCGGGATACGGAGCCGTAGAACGGCGGGTTACCGTGCAAAAAATCAATGCGAAAGCCCAGCTTGTCGCGGAAGAAGGTCGCCGACGCTTGCACGCTCGAGACGAACACGACCGGAGTCGCGCCTTTCAGAAACGGCTTCTCATCTGGGCGGACGGATGAGTCGCTGTTCGGCTCGCTGACCACAACAGCGGCCTTCAGCGACGCCCAACTCTCATAGCCGTTTTCCCGGGCGACGATCTCCTGTGCTTCGGCCAGCGGAAATCGCAGGGTAAGGACGGCTACGTCGGTGAGCTCGCGATAGCGGGGCAAGCTCCTGATGCGGCCGCCGACGGAATGGTGACCCTCGCGATGCCAACGAACCAACTGCTTGGCCTGCCTGCGAAACGAATCGAGCTTGGACATGGGCGCACTCCAACCATAGGAAAGGATTGGTGGTAGGCGGGCAGTGCCCTTTCGGTCGGAATTGGGTCACGACCGATGCGCCCTACGAGAACGCATCGATGTTAGTCGAACTCGCGGGGTTGTCAATTGCGGGGCGGATGCTTCGCGGGACGGGCGCTTGCTCGCTGATACACTGCTTCGGAGTGGGGCTACGTGATTGGACAATGCAACAGGCGCGAGCCGAGCTCTTACGAGCCCGGCTTGTTCCGGATGACCGGGTGTTGGAGTCGTATGCGCGGGAGAGCCGGATCGCCCTTCTGCTCCCGGACGAGAGAATCGCCTGGTTCCCGACGAGTGCGGACGGCGCGCGTCTGCTGAGGAAAGAACGCCGTGTCTTACGCCTGCTCGAAAAGCACTGTCGGTTTTCGGCCGCTCGTGTGCTCTATGAGGACGAGACAGGCTGGGAGCTGCGGCAGTTCGTGCCGGGCGCGGTTCGGCCGTCCGGGTTGCGAGACCGCATTCAGCACGACGCCGCCTTCGCGTACCGGTTCGGCGAGGATCTCGGTCGAATCTTGGCCGAGCAGCACACGAGCATACCGGCGACAGCGCTCGAAGGCTGGCTTCCGTCGATCCCGAATTGGCCCCGGCCTGAGGACCTGCCGCACCTGCCGCACGTGGTCCAGAGCGCAAGCCTGCTCGAACGGATCAATACGGCACTCGAGGGCGGTCTGCCCTCCACGTTGAACATCGCGTGCTGGTGCATGCCGACCTCGGCCTTCACAACGTCGTCGTTGATCCGGAAACGCTACGCGTCGCTGGTGTGATCGATTATGAGGGTGCCGTATATGGCGATCGGCACCAGGACTTTGCAGTCATGGTCTTTCAGCAGGACGAGGAGCCGATGTTCGAAGGTGCGCTGGCCGTATATGAGCCTCTGACAGGAACGAAAATCGATCGAGACAGAGTCCTGCTGCTCAATGCAGTCGCTGCAATCGGCTTTCTCGGCTTTCGCCACGGACACCCACCGGAGGAGGCTTGGTGCGGCCGCACCCTGGATGAGGATCTTGCGTGGACGCAAGCGGCGCTTGTCCGCGCCGGGATCTGACATGCCGTCTATCACGCGCAGGCGGACATGGTGCAACTGCTCGCCTCGTCCAGCCGCAATTTCCGCGGGCTGTGCTTCGCGGGAGCCGTGGACAGACTGCGCCGCGGTCGCCGAGTTGCTCCTGTCCTTCGGCGCCGACCCGACCTGTCGCAATCCACTGGGCCAAACGCCGGCACAGGCCGCGCAACGCCGTGGGCTCGATGATGCCGCCGCACTGCTGCAAGAGGCACACGAGCGCCGCGAGGCTCACTGCGCCGCGAGTGTGTCGGCGCGCGAGTAGGCGTCGTTCGCATCCTCGTTGCGTCCCCGAGCGCGCAGCGAGTCCCCGATCAAGCGCCACGCGGAGGCTTGCGCGTGCGGATCGCCGCTCGCGAGCTGAACGGCTTTGCGCCCCATGCTGCCCGCGAGCTCGTATTGACCTTCGCTCTCGTGCGCTTCGCCGAGCATGATCCAGAGCAGCGGATTGGCGGGCTCGATGCGCAGTGCGCGCTCGAGCGTCGACTGCGCGAGCTGGGGATTGCCGCTCCCCGCCTCGCGGCTCGCCTGCTGCACGAGAGCGTTCGCCGCGGCACCGAGATGAAACTGGCGGGTCGACGGCTGCGGCGGCGGGGGCACAGGCTGCGGGGGCGTGGACGGCTGGGGCGCAACGGGCGGCGTTGCGGTCGCGCGTCCGGGAGCCGCCGGTGGCCGATTGGGTTGACCCGCGGGGGGCTGCTGAGGCGTCTGATAGGGTGGTCCGACGAGGCTTTGACAGCTCGCCGCAAGCAGCATCGCCGCCGCCACGAGCGCACGCCGCAAAGCCCGCGAGGCTCGCACCGGCTCCACGCTCTCGCACCCCGGCCGACGACGCGCGCTGCGCTCGCGGCTCAATGGGCGAGTCCTTGCAGCCACTTCCCGGCACGCTGCAGGACACCGCCGACCTGGCCCGCGGCGGCCGCGGCGGCCCCCGCGACACCGGCCACCGCACTGGCAACCCCACCAGTTGCTGCGCCGAGCGGCATCATCGGCGGGCAGCCGGGCTTGACCGGTGGATTCGTCCCGGGCGGGACCGGCAGGGTGACCAGATCGCCCGAGCAGCTCGCCTGCGCCCTGAATCCCGTCGGGTAATCGACCGTGACCTGCTGCAGGTCATCCGGCATCGGCGCATCCCACGAGCTCGTCGAGATATCGGCCATCAAATGCGACCAGACGTTGAGCGCTCCGGTCGCCCCCTGCAGGCCCGTCACGCTGTCGTTGTCATAGCCGACCCAAACGACCGCGAGATCGCTGCCGGAGAACCCCGCGAACCAGCTGTCGCGCATGTCGGAGGACGTGCCGGTCTTACCCGCGGCGACGAGCCCGCGCGGCAGCACCGCGAGGGCGGAACGTGCCGTGCCCCGCTCGATCACCTGCTCGAGCATGCTGTCGACCTGGTAGACCGCATCGGGCTTGGCGACCTGCTGCACCTCGAGCGGGAAGGCTTTCAGAGGCTTGCCATCCGCGCTGATCACGGCACGCACGGCGCGCAGGGTCGTGCGGAAGCCGCCGTTCGCGAGGCCGCCGTACAGTTGTGCCACCTCGAGCGGCGTCAGGTCGACCGCGCCGAGAAGCAGCGCGGGGTTGCGGGCCGGCTCCTCGGCAAGTCCGAAGCGCTGCAGAGTCTGGGCGATCGGATCGAGCCCCACGTCCATGCCGAGATTGACCGTGGCGTCGTTCAAGGACTCCGCGAGAGCGCGCACGAGCGGCACCGGCCCGTGATCCTGGCGCGTGAAGTTGCGGGGGCTCCAGAGCTTGCCGCCCGAAAGCTTGATGGTGACCGGCACGTCTTGGATGATGCTCGTGTCGTTGTACCGGCCCGACTCGATCGCAGTGAGATAGATGAACGGCTTCACGAGCGAGCCGATCTGCCGGTGCCCGTCGAGCGCACGATTGAAGCCATCGAAGCCAGCGTCGCGCCCGCCGACCACCGCGATCACATCCCCGCTCTGAGGGGTCGTGACGACGACGGCGCCCTGCAGCGACGCGGCGGGCGCAGGCCGCTCCCCCCGAGGCGCGCGGCGGCGGCGCGCGTGGCGGCGCCGATCGAGCTGAGCGAGATCCCCCTCGAGAATTCGTTCGGCATCGGCCTGCACACGCGGATCGAGATTCGTGAAGACCTTCAGGCCGGCCTCGGTGAGGTCCTGCTCGCGATAGTCGCGGCGCAGCGTGCGGCGCACGAGATCGAGGTAAGCCGGGTAGTACGCGCCGGCCGTCTTCGAGGTCACCCGCAGGGGCTGCATCGCGGCCGCGAGCGCCTGGCTCTTCGGGATCACGTGCTGCTCGGCCATCTCCTCGAGCACGAGGTTGCGCCGCTTGACGACGCGATCTGGATGGCGCCGCGGATCGTAATAAGAGGGGCCGCGCACGATCGCGACCAGCGTCGCGATCTCATCGAGATCGAGCTCGGAGAGCGGCTTGCCGAAGTAGAACTCGGCCGCAAGTCCGAATCCATGGATCGCGCGGTTGCCGTCCTGGCCGAGGTGGATCTCGTTGATGTAGGCGTTCATGAGATCCGCCTTGCTGAAGTGCTCATCGAGCGAGACCGCCATGATCGCCTCGCGGATCTTCCGCGAAGCCGTCCTGCGCGGCGAGAGGAAGTAGCTGCGCACGAGCTGCTGCGTGAGCGTGCTGCCGCCCTGCTCCCAGCTCCCCGCACGCAGATCGACCCAGATCGCGCGCAGGATGCCCGTGATGCTGATGCCCCGGTTCGTCTCGAAGTCGCGATCCTCGACCGCGATGAGCGCCGCGGGCAGAAGCGGCGGCACCTCGTCCGGCGTGACGATGATGCGGTCTTCACCATGAATCGGAAAGATGCTGCCGATGAGCAGCGGGTCGAGCCGCACGATCGGCACCTCGTGGGCCGCCCCGTCCGCGAGGTTCGTGATGGCGCCTTCGGAGGTCGTGATCGAGAGCTCTTCCGCGGGCCGCGCCTCATCCGCGAAACGCGTCGCGCGCAGCCCGACCTCGATCCGCCCACCGTCTTTCCAGTAAGTCCCCGTGCGCACCGATGCGCCCGGCGCCGGGAGCGAGACCACGCGCCGGTAGGCGAGCCGCTGCAGCTCCTGCTCCAATTCGCCCTGGGAGAACGCGAGTCCGTCATAGAGCTCGACCGGCGCGGCGTAGACCTGCGCCGGCAGGGTCCAGCGGCGGCCTTCGAACTGATGCACGACCATGTGATCGAGCCGCAGCACGTAGACCGTCGCGGCAGCCGCACCGGCCGCGACGACGAGCAGAGCCGGGATGATGAGCCGGCGCAGTTTCACGGCTGGCGCAGTTTCACTTCAGGTGAGCTCCCCCATCAGATACAGATCTCCTCGGCGGGCTCGCGCAGATTATACCGGGAGCTCATGACATGGCCGTACGCGCCCGCATTCGCGAGCACCAGGATGTCGCCCTCGCGCGACGGCGGCAGCAGGCGGTCGTGGCCGAGCACATCGGCGCTCTCGCAGATCGGGCCGACGACGGTCACCAGGTCGCGCGCCGGCTCATCGAGCCGGGAGAGATTCGCGATTTCGTGGTACGCCCCGTAGAGGGCCGGGCGGATGAGCGAGTTCATGCCGGTTGCAATGCCGACGTATTTGAGATCGCCCTTGCGCTTCACCTGCGTGACGCGCGCGAGCAGGACACCCGCGGCAGCGACCACGTATCGGCCCGATTCGAGCCACAGCTCAAGCTCACGGTGCGAGGACTTCGCCCGCGCGAGGGCCGCATCGAGCTTCTCCAGATCGAGCGGCGGCTGCTCCGGCCGCTCCGGAACACCGAGACCGCCGCCGACATCGACCACGCGCGCATCGGGGAAGTGCCGCGCGATCTCGGCGAGCAGCGCGCCCGTCTCCGCCCAGTTCGACACATCGAAGATGCCGCTGCCTGCATGCGCGTGCAGGCCGACGATGCGTACGCCGGCCTCGCGTGCGAGCCGCGCGAACCGCTCGAGCTCGGCGATCGGTACGCCGAATTTTGCATGCGCGCCGGCCGTGCGGACGTGGCGATGGTGCCCGCGGCCGATCCCGGTATCGATCCGCACGAAAACCGACTGACCCGCAAACGTCTCCGGCCACGCCTCGAGGGGGTAAGTGCTATCGAGCGTCGCGCGAACAGCCGCCCCGATCGCCCACGCGTACTCGTCCCGCCCGGCAAAATTCGGCGTGTAAAGGATGCGATCACGGCCGATCTCGGGCAGCGTCTCGAGCAGCCGCTCGACTTCCCCGCGAGAGACGCAGTCGAAATCGACGCCGGCGGCCTCGATGCACGCGAGGACGCGCGGATGCGAATTCGCTTTCACGGCGTAGAGCACGCGCGCGACGGACTTGAGCGCGCGCAGGCGCCGCGCCGCGGTCCCGATCGTCTCCAGGTCGTAGACGTACGCCGCGGAGCGAGCCCCGAGCGCCTTCACGAGCGTCTCGCGCTTGCGCTGCCACCAGGCCTGCGGCCGCTCCGCGGCCGGCGCGGGTCCGGCGTGCAGCTGCTCCCAGGTCGGCCCGAGCACCGGATCGCCCGGGGCGGGACGGATCAGCAGCTCGTGCAACTGCTCGACCAGCCGATCGCCCTGGGCCTCGTCCACGACGAACGTGAAGTTCAGATCGTTCGCGGCCTGGCTGACGAGATAGACCTTCTGCTCCGCGAACAGCTCGAAGGCTTCGCCGAGCTGGTGCAGGATGGCGCGGATGTTGCGACCGACGAGGCTCACGGAAGCGCAAGGGCCGATCACTTGCGCCCGGCAGATCCGCGAGAGGTCCGTGACGAGCGCATCGAGCATCGCGGCATCGAGCGTATTCGCCGCCGGATCGAGTGTCACGGTGACGTTGGTCTCGGAGGTCGACACCAGATCGACCGACAGGCCGTGATCCTTGAACACCTGGAAGGCATCGGCGAGGAAGCCCACTTGATGCCACATGCCCGGGCTGTCGAGCGCGACCAGCGTGATGCCCTTCTTGATGCAGACGGCCTTCACCTGCGCCGACTCTCCGGCGAGAGCCGTGATCACCGTGCCTTCGAGCTCGGGGGTCTGGGTCGCGTAGACGTGCAGCGGAATGCGGTACTGCCGGGCGGGCAGGATGCACCTCGGGTGCAGCACCTTCGCTCCGTTGCTCGCGATCTCCTGGGCTTCGTCGTAGTGCAGCGCGCGCAGCAGCCGCGCGGCAGGCGTCAAGCGGGGATTCGCGCTGAAGAGGCCCGGCACGTCGGTCCAGATCTCGAGCCGGCGCGCGGCGAGCTTCGCCGCGAGATACGCCGCCGAGGTGTCCGAGCCGCCGCGGCCGAGGAGGACCGTGTTGCCGTCCGCATCACTCGCGATGAATCCCTGCGTGACGAGCACCGCCGCAAGCCGCGCGAGCCGCTCGGTGAGCTCGGGATCGGGGGCGAAGCTGCAGGTCGCCGAGAGAATGCTCGCGCGAGCGGAGGCGCCGCGCCGCGTCTCGGCGCTGAGGAGCGTGCGCGCGTCGAGCCAGTCCACTGCGAGACCCGCGTGCCGAAGGTAGCGCGCGCCGAGGTCGGTCGCCATCAGCTCACCCGCGGCCATGACCCGGGCGCGGATTCGATCGCCCACTTCGCCGACGAGCGCAACGCCCGCGGCGATCTGGCCGAGCTCCGCGAAATGCCGCTCGAGCTCCGGTCCCACTTCGATGCCGAGCTCCGCGGCTAGCGCGCGGTGGCGCTCCTCGATCGCCGCGAGCACCTCCTCATGGCGAGCCTGATGGGCCGCCGCAAGCAGCTTCTCGAGACGATCGGTAATGCCCGTGAGCGCCGAGTGCACGATGAGCACTCGGTCGCCTTCTGCGCGCCGCGCGCCGACCACCTGCGCGATGTTGCGCCAATTCGCCGCGGACGAGACGCTCGTGCCGCCGAACTTAAGGACGTTCCAGGAGGGATGAGCCGTGCGCGCCACGCGATGGTGCCTCGGTGCGTCGTCGAGCCGGGGGACCCTAAGACCGTCTGAAGCGGAGCGGAACCTCAGACCTCGTCGTCGAAGATGTCGCGCAAGTCCTTCTCGAGCTTCTTGTCGGCAAGAACTTCCTCGAGCCGGCTCCAAGCAGCCTTGCCGCGCTTGCCCTGCGTGCGCGCACGCTTGTCCACGCGATCGAGCAGGCGGTCGTAGTCCGTGCCGTCCTCGACGGGCGTCGTGAGGAACTCGTCGTCGATATCGAAGCCTTCGTTGTCGCGCTCAGCCATCGGTTTTAGTCTGATTTTCCCTGCCGCATCAAATGGTTAACCCACCAGACGGAGCCCGGCAGGAGGGCGAACTATAGCGGATTCCGCCCATCTGGCAAGGGGCTCGACCAGACCAGTACCGGAGCGCCCCGGCCGATCCCGAGCGTGGCCGCAGCGCTACCGCCCGCCGCCGCGATCTCGAGGATGTCGAACGAATTGATGAGCGCAAGGAGCTCGCCCGGGCGCGCCTCGCCGTACGTGCGGCGGCACGGCACGACGCGGCCGCCGACCGTCGCGTGCGGGTCGCGAAGCCCCGCGAGCCGGCCCGACTCGATGTCCGTGACGAGATTGCCGAAGTGATCGATCGTGACCACCCGGCCGCTCACGGGCTGGCCGGCCGGCGGCGCAGCGGGCGGTGCATCCGTGGGGTGCGCGAGACCCGGGCGGCGCTCGCCGAGGCCCGCCGGCGCGAGACGCCCCGCGGCGAGCTCTGCCGCGACCGGTGCGAAGATGTCCCGTCCGTGAAAAGTGGCGCTCACTTCGCGAATCCCGAGCGCAGCGAGCCTCGCCGTCCCGAGCTCGTAAACCTCCACGCCCGCCGAGCGCGCCACGACGGGCGCGAGCAGCCCGTTGTCCGGTGCGATGAGCGCATGACCTCGCGCGGCGGCGCAGACGATCGCGCGCTCCGTTCCCACGCCGGGGTCGACGACGGCCACGTGCACCGTGCCCTCGGGAAAGTACTCGAAACAGCGCGACAGCCAGAAGCCCGCCTCCGCGGGTCGCTGCGGCGCAATGGCATGGGTGAGATCGATCAGACGGGCGGCGGGGAATCTCGCGAGGATGCGCCCTTTCATCACCCCGACGAAGGGGTCCTCGAGCCCGAAATCGGTGGTGAGTGTCACGACGCCGCAGGGCCTGAATGCGCTCATCCGCGCATTATGACGCGCACGCCAAGCGCGGCGCGCAGCGAGCGGGCTCGCCGGCTATGCCTCCCCGTCGCCCTCGTCCCGCGCCGCGCACGCGATGCAGCGGTTCGCGGCGGGCACCGCCTCGAGCCGCTGCGGCTCGATCCTCTCTCCGCACACGACGCAGCAGTCGTAGCGACCCTCGGCGAGCCGCTCCAGCGCATCGTCGATCCGCTTGAGCTCAGCGTCGGTCGTGCGGCTGAGCGCGCTCAGAATCCCATTACGCTCGCTCTCCATCGCGACATCGCCGTAATCGGACGTCGAGAGGTCCGGCTGTTGCTTCAGTCCGGTATTGACGCGCAGCTCGCGCGTCAGCAGCTCATCCCGTAACTGCTCAATAAGCCGGGGCGTTTACGCGTTGCGCGCCCTGAACTGGATGGTGAAGGGCAGCGGCGCGATGGCGCCGGCGCCGGTCAGGCGGTCGTTGAGGTAGTCCCAGAAGGAGATGC
>JBOHZR010000168.1:0-1585 GCA_050738595.1 Steroidobacteraceae bacterium | reverse complement strand
GTCAAGACGGGTGGCTGGATTGTCGGCATGGTGAACGGTCTCGCAACCCTTCTCAAGGTCGCCGACGCCCATACGCAGATCGTCCCCGCCAACGGCCCGGTGCTCACCCGCTCGCAGCTCGCACGGCATCACGAGATGTTCGCGACCATCGCGCAGCGCCTGCAGCGCGCGATCCGCAAGGGACTCGGTCCCGAGGAAGTCGTCGCCCTCGACCCCACGAAGGAATTCAATGCCGAGTGGGGCGATCCGACACAGTTCACTCAGCAGGCCTTCGAGAGCCTCTGGGGCCACTTCGCGCCCGATGCGAGCTGAGTAGCCTCGAGCTCGTTCACGGCCCCTCGACGGTGTAGCCCTCTGCACGCAGTGCATCGAGCACGCCTCCCCGCGTGATGAGGTCGTAGATCGGCTTCAAGGCGAGCGTCGTGCGCCGCGTCGCGAGCGCCGATTCGAGCGCCGTCTGCCAATCGCGCGTCGCGCGATCGAGCAGCGCCTTGATGCGCGGAGAGTTCGTAGCGGCGCTCGTGCACACCTGACGCTGCTTGGGATACGGCAGCGCGCGCAGCGCATCGACGTCGCCCGCCGCCCAGGCTCGCGCGCGCTCCCGCATGGCGGGCAAGTCGGTCTCGAGCCGATCCACCGTCGCATCGAGACAGCCGATCTCCGCGGTGCGCGGAATCTCGCCCGCCTCCGTCAGAATGCTGCGTGGATCTTCGAGCCTGAGCGAAGTGCGCTCGATCGGCACGCCATGCCGGCGCGCGAGCTTGAGGACCTCATCCTGGATGTCGTTGCGCGAGGTGAGATCGGACGCGCTGATCGCCCGATCGTACAGGCGGCGCGCGGCAAGGAGCGGGCGCAGCTCGAAGATCGCGCGATCGTGGGGATCGAAGCGCGTCTCGGCATCGCGAAAGCGTGCATAGCTCGCCGGCGGCAGCCAGTCGCCGAGATTCTGCTTCGCGGGAATCTTGCGCGCGCGCCGGTACTGCATGTACAGGCGCACCATCGAGATCGGTCCCGCGTGCACGCTCACCGACGGGCTCGCGGCGAGGACGAGATCGGCGTGCTCGAGCACCCCCTCCACCTCGCGCGAGCGCCACGTCATGCGCTTCGGCAGCGGGTCGAGCGTACCGAGGAGCCACACGACATGATCGCCCTTCGAGACTCGCCACATCCTCGGGCCCGGGCGCTCGCCGGTCACTTCGACCTGTTCGATGACCGAGTCATTCGCAGGCGCCGCGGACGCGCCGCTGCCTTGAGGTGCGCCGGGCGAAGTCGAAGAGCCGCTCTCAGCGCCCGAGGGGGCCCCTGCCGCAACGCCCGCCAGCGCGAGCAGCGCGCTCGAGGCCAGCACGCGCGCCAACGCCCTTAGAGTTCGGCGCTGATCTTGAGCGTGAAGCGCAGCCGCAATGCATGGGAGGGCTTCAGACATTGAGGACCTCAAACCTTGGCGGGCTTTGCCGCGTGCAGAGCGGGCCTCGGCAGCGCCCGGCCGGCGCTCGGCGTCCGCGTGTGCGCCGCCCGCGCAACGAGCTCGAGCAGCGTGATCTCCGAGGGGGCGCCGAACCAGTGGAACTCGGTCCCGTGTGCC
>JBOHZR010000167.1:0-3674 GCA_050738595.1 Steroidobacteraceae bacterium | reverse complement strand
TTTCCAATCAGAGCCTGCTCGACATGGCGCAGCGCATCGACTCGCTCCAGGAGCAGGTGCGCGAGCAGCGGGGCCGGATCGACGAGCTCGAGAACTTGAACGACGCGCTGCAAAAGCAGCAGCGGGCGCTGTACGCGGACCTCGATAAGCGCATCGCGCAGCTCAGCGCGGGAGGCGCGGGAGGTGGCGCGGGGGCATCCGGGAGCGGGGCGCCGCAGGGGGCCGCGGCGGGCGCGGAGCAGGCCGCCTATCTGCAGGCGCTCGACCAGCTGAAGTCCGGCAAGTACCCCGATGCGATCGCGAGTCTGCAGCAGTTCCTCTCGACCTATCCCAAGAGCGATCTCGCGGATAACGCCGAATACTGGCTCGGCGAGGGCTACTACGTGACTCGCGATTTCCCGAAGGCGGCCATGGCCTTCAAATCGGTGCTCGATCAGTGGCCGAACTCACGCAAGGCATCCGATGCGCTGCTCAAGCTCGGCTACACCCAATTCGAGATGAAGCAATATGCCGATGCGCGCTCGACGCTCACGGACGTGACCAAGCGCTTCCCAGGCAGCAGTGACGCGCAGCTCGCGACGGACCGGCTGAAGCAGATGCAGAGCGGTACGGGCGGCGCGGCCGGCGGGGCCCGGTCGGGAACCGGTTGAGGGTCATCGAGCCGACGACCTGCTAAAACGGTGCAAAGAGCGCACAGAGCGCAAGGCTGCAAGATAGTGCGTACCACGTGCGCCCGCGCCGGCCCACTCGAATCGCCCGTTCGCGCCGCCCACTCGCCGTTCGCGCCACCATGTCGCGCCTGAAGATCACGGAAATTTTCCACTCGCTCCAGGGCGAGGCCGACAGCGTCGGCATTCCGACCGTATTCGTCCGGCTCACGGGCTGCCCGCTGCGCTGCACGTACTGCGATACGGCGTATGCATTCCACGGTGGGCAGTGGTGGACGATCGAGGATGTCGTCGGGCGCGTGCGCGAGCTCGGATCGCGGTACGTCTGCGTCACGGGCGGGGAGCCGCTCGCGCAGCGCTGCTGCCATGAGCTGCTCGTGCGGCTTTGCGACGAGGGGCTGCGTGTCTCGCTCGAGACAAGCGGCGCAATGCCGATCGCCGAGGTCGACCCACGCGTGGTGCGAGTCATCGACGTGAAGACACCGGCATCCGGCGAGGAACGCCGCAACCGCTATGAGGAGCTCGCAGGGCTGCGGCCGGCCGACCAGGTGAAGTTCGTCATCTGCAGCCGGGGAGACTACGAGTGGAGCCGCGAGAAAGTGCGCGAGCTCGGGCTCGAAGGACGCTGCTCTCTCCTGTTCTCCCCGAGCCACGGTGAGCTCGAAGCTCGAACGCTCGCAGACTGGGTGCTCGAGGACCGGCTGCCGGTGCGCTTTCAAATCCAGCTCCACAAGTATCTGTGGGGCGACGTGGCGGGGAAGTGAGCTCGAGCGTGCACGGCTCGCGGCCAGCACAGGGTATGAGCGCCACGGCGAAGTCATCCTCCGAAACGGCTGCCGAGCGCCGAGGGAAATCCCGCGCGGTCGTGCTCGTCTCGGGTGGGCTCGATTCGGCCACAACACTCGCCATCGCGCGTGAGCAGGACTTCGAGTGCCATGCGCTTTCGGTCGATTACGGCCAGCGCCATGCCTCGGAGCTCGCCGCGGCGGCCACGGTCGCGCGCGCGCTCGGGGCCGCCGAGCATCGCATCATGCGCGTCGATCTTGCCGGAATCGGCGGCTCGGCGCTGACCGACCCGGGCATCGCGGTACCGGAGTCACCGACGAGCGGCATCCCGGTGACGTACGTCCCGGCGCGCAACACCCTGATGCTCGCACTCGCGCTCGGCTGGGCCGAGGTGCTCGGTGCGCACGACCTGTTCGTCGGCGTCACTTCCATCGACTTCAGCGGTTATCCCGATTGCCGGCCGCAGTTCATCGAGGCCTTCGAGCGGCTCGCCGTCGAGGCGACGAAGGCAGGCGCCGAAGGGCAACCGTGGCGTATTCGCGCGCCGCTCATCCGCTGGTCGAAAGCTCGGATCATCCGCGAGGGAGTGCGGCTCGGCGTCGATTATGGCGTTACGGTGTCCTGCTATCGCGCGGACGGTGAGGGCAGGGCGTGCCGTCGGTGCGATGCCTGCCGCATCCGACGCGAGGGATTCACTGAGGCCGGGGTGCCGGACCCGACGCGCTATCAGCCGGCTTGAGCCATCGGCCGCATTCGGGATGCGCGTGCCCTCAAGTGCGCCACTCGTGGGCCATGCAACGCCGCACGCCCCTCCCGCGTGCGCGCCCTCCGTGCGCCCTGCACCAGCGTTCCGCTCCACGCGCATCTGCGTCAGAATCCATGAAATGTCGCGAATTCCGTAAGCGGCGCGCGATCGGTCCGCAGGCGATTGGCCGGGTGCGCTTCATCTCGGTAGCCGAGCGACATCCCGCAGAAGAGCATGCGCTCGGGCGGCAGCCGCAGGAACTCGCTCACGATCCGGTGCCAGCCCGCCCAGGATTCCTGCGGACAGGTGTGCAGGCCCTGCTCGCGCGCGAGCAGCATGATGCTCTGCATGAACATTCCGACATCGGCCCATTGATCGGCCCCCATCGAGCGGTCGATGGCGAAGAACAGTCCGACGGGCGCTCCGAAGAACTCGTAGTTGCGCGCGTATTGCCTTAGGCGTCGCTCGCGCTCGAGGCGCCCGATGCCGAGCAAAGAGTAGAGGTCCTCGCCACATTTGAAACGGCGCGAGCGATAGGGCTCCTTGAGACTCGGCGGATAGATGTTGTACTCGGTCTCCTCCCCAAGGGGGTGCTCCTCGGCGCGTTTCCTCACGATCTCGACGAGCTCGCGGAGCGGCTCACCGGTCAGCACGTGGACGAACCAAGGCTGAAGATTCCCGCCCGACGGCGCGCGCCGCGCGCGCTCGAGAATCGTGCCCACCGTCGCTTGCGGCACCGAAGTCGGGAGGAATGCACGGCAACTCATGCGAGTGTCGATCGCTTCCGAAACGTTCAAGGGGCCTCCTGGGAGAGTGGGAGCCGGATCCCCGGGCCGGGCGCAGGCAAGGCCGTGAGGGCAGCGCCGCTCGACCGCGTGTAACCGTATGCGGCCGATGCGTGCCGGGCGCCTCGGCGCCTGTAGTATCATAAACGGCTCGGCCGCAGCGCCGCTCGGCGGGGCGTTAGCTCAGTCGGTAGAGCATCGGACTTTTAATCCGCTGGTCGTGGGTTCAATTCCCACACGCCCCAATTAAAGCTCGCTTCATTCAATAGCTTGCGCTGTATAGGCCGGCGCGCTTCCATTCAACGCCGAACCGCAGAGAGGCACAGCTGCGGGCGCGGCTTGAGCGTAAAGATCAGCTCCGGTCGCCATCCTAGTCCAAGTGTGTAATCATATCCACACCGATTCGCTCCACGGAGCAGGGCGGCCATGAGCAAGCGGATCAACATCATGATCGACGACGATACTTGGGGCGTCCTCGGGCGGATCCCGGCCGGAGAGCGCAGCCGTGCCGTCAATGAAGCAATCCGTGACTGGGCCGTTCGGCGGCGGCGCGGAGACGCTGTGCGTGAGATGGACGCGTTGCGCGCGCAATTGCCGAAGGTCAGCGCGGACGAGGTGGCAAGGTGGGTCCGCGACGACCGGGAGCGGGGGCACTGATGCCGGCGCCGTTGGTGGTGCCTGATGCATCGG
>JBOHZR010000166.1:0-19878 GCA_050738595.1 Steroidobacteraceae bacterium | reverse complement strand
CTGACCAGGCCCAACGGGCATCTGACGCTCACGATGAGCGCAAATCCCACCGTGCAATCCGAGCTCTTGCATTACCTGAACGCCGCCGCCTGAGGAAAATCACCCGGTTTTATGCAATGGCTGGGTATACTTGAGCGGAAAGTAAGACCTGAATGCATTCCACACAGCTTTTGCGGTCTTTTCTCGGCCGCCCGACCGGCCGCCTCGCGCTCGTTGCAGCGCTTCGAAAAGCGGGAAGTCCCGTGAGGGATTGCGCTTTACAGGAACGCGGCTTGTTCCGGCGGATAGGTAATCGCCGTGCCCTCGACCTGGGCAAAGGACGTGAGCTTGTGGTCGCGATAGCTGGTCGCGGAGAGGATTTCGACCACGGGAAAGCCGCGCACGCTCAGCGCGTCGGCCACAAGCGAGCGATGGCAGCGCCACGGCACGGCTTCGGCGCACATGATGGCGGTGCGCTCGCTCCGGCTAAGGGAAATCAACTCTTCGAGCCCCTGCACGAAATCATTCGTCTGCATGTAGTCGGCATATCCGCGAAAGCTGGTGTTGCGCCAGCCGCTGTTGGGAGAATCCTTGCGCGCGTGGCGCAGCCCGCCGAGCGCGCGCAGCGGCGCATAATTGATCTTGTGGGCGCGCAGCGCAGGTCCCAGCGTATCGGCATTGAATTGCGGATTATGCCGGGAGCGCGGCACGGTGCGCACGTCGGCCAGACACTTGATCTCATACGCGTCCAGCAAGGCGACGAACTCTTCGAGCGGCAGCGACGAGTGGCCGACGGTGAAGATCGCATCTTTGGGCCATTGCACATCCTGCGGCGGCGTCAGCTTGCTCATTCATCCCCCCGCCGGCCGAGCAGCATGGGTCCATAAACCAGCTCAAAAATGCCAAAGGCCGCTATCCAAAGCGCACCCGCGATCAGCAGCAGGCTGCCCATCAGCGCTGTGTGCCAAGAGGCGCAGACACGCGCGACCGCCGCCGCGTTAATCAGGACAAAGGCAAGCATAGTGGCGCGATTGGCGATGAGGTCGCGCCCGGTGTGGCCGAGCGTGACGCGCGGCATGACGGCTAGAATCATGACGGCGATGGCGCCGGCACGCCAAGATCGAAGATGGCAGAACTCCGGTGGCGATCAGAAGCGCGCCCGTGACCTGATGCTCGGGGATAAACGCCCAGAGAATGAAGGCTAGCGCCAGAATAACAACGCAAACAGTGTCAAAGTGACTTGCTGGCTTGGGAAGGTGGGCACTCTTGCGCTTGGCCAGCCAGTTGCGGGTGAAGCTCGGTATGATACGCCCGCCAATGACTGAGATGAGAATGACAGGGGCGGCAATGCCGAGCCGCCAGCCCAACCCCGCCGGAACAGGAACGCTCAGCGATTCAAGGTGCATCAGCAGATCGGCGATGACGAACACCGCGAGGGGCGCTGTCATGGGCAAGTTGCGCCAGTTGCGGCCAGCGACGATCTCGCGGGTGGCGACGAGGAGCAGCGTTGAGGGGAAGGCGAGATCAATCAGCGCGGCGAGCCATCCCGGCACATCGGCCGAGATCAGGCAGGCTATGCGGCCGAGCAACCACAGAAGAGCCAGCGCCGCGAGCCGCGGCCCGCGCACCGGCAGACGGCCGGTCCAGTTGACGAACCCGAACAGCATCTCGTGGATGTGCCACGACACCGGATCGAATCGTGTCGGGAGTTGGACATACCCGAAGAACATCGCGAGCCACAGCGCGAGCCCAATGGCGGCCCAGCTTCCGGCTGCGAGAAACATCGGGCGGAAGGCGTAAAGAAGAATCGCCGGCCCTTCGTCGTGCCGCCGACGCGATCCCGCAGGTGAAGAGTTTTCGACCTGTTGATGCGCGCGATTCATTCTTGGGCTCCGCTTTCACGGTATCCTCCGGCCCGTGACCTCGCCCAAGAGTACAGACCGAAATAAAATAGCGCTGCAGCGGACGTACCGCACCGATGTCCCGATCGGTGACGACACCCTCACTAGAGGAATGGGCGACGCAGCCACGCGTACCGTGTCCCGTCGCCCCAACCATCCTCTCGATGGCTCCTCGTCAGTATCGCTCCTCGGCAGCTTTTCCCAACTTGTGACCTTCGGAGTGTATGAGCGCTACCACTGGCCCGACCGGGAGGGTCAACGAAGTTACGATGGTATGAATGGCCCGGCCACCATTGCTTAGCACGAATCTTGCCACAATGGTCGTGCCGGGGCTGTTGATCGTAAATTGGCCCGTGCAGTCCGAGTACACCGTGTACTTCCCCGTCTCCATGACATGGAATCCGGTGACGGGGTCGGCAGGGGGAGGAGGAGGCGCGGGCAAGCTGTTTTGGCCTGATACCACGTAATCCACCTGCGAAAGGTTGCCTCCACCGTCGAAATGCGTCATGGCGACTCCACCGCGGTGGATCTCCTCCAGAACGCCCTGCGGGTCGGTCACCCAGATTGTCCCCGATACCGTGAATGCATAGTCCCCCTTTAGCGTGTGATCCGAGCACCCGTCGTTGTCAGTACTCTGAGCCTTCGCCTGTCCGCCGATGGCAACCGATGCGAACGCGGCGACGAGAAGCGGCTTCCAAAACAATCTCCTCACGGGAATCTCCTTCGCTTGATGTAGAGTTTCCGAACGCGGCCGCATCCTTCGCGACCGGATGGTGAAGAGCAATGGAGAGGGGATGGAGAAAGGCTGAAGCTTTTGTGTACCGCCAAGTCTCTGATATCATTGACCAATAATCGCTCCCGTGTGGAGGAGGCCGCTTGCGCCGGCGATCTTTGCATGTCCGCTGAGCGCTTCCGATTCGACGAATTCGAGCTCGACCGAAGTGCATTCGAGCTTCGTCGCGCCGGTCGGAGCGTGCATCTGGAGCGTATCCCTTTCGAGCTTCTATGCCTTCTCGTCGAACGCAGTGGACGCTTGGTGACGCGCGGGGAAATCCTCGAAAGCATCTGGGGGAAGGCGGTCTACCTCGACGAGAGCGCCGTAACTACCGCTGTCCGGAAGGTTCGCCTCGCGCTGGGTGACAACCCTGAAGTGCCGCGTTTCATCCTCACGGTGCCGGCGAAGGGCTACCGTTTCATCGCCAGAGTGGAGGCTCCCGAGCCTGTCACCCCCAAGGGCGCTGACAGCGCGAGCGAACTCTCCGCGGAATCTGCAACAGCGACAGCCGCACACGATCGGTCGAGAAAGATCGCGCTTCTTCTCGTTTCAGTCGCGATCCTGTCGGTCTCGATCGGACTCGTTGCCTTCCGGCACCGGCATCGCTCCCCGGCCCTAACGGAGAAGGACACGATCGTCTTGGCGGATTTCTCCAACTCCACCGGCGACCCGGTCTTTGACGGCGCACTCAAGCAGGGCCTCGCCGTAGAATTGGGTCAATCACCCGTACTGAACGTGCTTTCGGATGAGAGGGTGCGCTCGACTCTGCTCGAGATGACGCGGCCGCGGGACGAATCCCTCACAGAAATCCCGGCGCGAGAGGTGTGCGAAAGAACCGGAAGCAAGGCCTATATCGTCGGTTCGATCGCCAATCTCGGCGGCCAGTATGTCATCGGGCTGAGCGCGATGGATTGTGCTACCGGAGACCCTCTGGCCCGGGAGCAAACCGAAGCGCGCGACAAGCAGCACGTGTTGGAGGCTCTCGGAAGAGCAGCGGACAGAGTACGTGTCAAGCTCGGAGAGTCTCTCCTCTTGCTCCAAAGATTTCATGTCCCCCTTGCGGAGGCGACGACCTCTTCGCTCGACGCACTCGAGGCCTACAGTCTTGGGGTCTCGAAGTGGGGGAGCGGCGATCAAGCCGGTTCCATCCCCTTGTTTCAGCGGGCCATCGAACTGGACCCTGATTTCGCCATGGCGTATGCGAATCTCGGGCGGGCTTATCAGGTCATCGGACAGGGCCCGCTTTCCAATCGGGCGTTTCGTAGGGCCTTCGAGCTGCGAAACCGCGCGAGCGAGCGGGAGAAGTTCGACATCTCGGCCGCTTTCTACCAGTTCGTCACGATGCAGACGGATCAGACCATTCTGAACTGCGAGATTTGGGAGCAGACCTATCCGCGGGATTCTGCACCGCATCGCATTCTGGGATTCGAGACCGCAGTTCTCGGAAACTATCAGCGGTCGGCGGAGGAATTCCGCAAAGCCATGGAACTGGACCCCAACCAAGCGCTTCCGTACGCCGGACTCATGGCCGACTTCATGGCTTTGAATCGCTTACCTGACGCTCGTGCCGTATACGAGGAGGCGCAGATCCGTAAGGTATACGTCGGTGAGCCCCAGTACGAGCGCTATCTCATGGCATTCCTCGAGGGCGATCGGCAGATGATGGCGAACATGGCGGTTTCTCAGTCGAGGGTGGCAGGTCGACAACTCAAAACGCTGTTGGAGCAGGGGGACACGGCCGCTTACGGAGGGCACCTTCGCGCAGCGCAGGAGTCATGGAAGCTCATTGAGGACAAGGCCTTGCATAAGGCGGATCGAGCGCTCGCGGCCGATATTGAGTCGGCCATGGCCCTGCAAGAGGCGCTCTGTGGCGATTTGAAGAGCGCGCGCGATCACTCCAAGGTTGCAGCCAAACTTGGAGGGCGACCAGCCCTGCCCCTTGCGCTCTCCGGTGAGTTGGCCGGGGCGGCGAGGGCGGCCGATCAGCTCGCCAGGGAGAATCCGCCCGGCGGGTTCGTAGAGCAGGTTGGAATTCCGGAGACTCGAGCCGCCATCGAAATCGAGCGGGACAATCCAACCAAGGCCGTTGAGATCCTTGCATCGACCGCGCCGTACGAGGCCGGCTGGATTGATAGCTATCGCGCCGCTTACTTGAGAGGTGAGGCCTACCTCGCCGCGCATCAGGGTCGATTGGCGGCAGTGGAATTTCAGAAGATACTCGATCATCCAGGCGTGGTTCTAAATTCCCTGATCGGCGCGTTGGCGCACCTCCAGATCGCCCGTGCCTACGCCATGCAAGGCGACTTCGCCAGAGCCGGAACCGCCTATCGCTCTTTCCTCACGCTTTGGAATTACGCCGACCCCGACATCCCGATTCTGCAGCAGGCTAAGGCGGAGTATGCAAGGCTGCACTGATGCTGACGATGTCTCGCGACGCACCTCGCGGGACTGTCGTCGCGCAGCACTACGCCAGGCTTTGCTCTCATGATGGCTCGCTGGGATAGATTGCACCCGTACATCCGGACTTTTGGTGCGGCATGCTGCCGCGGTCCCTGATGGGTTTTGCCAAGTGAAGCGGACTGCCGAATCCACGAGCTCAGGGAACCGCTTTGATCGGATGGAGTGGGCCGGCGCGTTCGGCGACCTCGGTACGCTGATTCCGTTCGTCGTCGCCTACATCGCAGTGGTGAAGGTAGACCCGTTCGGCATCCTGCTCTCGTTCGGCGCCGCGATGGTAGCTTGCGGCTTCCTATATAGGACGCCCTGGCCGGTTCAGCCGATGAAGGCGATCGGCGCCATCGCCGCGACACAGGCCGCGCAGACCGCGACGATTATTCCGGCAACGATCTACGGTGCGAGTCTCGCGACCGGGCTCATCTGGTTAGCGCTCGGGCTCACGGGGGCGGCGAAACGGATCGCGAGCCTGGTGCCGCGCTTTGTCGTCATGGGTATCGTGCTCGGCCTGGGAATCAGCTTCATGCTCGACGGGATCAAGTCGATGCAGGGTGCATGGCTGATCGCCGCCGTGGGACTGCTGGGCACGCTGCTCCTGCTTACGAACAGGTCCATTCCGGCCATGTTCCTGCTGCTTCTCTTCGGCGTCGTGTGCGGCGTCATTGAGAATCCCGGGTCCCTGCGAGCCCTGATGGTCACGAGACCCGCGTTTCGGTTACCGAGCTTCGCGCTCGCCGGCATGACTTGGCACGACTTCCTGATCGGCACGACTTTGCTGGCTCTTCCTCAGCTTCCCTTGACTCTGGGGAACGCACTCATCGCCATTCGCGAAGAGAACAACCGCTTGTTCCCGGACCGATCCGTGACGGAGAACAGAGTCGCGATCTCGACCGGAGTGATGAACCTAGCAAGTGCCGCGTTAGGCGGTGTGCCAATGTGTCACGGCGCCGGCGGAATGGCGGGACACGTAGCATTCGGGGCCCGCACAGGAGGCGCGCCAGTCATTCTCGGAAGCATTCTCCTGTGCCTTGCGCTGTTTTTCAGTGCGTCCGTTCGTGCTCTGTTCGGCCTCATCGCGCAGCCTGTGCTGGGCGTGATCTTGTTTCTCACCGGAGCGCAGTTGGCTTTGGGCTCGTGCGACTTCAGCAAGAACAAGGGGGAGCGCTTTATCACGCTCGCAACCACCGCCTTTGCCATGTGGAACGTCGGCCTCGCGTTCGTGGTCGGTCTGACGCTCGCCTACATCGAGAAGCGTGGCCGATTGAGACTGTAACACGGCAGGCGGCAACACAACGACTGACCGGTCCCGTTACGCATGACGGAACCGTGCCGCGGCAGCTCGCCGGTTTGAGTTGAGGCTGGTCCGCTGCGGCTGCGCGGTGCCATCTGGGAGGGCGCTATCGGGCACCCCCAACCGCATGGCCCACTGGCCCGCAGAGCGAGGAGTTCCGCTGAGCTCTCGCCGATCGGCAGCGTTCGTATTTCGCGCGCGTGGGCCTGCACTTCATCCCGGAGGGCAATCGACACGGCCAGTTGCGCCGCATCTGGCGTCTTGCCATCGCCAACGCGATGGCATACACGAATTCGTCGGCTCGGGATGTGGCGAGACGGGGAGACCGCCGATTGCGCTGTTCTGTTCTCATCTGAGTCTTCCTTTATCGGAGACGACACGCACGTTGGCACCTCTGACAGCCGCCTGGTATCTCCGAGGGGGTGGACTTCGTGTAGGAGGACGACTACTCGATGCGAGCAGCGCATCGCGACAGGGTGCGCCGGCTCAATACGCGGCCGATCCGCGGATCGAGTTCAGCCGTTTCGCTTCCTCGGGCGATGTGGCCGCGCGGCTAATTGCACGGCAAATGTTCACCGCATTCGCAATGGCGGGCACCTGAGCTTACCCAAGGCGGCATCGTGGATGACCCGCAGAAGGGACCGGGAGGGCTCCCAGCTGCCGCCACGCGCCAAAAAGCGCGCTGCCGCCTCGATGACGGGAGTGTCGGGATGGGTGTCGCTCGCCGGCGCATCCAGTACCGGGGAGAGTGCCACCTCGGCGCGGCTGAATTCTTGTCGCAGATAAGCAGCGACCTCGAAGCAGCCGTTCGCATCGAAGGCGAATACGTGAAAGCTCGTGCGGGCGATCGCAACGGGCTTTCGCGCCCGAAGTTGAACAAGCACCTGCGCCGCCCGAATGCGCTGTCCGGCGAACTGCGGATAACGATGCCGCGCAGGACTTGCAAGCATGTCTTCGAATTGAGTCGCGGTAAGGCGAAACAGGCGGTCGTCCTGGTCCAAAAGAAACGTCCGGATCGAGATGCCCACAGCCTATCGGGAGTGCCTGTGGATTCGAAGGCCGAGACTCAGTTCCATGCAATCGAAGTCGCGGTCAGAATGCAGCAATTCGTGATCGTTGGCCATGCAGAATGTGCCGATAATCACGTCGATCGTCTTGCGAACCGTGAAGCCGAGGCGTCTGAGCCGGCGATTGTTGTTCGAGGCCCCAATCGCGATCTCGCGGCCAGCGAGGTCGGCATACGGGAGTTCCAGGAGGAGACTGCGAGCGCGCCGATAATCCGCATCGCGAGCAAACCCCTGCAGGATCTCAGCGAGAATCAGGTCGCCCATGAGAATGCGACCCGTTCCAAGCAGTCGATCCAGTTCGTCCGTCTCGGCCCTGCTCACTCCATTGAAGAAATCGACCCACACCGATGTGTCGATCAAGACCATCGCGTCGGCTCTAGTATTCGCGCCGCATCGCTTCCAAGTCGCCTGTCCACTTCAGCTTGCCCCGCACCTTGCGCAACCGTTCTTGCCGCTTCACTTGAATAAGCAATCGCAGAGAGTCCTCGACGACCTGTCGTTTGGTGGGTGCTCCGGAGAGGCGCAGCGCCTCGTCCATGAGCTTCGGGTCGATGACGATGTTGGTGCGCATGCAAGGTCGCCCTGATGTGTATCGGATAACGCGAGTATACACATGCCGCCTCAGCCGCCCAAGCCTTGGATGCCGCAGTGCAGACTGGCGGGTGCGCAGCAGCGCAAGCGGCGCTAGCCGGATGACCCTATGATCATCATCCGGCGCGATTGCCACGCTCTAGGTCCCGGGGCAATTATAATCGCGGCTCGGTGGCCGATTTCGTGATGCATCGGAAGCGCACAACCCCGACGGAGGACGTAATGAGCACGCCGTTTTCCCATGTGACCCCATTGGCGGACGTCCGCGACAAGGTCGCCTTCATCACAGGCGGATCGAGCGGCATCGGACTGGGAATGGCTCGGGCATTCTCCGAAGCCGGCATGAAGGTCGTGTTCACCTACATGCGCGAAGAGCATTGTCGCAAGGCTCTCGAGAGTTTCCCTCGAGAGAACCGGGGGGTGCATGCCATCAAGCTCGACACCACCGACCGCGAGGGGATGGTTCGGGCGGCCGACGAGGCGCGCCAGGTATTCGGCAACGTGCATCTGCTTGCGAACAATGCCGGCATCGGCATCGTCAAGCAGATCAGCAATGCGACTTGGCAGGATTGGGATTGGGCAATGAGGGTGAACATCGATGGAGTGTTCAACGGCATCCATACTTTCCTGCCGCGGATGCTGGCTCACGGTGAGGGCGCGCACATCCTCGCAACGTCTTCCTCGGGCGGCCTGGTTGCAGGGATGCTCGGGGTCTATGTCACGACCAAGTACGCCATTGTCGGCATGATGGAGTCGCTTCGAGTGGAGCTGGCGGGCAGGAACGTCGGGGTATCGGTGTTCTGCCCCGGCCTGGTGCGGAGCAATATCATGGACTCGGAGCGCAATCGTCCGGCGGAGTACTTCAATTCCGGGACTCCGGAGGCCAGGGCTCTTCCACCCGGCGTGAAGGACGTGCCCGGACTCGATCTGATGGCGGTTGCACTCGATCCGCTCGAAGTCGGACGTGCCGTGCTGTCCGGTGTGCGGAAGAATGATCTCTACATCCTGACACACGGCGAGTTTGCCGGGCCGGTGAGGCAGCGCTCCGAGGCCATTCTGGCGTCTTTTGGGAGCGAGTCCATTCCGCAGGCCCGACTGGACGCGGTGGCGACCTACGTGCCTGAAATCTACGCTGCCGAAGTGGCTCGCCTGAAGATGAAGCTTGTGTGAGACATCACTCGGTGCGACTTGCGTCACGATCCGTGTCGCGGGCGGGAGGCTAGGCTTCCTCCTCGCTGATCGTTTTCGAGTGGAGGTTTCGCATGCGTCGTCTCGTTCCGTTCACTGCTGCGCTGCTCGCCGGAGCCGCTGTCAGCGTTGGCAGCGTGTCGTTTGCCGGCGACATCAATTTCGGGTTGACGATCACCGGGCAGGTCATCCCGGGCGTCTATGGGCACGTCGTCCTCGGGAACGGTCCGCGGCCGCCCGTCGTGTATGCGCGCCCGATGGTCATCGCGCCGCCGCCGCTCGGTGTCGTGGTTCGTCCCATCTACCTGCACGTTCCGCCCGACTATGCGCGGCACTGGCGCTTGCACTGCCGCGAATTTCACGCTTGCAACCGGCCGGTCTACTTCGTGAAGTCCGCGGAGTACGCACCGGGCTTCAACATGGAGCGCTGGCGGCGCGAGCATCCGCAGCAATGGCGGGGTCACGAGGATCGGGCACGCGTCGATCACGCGCGCCACGAAGACCGTGGTCACGATCACGACCGCGGCCACGATCACGACCGCGGCCACGATCACGACCGCCGTCAGGATCACGACGACAACCGTTGAGAGCACGCCGTCAGGGCGCGCCGGTGTGGCCGGCGTGCCCTGAGGGCATCACTCAGGCGCCCGCAGCCGCCCGGCCGGCGCTAAGATCCCTGCTCGCCGCCATGATCGGCCGGCAGGGGATGCGAACTTGAACTGGGTAGCCCTGGTCGTCCTTCTTGCTCTCATCGAGTACTTCGTGCTGGGCGGCCTGGTGGGCCGGGCGCGTGCCAAGTACGCCGTCGCAGCGCCTGCGGTCACGGGGCATCCGCTGTTCGAACGCTTCTTCCGCGTTCATCAGAACTCCCTCGAGCAGCTGATCGTCTTCGTTCCGGCCGTCTGGCTGTTCGGACTCTATGTGAGTGCCCGCTGGGCGGCGATCATCGGCGCGGTCTTTCTCGCGGCACGTATCCTCTACGCGATCGGCTACGTCGCGGCGCCGGAGCGCCGGGAGGCGGGTGCGTGGCTCTCGGGCCTGACGGAGATCGTCCTCGTGATCGGCGCGCTCATCGGCGTCGTCCGAGCGATCCTCGTCGCATGAGCAGGATGACGGGCGGCGAAGCGATCGTCTCGGGACTGCAGGCCCACGGCATCGATACGGTCTTCGGGCTCCCCGGCGCTCAGATTTACGGGCTTTTCGATGCACTGCATCGAGCTCAGCCCCGTCTCAAAGTCATCGGGGCGCGTCACGAGCAGGCGTGCAGCTACATGGCGCTCGGCTATGCGCGGGCGACAGGGCGGCCGTCGGTCTGCGTGGTCGTCCCCGGTCCGGGTGTTCTCAATGCAGGCGCTGGACTGCTCACGGCTCTCGGCGGCAACCAGCCGGTTCTCTGCGTGACCGGGCAGGTTCCACGTGGATTTCTGGATCGCGGTCGCGGACACCTGCACGAGATGCCGAATCAGCTCGCGACGCTGCGCAGCTTCATGAAATGGGCCGAGCGCATCGAATATCCGGCACTCGCGCCGGTGCGCATTGCGCAGGCCTTCCAGCAGATGACATCCGGCCGTCCGGGACCGGCAGCGATCGAGATGCCCTGGGACGTATTCACGGAAGCCGTGGAGGTGCAACCGTGCGCGCCGCTTCCGCGGCTCGCCCCGCCGCCCCCCGATCCCGAGCGCATCGAGCAGGCGGCGCGGCTGATCGGGGCGAGCGGCTCACCGATGATCTTCGTTGGGGGCGGAGCGATCGAAGCGGGTGACGAGGTGCTCGAGCTCGCGGAGTTGATCGAGGCGCCCGTCGTGGCGTTTCGAAGCGGCCGCGGCATCGTGAGCAATGCGCACGAGCTCGGACTCACGATTGCCGAGGCGTATCGGCTGTGGCCGCGTACGGATCTGATGATTGGTATCGGCACGCGGCTCGAGGTGCCGTTCTGGCGCTGGCCGTTCCGTCCGCGAGGACTTCGGTCGATCCGGATCGACATCGATCCGGCGGAGATGCGGCGGTTCGCGCCGGATGCGGCAGTGATCGCCGATGCAGCGGCCGGAACGCGCGCGCTCGCGGCGGCGGTGCGTCGCGCCGGCCGGTCTCGCACGGGCTGGCGGGATGAGCTGAGGCGGGCGAGGGTGGCAGCAGAGCCCGAAGTGAGCGCGATTCAGCCGCAGGCCGCATACCTCAAAGTGCTGCGCGAAGTGCTCCCGCCGAACGGTATCGTGACGGACGAGATCTCGCAGGTTGGCTTCGCCTCGTGGTACGCGTATCCGGTCTATGCGCCGCGCACGTTCATCGCGTCCGGTTATCAGGGCACGCTCGGCTCGGGCTACACGACGGCGCTCGGCGCGAAGGTCGCGCGCTCCGATCGCCCGGTGGTTGCGATCACGGGTGACGGGGGCTTCATGTTCACGGTCCAGGAGCTCGCAACGGCGGTGCAATACGATATCGGTGTCGTCGCACTCGTTTTCAATAACGGCGCCTACGGGAACGTCCGGCGCGATCAGCAGGAGAGCTTCGGTGGCCGGCTGCTCGGCTCGGAGCTCCACAATCCCGATTTCGTGCGACTTGCCGAATCGTTCGGAGTGGCGGGCGCTCGTGTCGATTCGCCCGAGGCGATGCGTCCGGTGCTCGAGCGGGCGCTGGCGGACGGAGGACCGTGGCTGATCGACATCGAGGTGCCGCGCGGGTCCGAGGCCGATCCTTGGGCGTTCATTCATCCGCCACTGCCTGACGGAATCTCTCCATGAAGCCGGGTGTCCGATGACGTCAGGCAGGGCGACGCTGATCCTCGTGCACGGAGCCTGGCACGGGAGCTGGTGCTGGGAGCGTTTGCTGCCGCACCTCGAGCAGCGCGGCATCGCCGTGCGCACCGTCGATCTGCCGAGCGTGTCGCGCAGCGCGGGCGCGGAGCCGCGCTCTGCGAGCGCCCGAAAGCCCGGCGATCGCGCCGTTGGGCTGCGCGACGATGCGGATGAGGTTCGCGCAGCGATCGAATCCGTCGAGGGACCGGTGGTCCTGTGCGGCCACTCCTACGGCGGCATGGTGATTTCCCACGCCGGCTCTCATCCGCGCGTTCATTCGCGCATAGCGCGGCTCATTTATCTGTGCGCATTCATGCCTGAGCCGAGGCAGTCGCTCGTCGCGATAGGCGGTGATCGACACGCGCCCTGGATCCGAATGCTCGATGAGCAGATGACGCTGCCCGACCTGTCGCTTGCGGGCGAGGTGTTCTACAACGACTGTGATGCGCCGACGCGGGAGTGGGCCATCGCGCGGCTCGCGCCGCAATGCAATGCGGCATTCATCGCGCCCGTTGCGCGGCCGGCGTGGCGCGACATTCCGTCGACTTACATCGTGTGTGCGACCGACGGAGCGCTGCCGCCCGATTTGCAGCGGACACTGTTCGCACCGCGCGCCGAGCGCTCGATGGAGCTCGATACGGGCCACTCGCCCTTCCTCTCGCAGCCCGCCGCGCTCGCTCAGGCGCTGGCTCAGGCGCTCGAAGCGGGCCGTCGTCAGGGGGGCCTTTGATTCGCGCTCAGTGCAGCTGCGTGTGCGGCGGTGCGGAGGCGGCCGGCTGGGGCTGGCTGTCCCACGGCTTCAGCACGACTTTGATGCACTCGTTCTGATCGTCGCGAAACATCCGGTAGCCTTCAGCGGCCTCATCGAGCCGCAGGCGGTGCGTGATGATGAAGCTCGGGTCGATCTCTCCCTTCTGGATGCGCTCGAGGAGCGGCTGCAAATAGCGCTGCACGTGTGTCTGGCCGGTCTTGATCGTGATCGACCGGTTCATCAGCGAGCCGATGGGCACTTTGTCGATGAACCCGCCGTACACGCCCGGGATCGAGAGCACCCCACCGTTGCGGACCGCCAGCATGGCCTGCCGCAGCGCCGAGGGCCGGTCCGTCTGCAGCATGAGCGCCTGCTTCAGGCGATCGTAGGCGCCGACCACACCGGGCAGATGCGCTTCCATCCCGACCGCATCGATGCAGGCATCCGGCCCGCGTCCGCCGGTCATGTCGCGCAGCGCATCGAGCACGTCGACCTCCTCATAGTCGAGTGTCTCCGCGCCGCCGTGCGTCTCCGCCAGCGTGAGCCGCCCTGGGTAGCGGTCGATCGCGATGACGCGCTCGGCGCCGAGGAGCCGCGCACTCTTGATTGCGAATTGGCCGACGGGTCCGCAGCCCCACACGGCGATCGTATCGCCCGGCTGGACGTCACAGTTCTCGGCGGCCATGTACCCGGTGGGGAACACGTCGGAGAGGAACAGTACCTGCTCGTCCGTGAGCTCGCCGGGGACCTTGATCGGCCCCACGTCCGCGAAGGGCACGCGTGCATACTCGGCCTGTCCTCCGGCATAGCCTCCGACGAGGTGCGAGTAGCCGTACAATCCCGCCGGCGCGTGGCCCCAGAGCTTCTCGGCCATCCAGGCGTTGGGGTTGGAGTTCTCACAGAGCGAGAAGAGGCCCTCCTCGCAGAAGTAGCAGTGACCGCACGCGATCGGGAAGGGATTGACGACCCGGTCGCCCACCTTGAGCTTCTTCACGTCGCGCCCGACCTCGACGACCTCGCCCATGAACTCGTGGCCCAGGATGTCGCCTCTCATCATCGCCGGGATGTACCCGTCGTACAGGTGCAGGTCCGAGCCGCAGATCGCGGTCGAGGTGATCCGGAGGATCGCATCGCGCGGATTGAGAATCTGCGGGTCCGGCACGTCCTCGACGCACAGCTGGTGGGCGCCGTACCAGCAGTTAGCCTTCATCGGCTGAATCTCCACGGAAGCGACGCGCGAAGTAGCTGCGCCGCCCAGAGGGCTGGCCTCGCGTCGTCGGAACTTCGCCGGTCTCCATGATCTGTTTGAAGCGCCGCAGGTCCTCCTTTACCTGGCGCTTCGGGACTCTGCCGATGAGCCTCGCGGCGAGCCCGGAGAGCGTCGGCATGTCGTGGCTCATGCGCACGCGCACGAAGGTGCCGCGCGCACCGGGCGCCGGATCGAAGTGCACCGAACCCGCGTTCGGCACGTCGGCATTGAGCGAGTGCCAGGAGATCATCCGATCGGGCGTGTCATCGATGATCTCGGAGTCCCATTCGAGGCGAAAGCCGCCAGGGGCCTTCGCGACCCAGTGCGAGCGGCGATCGCTTTCGACGCGCACGGATTCGACGCTGCGCATGAAGCGCGGCAGGTTCTCGAAGTCATGCCAGAACCGGTAGCACTCCTCAGGGGGCCGGTTGATCAGGATGCTCGCCTCGAGCGGCAGCGTGCGAGTGGCCGTCAGCGGCGGGCGGCGCGCGCGCCGGGCGCGCGTGAACTCGATGCTCGCGTAGATGTCGAGTGCGGTGACGCCGGCCACGGCGGCGGTCGCGCCGGCGAGCCGCGTCCGGTCCGTCCGCGAGGAATTGAGCGCGAGCCCGAGGAGCGAAAGACCCAGCATGTCTCCGGCGACCCGCGACCAGAGCCAGGATGCAGGTCGCGGCCGGGCGAGGATGCCGACGCCGCTCAGGATCTCGCGCACCCCGAGGCTGCGAATGATGAGCGAGTGCACGGGATCGCCCCGCGCGGCCTGCGGCACAAGACGCGCCGCGCCTAGCCTGCGCGCGCCGCGCAAGAGGGTGCTCGACGTCCGGCGGGCGCCTCGCCAGCGTGTGCTCGGCGCCTCGAGGCCGATCAACTGCGCAACCGTGCGTGGCGCGGTGAGCTCGAACAGGCCGAGTCCAATGCCGAACCAGCCCACCCCGGCGGCGATGCGTCGCTGCAGTGTGAACTCCTGCCAGCCGCGCGCGAGCGGTCGGGCCGCGCCGCCCGAGACGCGCGCGGAGCTAGCGGCCGGGCTGTCGGGATGCGCAAGCGGAGGAGGATTCAGATCCGGACGGGTGTCGGTTCCGGTGGATTCGTTGGCCATGCGAGACTCCCGATGAGGCGTGAGCCTGCGTTCAAACCCGGGGCCGGCACACGGGTTCCTCAGCCGGATGAAAAAGTCGCGCTGGTGCGATGCACCGCGAGGGCGGGCGTCAGCCCGACGATTCGCGCCGCCCCATCACGCCGACGAGGCTCGCGATGCCGGCAATGAGCTCTTGCGGCTCGATGGGCTTGCCGATGTGCATCTGATATCCGGCGAGGAGCAGCCGCTGGCGGTCCTCGGCCCGCGCGTATGCGGTCACGGCGATCGCGGGAATGCGCGCGGCGCGCTCATCGGAGAACGCGCGCAGCTGTGCGATGAGGCAATAGCCGTCCTCGTGCGCCATGCCGATATCGCTCACGAGGATGTCGACGCACTCGGTGCGCAGCGCCTCGAGTGCCTGCTGTGCATCGACCGCGAGCAGCACCTTCGCTCCGCGGTCCTCGAGCAGCCGGCCGCAAAACATCAGCGAGTCGACCTCGTCGTCCACGACCAGCACGGTGACCCCGGTGAGCTTCGGCAGTGCCTCGAGCGACCAGGCGGGCGGCGGTACTGCGCGCTGCGCGATGATCTCGGTCGTCGCGTCCGCGGCCGGGAGCGGCAGGCGCACGATGAACGCGGCTCCCTGGCCCTCGCCCGCGCTCTTGGCGCGCACACTGCCGCCGTGAAGCTCGATCAGGTTCTTCACGATCGAGAGCCCGAGACCGAGTCCGCCGTACGGGCGCGTGGTCGAGGCGTCGGCCTGCCGGAACCGGTCGAAAACGAAGGGCAGGAACGCGCTTCGAATGCCGATCCCCGTGTCCTGCACGCTCACCTCGGCGTGCGCGTCGTCGCGGTTGGCGGCGACCCGCACGCTGCCGCCGACGGGCGTGAACTTCACCGCGTTCGTCAGCAGATTCCACATCACCTGCTGCAGGCGGTTCGAGTCGCCCCTCAACTGATCGATGTCCGGGGCGAGCTCGAGCGCGATCTGAATGCTCTTCGCCTCGGCGGCGGGGCGGATCGCCTCGATGGCGGCGGCGATCACCTTGTTCAGGCTCACGGGGCGCACGTCGAGATGCACCTTGCCGGTCATGATGCGGCTCATGTCGAGCAGATCGTTGATGATCTGCGTCTGCGCCCGGGCGTTGCGCTCGATGACCTCGAGACCGCGCGCGATCTCGGGACTCGCCTCGGTGTGGCGCCTCAGCACGTGCACCCAGCCGACGATTGCATTGAGCGGGGAGCGCAGCTCGTGCGAGAGGGTCGCGAGGAACTCGTCTTTCAAGCGGTTCGCAGCCTCGGCTTCCTGGCGAGCTTTGCGCTCGCTCTCGAGCAGCATGTCGCGCTCGTCCTGCGCGAGCTTCCAGGCCGTGCGGTCGCGCAGGACCTTGCTGAAGCCGATCACGTGCCCGGAAGGATCGACGGCGCGGCTCGTCATGCCGGTCGCGAAGATCGGTGAGCCGTCCTTGCGCCTGAGCCACCGGTCATTCGTTGCGCTGCCTTCCTCGGCCGCACGCTGCAGCTCAAGGCGGTGCACGCCGCGGGCGATATCCTCCGAGGTGAACAGCTGCTCGGCGGGCAGCCCCATGAACTCCTCGCGCGACCAGCCGAGAACGCGCTCGACGCCCTCGTTCCAGGTGGTCGCGCGGCCCTGCAGATCGACGGCGAAGATGGCGTAGTTGCGCACCTGCGCGATGAGTGCGCGGTAGCGCTCCTCGCTCAACTGCAGATCGTCCTGGACACGTTTGCGTTCGGACCAGTCGGTCGTGATACCGACGAGAGTCTCGATCCGGCCTTGCCGATCGATCTCCGGCAGCAACAGCGCTTCGAGGAAGCGGGGGCCGGCCTGCGTATCGAGCATGAAGTCATACCGCCGCGGCTCGCCGGCTGCGAGGACCTGGCGGCATTTCGCCTCGAACTCCTCCGCGATCGCCGCGGCGCCGTCGATCTCCGAGGGGCGCTTGCCGAGGAGGCTTTCGGGGCCGAGGCCGAACACCTCGCGCACTGCGCTGTTCACGTACAGGTGTCGCAACTCCCGGTCGAGCCGGAACACGACGACCGGAAGGGACTCGAGCAGCGCCGCGAGGAGCTGCTCGCGCTCGCGGCTCATCGTGGACGCTTGCGGCTCCCCACTCGTCATCGGCATGTCAGCACGGACCCCGGCGAGCCCAGTTAAACTCGTCGATTGCTGCGCACTCACGTTTGGCAAGGCGTCGCTGCCCTCGTCGGCCACGTACCCCATGACCTGCAGGCCCTTCGTCGTGCAAGGCTCGTGCCCAGGGGAGCTGACGGCCGGTTTATGTCAAAGTAGGTGCCGAGCGCCAGTGCGTCGGGCGTTGAGGTCCGCATGCGGGGTAGCCCTTTGAAAGTCCGGCAGCGCGGCCGTGCAGTTCCGAAAGGGCCCGTGAAGATTCGGCGTGGGAGAGCTGGCGGCTCGGCTCCCCGGGGTCCAGCTCGCGAGCGCGTATAATGGCGGCCCGCTTCCAGCGACGCCGGGCCGTGGGCCCGTTGGGCGAAAGTGGCGGAACTGGTAGACGCGCTGGACTTAGAATCCAGTGGGGCAACCCGTGAGGGTTCGAGTCCCTCCTTTCGCATACATTCCTAGGATCGACCAGATGCAGATTTCGGTGACCGCGACGAGCGGCCTCGAGCGCCGGATGGAGATCGCCGTGCCGGCCGGCGATGTACAGCGCGAGATCGATTCGCGGCTGAAGAGACTCTCGCGCACCGCTCGCCTGAAAGGCTTCCGGCCCGGCAAGGTGCCATTTACCGTCGTGCGCCAGCAGTTCGGGGATCAGGTGCGCGCAGAGGTCGTCGGCGACCTGATGCGCAGCACCTTCGCCGAGGCGGTCACGAAGGAGAACCTCACCCCTGCCGCCGGTCCGCGCATCGAGCCGCTCACCGTCGATCCGGGGGCGGACCTCAAGTACGCTGCCGTGTTCGAGGTCATGCCGGAGGTCAAGCTCAAGCCGCTCGAGACCGTCGCGGTCGAGCGGCCGACCGCGAGCATCGAGGAGTCGGATATCGATGCGATGATCGAGAGCATGCGCAGGCAGCGCGCTCAGTTCGCCCCTGTCGAGCGCCCAGCCGGCGCGGCCGATCGCGTGACCGTCGATTACGACGGGCGGATTGCCGGTGAGCCCTTCGAAGGCAGCGAGGGGCGCGACGTGAGCTTCATCATCGGTTCAGGCCGTGTGATTCCGGAGCTCGAGGCTGCCGTGACGGGCGCCGCTGCCGGCGAGCAGCGGACCGCCTCGGTGAGCTACCCTGAAAGCCACGCCAACAAGTCACTGGCCGGCAAGACGGCCGCGTTCTCCGTCGCCGTCAAGCGCGTCGAAGAGCAGAGCCTGCCGGCGATCGATGAGGAGTTCTGCAGCGCCTTCGGCGTCGAGCAGGGCGGAACGGAGGCGCTGCGGGCGGAGGTGCGGCGAAGCATGCAGCGTGAGCTCGACGATCTCGTACGCAGTCGCCTGCGCGCGCAGGTCATGGACGCGCTCTACCGCGACAACCCGCTCGAGCTGCCCCGCGCACTGGTCTCGGATGCGCTCGTGAAGCTGCAGGTCGACACTGCGCAGCGCACGGGAGCGCGTGAGGTGAGCCAGCTGCCCCCGCGGGAGGTTTTCGAGGAGCCCGCGCGGCGCCGCGTGGCGCTCGGCGTCATTCTCGGGGAGATCATCCGCGCCGGAGGCATCGAGGTCGACCGCTCACAGGTCGAGTCGCGGCTCAATGATCTCGCGGAAAGATATCCCAACCCGCAGGAGGCGCGGCGCGCTTACCTGCAGAACCCGGACGCCATGCGCCAGGTCGAATCGGCCGTGCTCGAGGATCAGGCGCTCGATGTGGTGCTTGCGCGGGCACGGATTACCGATCGGCCGATGACTTTCAAGGAACTGACAGGCTTCGGCCCGGGAGGCTCGGGCCGTGAGGAACAATCATTATGAACGAGCGCGCGTTGAATCTGGTGCCCATCGTCGTCGAGCAAACCGCCCGCGGCGAGCGGGCCTACGACATCTATTCCCGGCTGCTCAAGGATCGCCTGATCTTCGTCGTGGGCGCGGTCGATGACTACATGGCGAACATCGTGGTTGCGCAGATGCTGTTTCTCGAGTCGGAGAATCCGGAAAAGGACATTCATCTGTACATCAATTCACCGGGCGGGGTCGTGACCGCGGGACTTGCGATCTATGACACGATGCAGTTCATCAGGCCTGACGTGAGCACGGTCTGCACCGGGCAGGCGGCGAGCATGGGCGCGGTGCTGCTCGCGGGCGGTACGAAGGGCAAGCGGTACTGCCTGCCCCATGCCCGCATCATGATTCACCAGCCCCTCGGGGGCTTCCAGGGGCAGGCGGCGGACATGGAGATCCACGCGCGCGAGATGCTCCTGGTACGCGACCGTCTCAACCACGTCCTGGCCAAACACACCGGTCAGCCCGTCGAGAAGATCAAGAAGGACACCGATCGCGACAACTTCATGGATTGGAAGGAGGCGGTCGAGTATGGAATCATCGACAAGGTGCTCGAGAAGCGCGGGGAGATGACCGCGGGCTCGAGCAAGTAGGGGGGCTGCTGCCCGGCTTTGCACCCTTGTCTCCAGGGTGCGGGAGCGGTGCGTCAGGGTCGTGGGGTGCGTCTTTGCCTGCCGGGCCCGGCACATGCTATAAGGACTTGGCGCCTCGTGCCCCGGCAGCGCGGTGCGTCATGCACGATGAGGACCCTAGATGAGCGATGATTCCCGCGGCCGTCATGACGACGGCAA
>JBOHZR010000165.1:0-3804 GCA_050738595.1 Steroidobacteraceae bacterium | reverse complement strand
GTGCGGCACCGTGCAGCTCGACTTCAACATGCCCGGCCGTCTCGGCGCGCAGTACATCGACGAGCACAGCGCCAAGCGCACGCCGGTCATGCTGCATCGTGCGATCTTCGGGTCGCTCGAGCGCTTCTTCGCGATCCTGCTCGAACACCATGCCGGGCGGCTTCCGGCCTGGCTCGCGCCGGTCCAGGCGGTCGCCATGAACATTACCTCGGCCCAGGCCGAGCGCGTCGCGGCTGTCACGGAAACGCTTAAAAAACAAGGTTTTCGCGTGGATTGCGACTTGCGAAACGAGAAGGTCGGTTTTAAGATTCGCGAGCACACGCTGCAGCGTGTTCCATACATGTTGGTCGTGGGCGATAAGGAGGTCGCCGCGAATTCAATCGCAGTGCGTTCCCGCGGCGGCAGGGACCTCGGCACGATGTCCGTGGAGACGTTCTCGGAACGCTTGCGGCTAGAGCTCGAGAGCCGCGGACGCCGAACTTTGGAGGATTGACGCATCGCTATAGCAACAAAGCGTGTCCGGCGCAATGACGAGATCACCTCGCCCCAGCTGCGGGTGATCGGGCCGGATGGAGGACAGGCCGGGGTTATGTCCCGCTTCGACGCGCTTCAGATGGCAACTGCCGCGGAAATGGACCTGGTCGAGGTCTCCCCGACAGCCGAGCCACCCGTCGTGCGGATCATGGACTACGGCAAGTTCCTCTTCGAGCAGAACAAGAAGGCGCATTCTGCGAAACGGAAGCAGAAGCAGATACAGGTCAAGGAAGTGAAATTTCGTCCCGGAACGGGAGAGGCGGATTACCAGATCAAGCTGCGTAATCTCGTCCGCTTCCTGACCGAAGGAGACAAGGCCAAGGTAACCTTGAGGTTCCGCGGCCGCGAGATGGTGCACCAGGACATCGGGCGCAAGCTCCTCGCACGGGTCTCGACCGACCTCGCTCCCTACAGCGTCGTCGAGCAGAACCCGCTGATGGAGGGCAAGCAGATGATCATGGTCTTTGCACCGAAAAAGAAGTAACGCTTCCAGGTCGCTGAAAGACTGGAATCGTTCGCCCGTAGCGGGTGCGAGAGCATCCGGCGACCGGGGCTATTACAGTGAAGGAGTCGATGACATGCCCAAGTTGAAGACCAACCGGGGCGCGGCCAAGCGTTTTCGCAAGACGGCGAAGGGCTTCAAAAGCTACTCGTCGGGCCGCCGCCATAATCTCGGCCACAAGGACCGCAAGCGCAAGCGCCATCTGCGCTCCGGAGGCAGCAGCCTCGTCCATGAGAGCGACACGGGTCGCCTCATTCAGCTGCTTCCGCATCACAAGTAATCGGACCCAAGGGCGTCACGTACGAACCGGGCGAATTACTGACACCGGGTGCGTTCCTCGTACCCGTTCATTTCCCCGGCGTCCGGCTCGTTTGAGTGCGGGCGCCGCTCACGGAGAGCTCCATGGCACGAGTCAAGCGTGGTGTGACGGCAGGGCGCCGTCACAAGAAGGTTCTGTCCAAGGCGAAGGGCTATTACAACGCCCGGCGCAAGGTGTATCGCGCGGCCAAGCAGGCCGTCATCAAGGCAGGCCAGTACGCCTACCGCGACCGCCGCGCGAAGAAGCGCGAATTCCGCGCGCTCTGGATCGCGCGCATCAACGCCGCGGCGCGCACACACGGCCTGTCCTACAGCCGCCTCATCTGCGGGGTGGAGAAGGCGGGCCTGGCGATCGACCGCAAGGTGCTCGCGGACCTCGCGTTGAACGATGCCGCCGCGTTCGGCGCCATCGCCGAGCAAGCGAAAGCAGCGCTCGGGGTCCCCTGAAGGCGCGCCGCTCATGAGCAGCGCAAGCAGGCTGCGCGGCGTGGTGGGCGGCACCGCGCGGGGAAAGCCGCCGTGAGCGATCTCGGGGTGAGCGATCTCGATCGAGCCCTCGAGTCGGCGTTGCGGGAGATCGCATCGAGCACCGATCTTCCGGCGCTCGAGGAGACGCGCGTGCGCGCGCTCGGGCGCAAGGGCTTCATCACTGAGCAGCTGAAGTCGCTCGGCGCGCTCCCGGCCGAGGAGCGGCGCGTCGCCGGCCAGCGCATCAACGCGGCGAAGGACCGTGTGCTCGCGGCTTTCGAGACACGGCGTGCGGCGCTCGAGCGGGCGCAGGACGAGCGCGAGCTCGCGGAAGGCCGCGTCGATGTGACGCTGCCTGGGCGCGGCGAGGCGCGAGGTGGGCTGCATCCGGTCACGCGGACGCGCCTGCGCATCGAGGCGCTGTTCCGTCGCGCCGGCTTCGACGTCGCCGAGGGCCCCGAGGTCGAGGACGATTTTCACAACTTCGAGGCGCTCAACATCCCGCCCAATCATCCGGCGCGGGCGATGCACGACACGTTTTACTTCGCCGACGGGCGTCTCCTGCGGACCCATACCTCGCCGGTTCAGATCCGGGCGATGCGGGCGCGCGGCGCACCGCTCTCGATCATCGCGGCCGGCCGCGTCTACCGCTGCGATTCCGATCTGACGCACTCACCGATGTTCCACAACCTCGAGGGCCTCGTGGTCGGGGAGACGGTGAGCTTTGCGAATCTCAAGGCGATCCTGCACGGCTTCGTCGAGGCGTTCTTCGAGCGCGGCCTGCGCATGCGCCTGCGGCCGTCCTATTTTCCATTCACGGAGCCCTCCGCCGAGGTGGACATGTCGTGCGTGTTCTGCCTCGGCAAGGGCTGCCGCGTGTGCAAGCAGACGGGTTGGCTCGAGATCGCCGGCTGCGGGATGGTGCATCCGGCGGTGCTCGCGGCGAGCGGCATCGACGGCGATCGCTTCACGGGATACGCATTCGGCGCAGGCATCGATCGGCTCGCGATGCTGCGTTACGGCGTGAACGATGTGCGGCTGTTCTTCGAGAACGACCTGCGATTCCTCGCGCAGTTCGCGGCGGCATGAAGATTCCGTATCAATGGCTCCGGGAGTGGGTCCCGGTCTCCTCGAAGCCGCGCGAGCTGGGCGACCGGCTGGCGCTGGCGGGCTTCGAGATGGAAGCGCTCGAGCCGGCGGCGCCGCCGTTCTCGGGCGTCGTCGTCGCGGAAATCCTCGAAGCGGCACCGCACCCGCAGGCCGACAAGCTGCGCGTATGCCGGGTGTCGGTCGGACAGGGCGAGCCGCCGGTGCAGATCGTGTGCGGCGCGAGCAATGCGCGGGCAGGCCTGCGCAGCGCGCTCGCGCGCGTCGGTGCCGTGCTGCCCGGTGGGATGGCGATCGCCGCCGCGAAGCTCCGCGGCGTCGAGTCGCAGGGCATGCTGTGCTCCGCCAAGGAGCTCGGCCTCGCAGAGGCGAGCGCCGGCATTCTCGAGCTGCCGCAGGATGCGCCGCTCGGGGCGCCGCTGCGCGAGGTCCTCCAGCTCGACGACTTCATCCTCGAGCTCAATGTCACGCCCAACCGCGGCGATGCGATGTCCGTGATCGGCATCGCGCGGGAAGTCTCCGCGCTCTCCGGCGTGCCGCTCGCGGGGCCGCGGATCGAGCCCGTCGCGGCGCGCAATGCCGATCTGATCGGCGTGCATCTCGATGCGGCGGCGGCATGCCCCAAGCTCGCCGGCCGCGTCATTCGCGGCGTGAACAATCGCGCGGCGACGCCGCTGTGGATGCGCGAGCGGCTGCGCCGCGCGGGATTGCGTTCGATCAGCCCCGTCGTCGACGTGACGAACTACGTGATGGTCGAGCTCGGACAGCCGCTGCATGCCTATGACATCGCGAGGCTGCGCGGAGACATCCACGTGCGGCTCGCGGCGACCGGTGAATCCGTGCAGTTGCTCGACGGCCGACAGGTGGCGCTCGAC
>JBOHZR010000164.1:0-22022 GCA_050738595.1 Steroidobacteraceae bacterium | reverse complement strand
CAAGTCAAGACGTCTGACGCGTGCCCCCTGTGACAAGGGAGAGAGCATTCGAATCGAACGCGAAGCGCAGCTTGTCCGGGTTCAAGACGACGAATGCGTCCACGATTTGCACGCCGTCGGTCGAGATCGAAAGCGCGGCAAAGCCTTCACCGTCCCGTGTCAGGACAAGGCCCGGCTCGCCATTGATGATCGCAGGAAGGAATGCGAGCCGATGCCGGGGTCGCGCGAGCACGCCCACCACGAACCTCGCGATGCGCTCGCGCCCGTGGATCACTTTGCGGGCGGCTCTGGCTTTGCCACCGCCGTCCGAGGTCCAAGCCGCCTCGCGCGCGAAGAGCTCGAGTAGGGCGCCGCGGTCCTGCTCGTGTACGGCGTGAACGAAGCGGTCGAGGAGGCTCCTCGCAGCTTCGGGATTCACGTCGATCCGTGGCCGACGGTCGCGAAGACGCTTGCGCGCTCGGCTCACCAGCTGACGGCAAGCAGTCGCACTTTTGGTGAGAATGCGCGAGATCTCGCCGTAATCCGTCTCGAAGACATCGTGCAACAAGAACGCCGCACGTTCCTCCCCCGCCAGCCGCGCCATCAGGAGGAGAAAGGCCGTGCAGAGACTCGATGCGAGCTCGGCTTGTGCTTCGGCGCCGCTCGCGCTCTCGAGGAGCGGTTCGGGAAGCCAGGGTCCAACGTAGGCCTCGCGCTCGGTTCGTGCGGTTCGCAGCCGATCGATGCACAGGCGAGTTACGATCGTCACGAGCCAGGCTTCCTCCGACGCGATGTTCCGCTCTCCCGCCTGATGCCAACGGATATACGCATCTTGCAGCGCATCCTCGGCATCGGCGCGGGAGCCGAGCATGCGATACGCGAGCGCGAAGAGACGCGGTCGATGACGCTCAAAGAGCGCGGAAAGATGCTCTGGTCGCTGGCTGGATTCGCGAGTCCGCATAAGTCCTAAGACGGGTGAGGCGGCGGCTCTGTGACAGAAGCCAATCCGGGCTGGCCGCCCGCACCCGGGCTCAAGATTCTGTCATGGGTCAGGCTGCGGCGACAATGCACTGTGCCTACGTCACAGCTCTTTGCCGGTGTGGCTCTGGCTTCTCCGTGGCGCCTCGCACTTGGTCGTTGGCGCGACGAGACTCGCGCAGCTCACGCGCAAGTCTCGCAAACAGAAGGCGTAGATCAACGAACGAGCCACGCAGCCGGCCAGACATGCCTCGGAATCCGGAACGACGCTTCGCTTCAGCAGTCAAATATTGACGGACCGGGCACCGAGATCGAGAGGCGACGTTTGCCGGCGCCGAAGAGGTTTCTGCGTGAATGCAAATAGGACCGCTGTTTCCAGCACCGCCGAGAAGGCGGCAACTTACGGCGGATTGCTCGATGCCGTAGGTGGCATAGCCAGCGCGGTCCTGGCCGTCATCGGCTTGACAGGATTCGACCCCGAGGGAATGGCGGCCATTGCAACCATCGTCTTTGGCGTTGCTTTGCTGATCCAAGGGGGAACCATCTTGTCCGAATATCTGAACTTCGTCTCCCCGCCCACCGCGGCCTCGCGAGCTTTCCTCGACAGCCTCGGCGGTGAGGGCGTATCCGCCATGTTTGTGATCGGAATCGGGGGAATCGTGTTGGGAGTCCTCGCGCTGCTGGGCGTTTCTCCAGCCGGACTGACCGCCATCGGTGTCATCGCCTTCGGCAGTGCTCTCCTCTTAGGCGGCGGTGTAGTGCGGCAGCTCGATGTGCTCCGAGAGCGCGCGCAGCACGACGAGGCACGTTCGGGAAACGGGCTGTTGGCTGGACAGATCGCCGCCGGGTCGACGGGAGTCCATGTTCTGTCCGGGGTAGCGGGCGTCGTTTTGGGCATCCTAGCCATTGCCGGCCACAATCCGACGATATTGACACTGGCCGCCCTGCTTCTCCTTGGCCTGACAGCGCTGCTGACGGGCGGCACATTGGTTCGCATCGTAATGAGCTTTATGTGGCCGGCCGAACCGCAGGACGGCCGACCGAATCGGGTATCGTTCTGAGGTGTAGCGCTTCAGGGGCGCCTAACCCGTCTATTGCGTTCGATGAAAACAACGTTCCTGTTACTGCGTTGCTCAACGAGCACGCGGAGGCTGCCCCCTGCACCATATGAAAGGCCCCTGATCGCGTCGGACGAGCGCTTGCGTGCCGCCTGTGGACGATCTCACCCCCGATGATGCCCGCGAGGCGTTGTCACTCGGGCGGGGGGCGCATTATCCTCGCTTCGTGCGAGACTCAGATCAGGATCACCACCACGACACTCCTCAGTCCGCACGGGCCCCGACCGGCGTGACGGTCGCGCGACAAGCGTCCGCAGGACCTCTTCCGCGACTCGGCATGCTCTCAAACCGACTCGCGCGCCTCCTGCGGCTCCGCTCCTGGTTTCCTCACGTACCCCTCGCGCTCATCGTCGGCCTGGCGGGGCTCGCGCAGCTCATGCTCGCTTCCGGATCGCTGCACCGGCTTATCGCGCTCTCCGGAGGGGGCCGGTCGGTCGTGATCAACGTGGCGGGCCATCTCGATGTGCTCGCCATCCGCGGGGTGCCCCAGGAGGCGATCGGCGCGCTGCTCCTGCTCGCGGGCGTTGGGCTGGTGTTTCGTTCCCGGCTCGTGTGGGTGCTCACCTTCCTGCTCACGTTGGCTACGGTCGGACTCGAGTTCTCGCCGCTTTCGACCGCATCGAAAGCTCTCATCGCCTTCAACGTTCTGCTGCTGATCGTCCTGCTCCTTGCGCGTCGCAGCTTCACCCGCGCCAGCCTTGCGACCGGAACGCTCTTCGCGCTCACGGCCGTCCTAGTCGCGCTCGGGTACGGAGTGCTCGGCTCCTACGTGCTTGGTACGGGCTTCAGGCCACGGATCACGAACGTGACGGATGCGATCTATTTCGCCGTCGTCACCATGTCGACGGTCGGCTACGGTGACTTTACGCCCCAGAGCCCCAGCGCGCGCCTGTTCACCGTTTCGCTCATCGTCTTCGGGCTCGCGGTGTTCGCCACCTCGCTCACCGCCATCGTCGGGCCGCTCATCGACACGCGCCTGATGCGCCTGCTGCAGCCGAGGAGGAAACGCAGAATGAAGCGCTCCCAACACATCATCGTGATCGGCGACGGCCCTCTCGCGCACAACTGTGCGAAGGCGCTTACCGCACGCGGCCTGCACGCGACGGTCGTGCGCTTGCAGGCGCCGCCGGAGGGCCTCGAGACGCCCGATGACCTCGTCGTGGGCGACGGAAGCGATACCGAGCTTTTGCGCAGCATCGGCATCGAGCAGGCTCGAGCGGTGCTCGCGCTGAGCGATGAGGATGCCTACAACGCGTTCGTCGTGCTCGCCGCCAAGGAGGGAAATCCCGGCATACGCACTGTCGCGGCGGTGAGCAGCGATGCGAACTCGAGCCGTGTCTCGCGCGTTCACCCGGACGTCGTGCTCTCCCTGCCGCTCATCGGCAGCGAGCTGCTCGCCATGGCGCTGACCGGGGAGGAAATCCAAGCGGATGCGCTCGTGAGCCAGCTCCTCAAGCTCGGCTAGAACGGCGCAGCTCGCGCCGCTCCTCAACGCCGTCGTCGCCGCGGCTTCGATAGCGGAATCTGCGGGATCTGCGACGGCACGAGTCTCACCGCTAACAGCGCGAGGAGTGCCATCAGGAGCGTGCCCAGCAACAAGCCATCTACCTGCCAGAGCGCACCGAGTACTCCCGCGAGAAGCGAACCGATCACAGCCCCGAGCCCGAGCAGCAGGGAGTAAATTCCCATCGCCGCGCCCTTTCCCGAAACGAGCTCGAGCGACGCAGCGAGGAGCGAGAGCGCCGCGGGAGTAAACCCGCTTTCGATCATGACGAGCACGACGGTAATGCCCAAGAGCGCGGCCCGCGCTTCGCCGCTCCAGCGAGCGGAGTGATTAATTCCGTAGAGAGCAAATGTTGCGCCGAGCATGGCGATGAGAGAGCTCGCGAGTGCCGCACGCGGCCGGAGCTTCGGCAGGACGATGCTCCAGAGCGAAACACCGAGTCCGAAGAGCAACGTGTAACCGAGCAGCAGCCAGCCGATGCGATCCGGCACATGGGCGTATAGACCCTCCAGATACTGCCCACTCCTCGGCAGCGGCTCGAGCAGCAAAAATGTCAACGTCGGGCCGAGCCACAGCCCGATGACGGCATTGACGCAAACCCAGCTCGGCGCGATCCGCCGCACGAAGGGGTGGCGCAGGACCTCGCGCAGCCCCGCAAGTGCGGCCGAGGTCCTGCGCGCTGGTACGCCCCGAGCGGCGATGAACAGCAGGACGGCGCACGCCACAATGGCCCATCCCGTATGCCCAACCACATCGTTGGGATCGTGCGGCTCATCGGCATGCCGGTCATTCATTGGCTGCGACCTCACGCCGGGCCCCCGCGTGCTCGCGACAGTTGCGAATCGCGCTACGGCTTCGCGCCGGTGATCAACGCATAGCCGAGCGAGCCGCTCTCGATCGCCTCGGCGGCGAGCCGGGCCATGCTACGCACCGCGGCGAAGTCAATTCCCGAGATCGCAAGTTTCTTCAGGCCCTGCAGAACCTCCGCTGCGAGCAGCCGGCCGCGCACCTGCTGCACGAGCTCACGCAACGCCTCTGGGCGGGCCTCGATCGTGCCGATGACGAGTCCCGCCGCGCGGAGATCCTCGACATATCGCTCAGGCAGCTGGGCGTCCGCGATGCATGCAACCCACGCGATGAGTCCTTCGAGCTCCTGGGCGAGCCGTGCCGTGCGCGTGAGATCGGCGAGACCAATGCGGCCACCCGGACGCAACACGCGGGCAAACTCGCGGGCCGCACGGGGCTTGTCCGGAAACGTGCAATACGCGCACTCGCACACCAGGGCATCGAAGGTGCCGTCCTCGAAGGGCATCGATTCCGCGTCGCCCCGGCGAAAGGCAACCCGATCGCTCAAACCGCGCGCGGCTGCCACGGCGCGGGCGGAAGCGACATTTGTCTCGCCGTAGTCGATGCCGACCACTTCGCAGCCGAATCGCTCGGCAAGGTAAAGAGCGCTCGTACCCTGGCCGGAGGCCACATCGAGCAGGCGATCGCCTGCAGCAAGGCCCAGCTCGCATCCGAGCCGCGCCGTCAGTGCAAGCCCGCCCGGATGGAACGACTCCCCGAGCAGCCACTTCGCCGCCTCGCTCTCATAGAGACTCGCGCAGCACTGCTTCAGAGCCGGTGCCTCAGGAATGGCGGCCGCACCGGTATTCATCGGATGCCTGCCTGCTCGTGGGATTGGGCCGACTCTCGAGGAGCCGTCCGGCCCGGCGGGGTGAGGGAGAATTGCACCGGGTGCGGTTCGAACCGCCGTCCGCTCGATCGCGCGCGCCGCCGCTCCGGCTCGAGCGCCACCAGCTGCGCGCGTGCCTGCTCACGGTAGCCGAGGGTGTTGTACGCGCAGAAGGGCACTTGTCTGCCGCCGGGCAGCAGGAAGGCCTTGCAACATTTCATCAGATTCTTCTGATTGAACGTCCACGGGTCCATGAAGTCCTGAAGCATGATCATGATCATCCGATCCGCGACGTCCCGGATGGTCAGCGCCTCCGGAATCCCGCAGGCCTGACAGGAGAACCGCGCCTGCTCGGCCGACTTGTCGGAGCCCGCAACGGAGGAGGATGACCACAGCCCCTCGAGCGCTCGTTTGATCTCGAGGCTGAAGTCGGGCATGGCGCGGTTCGTGATGTAGTCGAGGTAGTCGTGGACGTTCACGATCCGCGGCAGCGGCGTGACCTTTCTGCGGGCGCCGGGCACGCTGCCCTGCTCCGCCTCCTCGACGAACGCGTACGTCACCGCATTGCAGGTCGGAAAGCAGCAAGGCACCGGTATGAAGTCGTCCCGACGGAAGAGTCCCTCGGTCTGCGCCTCGATCCATTGCAGCACATCGGGAATCGTCACCCGCTGCATGGGATCGTGTGGCAGGTGACGGCCCGCATGGAAGGCGGGCTGAAAATTGATCCCTCCCACTGCGGGATGCTCGATCGCGAACTCGATGATGCGCCCGATCTCCCCGTCATTGATGCCCCGCTCGATCGCAGGCACCAGCGTCACCTTGAGCCCTCGCGATGCCAGCCTGTCTAAGGCACGTAGCTTCTCCTCGAGGATGTCGGGCTCGCCTCGAATGAGCCGGTAGGTCTCGCGCTCAAATCCATCGAACTGGAAATAGAAGCACGGGCGAGCCTCGGCAAGCTCATCGAGAAAGCGGTCATCGCGCGCGATGCGCTTGCCGTTCGTGTTGATCATCACGAACGGGATGCCGCGGCGCTTCGCGGCGCGCACGAAGTCGATGATCTGCGGGTGAATGGTCGGCTCCCCGCCCGAGAACTGCACCACCTCGGGCGTCCCTTCCGCGCGCACGAACTCATCGAGAATCTGCTCGACCTCTTCGAGCGTCAGATTGAACCCCGGCGCGGCGGAGGCAAAGCACAGCGGGCAGCTCATGTCACAGGTGCTGTTGACCTCGATAATGCCGACGCAGGTGTGCTGCTGGTGCTCGGGGCACAGTCCGCAATCGTACGGGCAGCCCTCAACGATTCCGGCGCCGAGCTCCTTCGGAAGCGTGCCCGGCTTGTTGTAGCGGGCAAGGCGCGTGTAGGCATCCGCATCCCCGTACACGAGCGCCTCGAACGGTCCGCAGTCCGGGCAGCGCTTGCGCATGTAGACCTTGCCGTGACGCAGCAGCACCTTCGCGTCAATGACCCGGCGGCATTGAGGGCAGATGCTTCGCGTCAGCTCATGAAAGACATAGTCGACATCCGTCATGATGCTCTCCCAAGCGAGAAGCGGGCGAGCGCCCGCACGAGCTTGCCTTTTCGGCCGGAGAGGTTTTCCCTCACGGCGAGCTCTGAGGCGAGAAGCTGAATGGCGCTCGAATACGTGGGATAGGGATGAATGGCGCTCGCCATCTGCGCAACCGTGAGTCGGCTCGATATGGCAAGACTCACCTCAGCGAGTGCTTCGCCTGCTCGCTCGCCCATGACGGTTGCGCCGAGCAGTCGGCCGTCGCGGTGCGCAATGAGCTTGACGAATCCCACTCCGTCGGACTCATTGACTGCGCGGTCGACTCGCGCAAGATCGAGGGCTGCCACGCGCACGTCATCACCGTGGCGCTCCCGCGCCTCGCATTCCGTGCACCCGATGCGCGCGATCTCCGGGACCGTGAACGTCACTTCCGGTACGCGATCGGTGAGCCCGACGCTGCTGCCGGGGAGCAGCGCGTTACGCACTGCCTGAAAGGCCTGCCAGCCGGCGAGGTGCGAGAACTGCGCACCACCGATGCAGTCGCCGGCGGCATAGATGTGCGGCGCACTCGTCTGGAGCTTTGTATTGACTTCAATGCCCCGCGCGCTTAAGCGCACGCCGGCGTTCTCGAGCTCGAGGCCTTCGAGTGCCGGCACCCGGCCCACGGCGACAAACAGCAGCTCGCCTGAAACAGCGCCTTGCTCCGTCTCGACGACTGCGAGCTCCTTCTCCGCGCGAACGGAGTGAGCTCGGCTCTGCACATGCCGCATGCCCTCCGCGGCAAAAACCTTCGCCAGCCGGTCCGAGGCTTCGGGCTCATCGCGCGGCAGCAGCCGCGGCCCGATGACTGTCACCGCCGCGCCGAGCCGCTGGTAGGCCTGTGCGACCTCGCAGCCCACCGGTCCCCCACCGATCACCGTCAATGTGGCCGGCAGCCGGTCGTTCTCGAAGATCTCGCGGTATGTAAGGTACGGCAGCTGCTCGAGCCCGGGCAGCTGCGGCCGCCTAGGCACTGCTCCCGTGCAGATGAGGAATCTACGCGCACGCAGGCGCGTGCCCGCGACCTCCACGCTGTGCGAATCGACGAAGCGCGTCGCTCCGAGGTGAAGCGCGAGACCCTTCGCGCGCAGCGCCTCCGGTGCAGTCGGCGCGTAGATGTGCTGGATCGTCCCCCGCACGTAGTCGCGCACTCTGCCGAGATCGACCGGCTGCACGGTGACCTCGAGGCCGAACGTCGCCGCCCGGCGCACCTCCGCCGCCACACTCGCGACCTTGATCAGGGACTTGCTCGGAACGCAGCCCGTCCAGGTGCAGTCCCCACCGATCCGATCCCGCTCGATGAGCGCGACGCGCACGCCGAGCCGCAAAGCGAAATCCGCTCCGATGAGTCCGGCCGCCCCGGCGCCGATGATCGCAATGTCGTAGTCCGCTCGGCTCACGTCAGCGCTTCAAGGGAGGTGCGGAGGCGGACGCATCAGCGCCCGCATCGCGTGAGGATTCGCGAGCCTAGCAGCCATCGTCCGGCGGCACCTGCCGCCGCAGTGAGAAGAGCGACGGTGCCGACCTGCCAGATGAGGACCATCACGCTGGCATCCTCCGCGTGGCAGAGGCGCAGTGCGAAGCTGCCGAGGCCTGCGGCGGCGAGCCCGCCGAGCGCAGCCGTTGTGCGCGGCGTGAGCGGCGCCCCGCGCCGGAGCATGAACGCGATGATCACTGCCGGCGCAAGTCCAATCAGCGCGATCGCGGGCACGCAGGCCCAATCGGGCGTCACTGTCAACCCCGCCGGACCCAACCGAATCCAAGAGGTCACGCAGCCGGTTCCGACGCTCGCAAGCCACACGGCGAGCGGCAGCAGCGGAAGCAGCAGCAGTCTCCGGTCAAATCCCGGCACCACGCTCCCAAAGGCGGCGAGCCCAGCCGTGATTCCCGTCGCGAGCGCCGCGAGCTGCTCGACGATGAAGGCCGGATCAGCGAAGGCGGCACCGAGGTCCCGGCGCGGCGACATAGCGAGCACGAAGACGACGAGGTTGACAGCGGCAACGGCGAGCCAGAACGCCGTCCTGACCCACGGGGAAGGCAGCCGCCCGACGGGCGCCGCTTCGCCTGCGAGTTGCTCGATCAGGTGCTGCGTATCGATCGTGCTCACTCCTTCATGGCCTTGCGCGCGAGGGCGCGGCGAAGGCTCGCCATGCCGCGGTGTGCCGCAACCTTCAATGCGCCGACGCTCGTGCCGAGCTCTCGCGAGGCCTCTTTCAGCGACATCTCCTTGAGCTTCAATACTTCGATCGCCGCGCGCTGCCCCGCCGGCAGTGCACGAATGGCCTGGCGCAGCGCCTGCGGATCGCCTACCGCGCTCTCTTCTATATTCGCAGCATCGCCCCAAGAGGTTACGGGGACCATCGAATTCGCTTCGTCGAGCGCCTCAGGCAATGCCTCGCCGGCCAATCGACTGGCGTGGCGCCGAGCGGCATCCGCCATGCGATGGTGCGCGATCGCGAGCAGCCACGGCAGGAACGGCCGTCCGGGATCGTAGGTTCGCCGTACCGCATGGAGCGAGAGCAGCACGTCTTGGACGAGGTCCTCGACATCCGCTGCCTGCAGGAAGGGGCGCTGTTTACGGATGTAGCCCCGTAGCCAGGGCGTGATCCGTCCGAGCAGCTCGGCATAGGCCCCCCGGTCCCCGCTTTGCGCCGCGCGCATGCCCGCCGCGAGCGCGGCATCGTCGTGCTGCACGGTGTGCGGACAGGCTGGATCGGGTGGCATCTCGGGGCTGGAACTGAGGCTCGTCCGACGCCGTGACGGTCGGCACGGACCGCCACTGTAACCTTTTTGCCGCTCGGAACGAACTTAGGGGTGCTTCCGACATGTACCGCGCCGAGCGAGTCGCGTCGATCCCCTTTGCACACTCATCAAGGAGACCCCATGTCCAACCGAACCGTTTCCTTTCTGGTCGCCGGTGCCCTGGCGACGGCACTCGGCTCGCTGAGCGCTGTGCCTGCCCGTGCTCAGGGCGCGGGGCAAATGAGCAAGCACGAGATGATGATGATGAAGGAGATGCAAGCGAAGACGATGAAGAAGCTGAAGACCGGCAAGTACGAGAAGTGCTACGGCGTGGCCCTTGCAGGCAAGAACGACTGCTTCGCCGGCCCGGGCACCACGTGCGCCGGCACCAGCAAGGCGAACTACCAGGGCAACTCCTTCAAACTCGTGCCGACAGGAACGTGCACGAACATTCAGACGCCGAATGGCGCGGGCAGCCTCACGCCGAAGGCAAGCTGAGCGATCCAGGCGGGCTGCTGACCGGCACTGCATGTCCGAGCAGCAGCCCTGCCCCGGTGCCCGCTCCCTTGACATGAGCCACGATCCGAACGCGTTACCACCCCGGGCCGGAGTGGGTCTGAAGCCGCAACACTACGCGGCTGTTCTCGAGGGGCAGCCGCCCATCGGCTTTTTCGAGGTGCACGCCGAGAACTACATGGGCGCCGGGGGGGCACCACATCGCTATCTCACTGCGATCCGGGAGCGATATCCGCTCTCCCTGCACGGCGTGGGTCTTTCCATCGGAGCAGATCAGCCGCTCGATCACGAGCATGTGCAGCGTTTGAAGGCGCTCATCGCGCGATACGAACCGGGTGCGTTTTCCGAGCACCTGGCGTGGTCCACGCACGGCAGCGCCTTCCTCGATGATCTGCTGCCGCTGCCGTACACGACGGAGACGCTCAGCTGCGTGGCGCGGCACATCGATGAGGTGCAGGCGGCGCTCGGCCGGCAGATACTCCTCGAGAATCCCTCGACCTATGTCGCCTTCGCCGAGAGCACCTGGTCGGAGGTGGAATTCATCGCGGAGGTCGTGAGGCGAACCGGATGTGGGCTGCTCCTTGATGTAAACAACGTCTTCGTATCGTGTACCAATCAGGGCTGGAACCCCTTGGAATACATCGAGCGCTTTCCGATGCCGCACGTGCGAGAGGTCCATCTCGCCGGCCACTCGCGCGATGCAGACGACAGCGGCAGAGCATTGCTGATCGACTCCCACGATCGCGAGGTCGACGAGGTCGTGTGGTCGCTCCACGAGCAGGCGCTCGCGAGGCTCGGCCCGGTGCCGACGCTCATCGAGTGGGATGCACGGGTGCCCGAGTGGGCGGAGCTCGCGCGCGAAGCGCTCCGCGCCGACTCGATCCTGTTTGCAAGCGGGCGAGCCCCGACCGTGAGCCCTTGTCGCGAGGTGCGATTTCGTGCCGTCACTCGCTGAACGACAGAAGGCCTTCGCGGCGGCGCTCATCGATCCCTCGCTCCCTCTACCGGGCGGCCTCATGGACCCGGAAGGGCGTGCCTGTCCGAGGCGATTTGCCGTCTACCGCAACAACGTCGCCACCGCGCTCATCGAAGCGTTGGAAACTAGCTTCCCGGCCATGCGTCGCCTCGTAGGCGAGGCATTCTTCCGTGAGGCGGCGCTACGCTTCGCGCTCGGCGAGCCGCCGGCCTCGCCCGTCTTGCTCGAGTACGGGGCGGGATTCCCGGCCTTCCTCGAGCGTTTCGAGCCTGCCGCATCACTCCCCTACCTACCTGATGTGGCGCGCATCGAGCGGGCCTGGATCGAAGCGCATCATGCCGCGGATGCGGCGCCGCTCGATCCCGCAGCGCTCGCCGGCGTGTCTCACGATCGCGCCGGCGAGATTCGCTTCTCGATGCATCCTTCTCTCAGGGTCGTGCGCTCGCGTTACCCGGCGCTGACAATCTGGCGCATGAACGTGGCGGATGGCGTCCCCGGGCCGGTGGCGCTCGACGCGGGCGGAGAGGACGCCCTCGTGGTGCGACCGGAGGCGGAAGTATGCGTGCGCTTCATCCCCGCGGGCGGAGCGGACCTGCTCGAGGCACTCGTGCACGGCGAACCGCTCGCCGCGGCTGCCGAAGCGGCAATGAAAGGCCGCGCGGACTTCGATCTCGCCGGCCACCTCTCGGGTTTGCTCGACAGCGGCGCGTTCACCGGATTCTCGCTCTGAGCGGACGACCACCATGAGTCTCGTCCCTTCTGGCACGCGTGCTGCCGCCGTTTGGACTCGCTCCCTCGTGAGCTGGATCGGCTGGATAGCAGCATTCGCGGCACCGCCACTCTTGCGCGTTGGGCTCGCGATCCCCTTTGTTCGCTCGGGACTCACCAAGTGGAACGGCTTCCTGTCGCTCTCTCCCGTAGCGCAGTATCTGTTCGAGGAGATGTTCAAGCTGCATCTCTTCGGAGGCGTCTACTCGTTCCCAGCGCCCGATGTGGTGGCCTGGATCGATGGTGCTGCGGAGATCGTCCTGCCGGCCCTGCTCATTCTCGGGCTCGCGACCCGCTTCAGCGCCTTCGGCCTCCTCATCATGACCGGTGTAATTCAGCTCACGGTGCCAGATGGCTGGGCCACCTTCCATCTCCCCTGGGCAGCGCTCTCCGTCGCGATCATGGCGCTCGGACCAGGCCCGCTGTCGCTCGACTGGCTAATTGACCGGGCAATCTCTAAATCGCGGGGCGAGGAGCGCGCTCTCTAAATCCCGAATTTGCTCGCGCGGGGATATCGCACACGCTACCCCCTCAGGTAGTCCTCAGACCTGATTGGATTGCGGCCAAAGCCCGCAGATTCCGCTTACCGCAGACACCAGTATTGGACCCCTTGCTCATCGAGAAACCCCTCAGCTCGCTCCCCGTGCAGCATGGCGAAGGTGGCCAACATTCCGGCCTGCACGCAGCTCCCTGCAGCGACGGTTACCGAACGCGGCACATTCGGCACGGGCCAGCCGCTGCGCACATCGAGGATATGGCTGTAACGTATGCCATCACGGAGCAGGAAACGGTGCGTGTCACCGCTGGTCGCAAGACCGCCTCGGCTGAAGTCCAACAATAGCCGCGCTTCGCGCTCGGTGTCCGGACGCTCGACACCGACCTGCCAGGGCACGTTGATGGGCGCACGATTGGCCGCCATATCGCCCCCGAAGTTGACCAGCGCGGCTCCGGAAAACCGCTCGGTGACGAGGGCGAGAACGCGGTCGACTGCGTACTCTTTCCCGAAACCGCCGAAATCGATTTCCATCCCTGGCGGCAGCGCAATACGGGGCGATTGCCATTGGACCTTCCCGAACCCGATCAGTGATAGGAGCTGCGCCACGGCGGCCCGATCGGGTACTCGATCGGACCCATCGAACTTCCAGCAGCGGCGCAGCACCCCCGAAGTGATATCAAAGCGCCCCGCGGAGAGCTCATGGCAGCGCGCCGCGTAGTCGATGAGCGCTGCTGTTTCGTGGTCCACCACAACGGGCCGCCCCTCGCTGCCGTTGATGGCGCTCACGATGCTCGCGGTTCGATAACGACTGAATTTGCTCTCGATTCGCCACGCCTCCTGAGCGGCGATATGACCTAGCTCACGCAATTCGTCGGGTTCGTCGGCCTCGAGCAGCAGCTCACACGGGCTCGCCATCGCCGTGAACGTCACCGCCACGATCCCCGCATCGCGTGACCCGATAGTGAATTGCGGAGCGTGAGGGCGCGGCACAGGATCACCCGATGCGCCCAAGGCCACGGGCCTCACTAGAACTGCAGCCGCCAGCCGAGCTGCACGATAGTCGCCTTGAGATTCGGATTGAGGTTGAGGCCTTGCAGTTCAGGCAGGGCACTCGTCTGATCACTCGGCCTTTGCTCGTACTGCTCGAGACGCAAGCTGAGCTCCCCCGTACGCGCCAGCGTGACCGCAAACTTGAGCCCGAACGTCGTACTGGAGAATGGCGACAGCCGCGGATCCGATGACATGAAGCCGCCTACCGGATTTGCGGCGATAAGATAGAGCGTGTAGAAATCGGCAGCATCTTGCCGATACCAGCGCACCTGGGGTTCGACGTACATGCCCCGTCCGAGATCGATATGCAGGTGAGCCTCGATGGTATCGGAGTTGATGGCCCACGAATCCTTGCCGTGTCGATAGGAGAGATTGAGCACTGTCGGACCGAGCGCGATCTTGTTCACCCAATACAAGCTCTGCTGTCCGCGCGTTTCGGGACGATTCTCGTAGATATACCCGAGCGTGTTGCCCTCCTCATCGAGCAACGACAAGATCCGATACGGGTCGGTGAGGTATCCGTGCGAGAGGTCGTAGGTATAATTGAGCTCCATCAGCCAGTTGCGTCGGATGACTTGCGTCACGCCGATGAGTGCTCCGGTGACACTCTTGCTCTGGCTGGATTCTCTTTCATAGAGCGCGTAGTCGCTCGCGGGCACGGGGTTACCGCCGTGCGCGTTGATCCGGTCGTACTCCCCATTGACGTTGAACGAGAGGGTGGTGTTCTTTTCGTTGAAGTCGCGGCTCATTCCGGCATTGGCAGCGATCGAGTCATAGTCGTGCTCTACGGAGCCGTGCCCGCCAAAGGACACGCTGTTCTGAAGTCCGATCGGTTGCGACCAGTTGAGGTCCACACCCACGCGCCGCTCCTTGAAATGCGGGTCCATCGGAAGGTCCCCGGGCCCGATAGTATAGAGCGTCGTCTTCTTGCCTGGCATCGGTACCGGGCTGGTACTCGAGGGGCTGGCAAAGGTCTGCGGTTTGCGCGACGGCATCGCCCCATTCGGTGTTGGACCCGAAAGCACGTCGATGACGACCGTTCCAGCGAGTACGCGTTGGTCGCCGAAGTCTCTCTTAAGGCTGACGACCGGCTCGGTCACCTGTACGCCCCCACCACCGCTCTCCTTGTAGTAAAGGACGTCCGCATCGACCTGCGTTGGCTGCGTGGAATCGGCGGCGGCCTGGGCCCGCGCCGTCGTGGAAAGCAGTGCGCAGCTTGCCGCCATCAGCCCAAGCTGCAGCGGCGGCACGCGCCGTTTTAGTTGCATCCGCAACCCCCGCCTGCCGAGCTGCGTCCACCGCTCGTCGCCTCCTTGCTGAAGTAGATGTGATCGTCGATTGCGGCGTCGATCGGCTCGGCATCGAGCGCCATGGCGGGCTTGGCCAGGATCTCGTGCTGCCAAGGCTTGACGCCGAGAGTGCCGCAGCCCGTCGCGCTGAGCAGCAGGGTGGCCAGTAGCATCAATCGAATGGGAGTTGCGATTTGCATATCGGGCTCTCCAACCGTGACTCAGTGCGCAGCCAATAATGAACGGATTTGCCGAGTCAAAGAGTCGCGGTCCTTCAGGCTAAATCCCTGGTGCTGCACGCGAATGCGTCCGTTGCGGTCGATCAGAAATGTCGTCGGCATGACCTGAACGCCGAACTTCTCGGGCAGCACACCTTCGGGATCGAAGACGATGCGAAACTGCGGGGATAGTGCACGAATGAACCTCTCGCCATCCGCACGCTGGTGATCGACGTCGACCGCGATCACGACCAGCCCGTCCCGTCCGAATTCCCGCCGTATGTCGTCCATCCAGGGAAAAGACTCCCGGCAAGGCGCACACCAGGAAGCCCAGAAATCGAGGTAGACGACCTTCCCCCGGAACGCTGCGAGGTCAAGGAGCTGTTTTGTACTCATGGTCGCGGGTGGCTGTCCCGACTCGGCACTCGCGGCTACCGCACTCCCCGACAGCAGGGTTAAGAGCAACACCCCAGTGAGCGCACCGAGGTGCGCGCGGTAGTTGTCGCCTTTCGCTCCGCGCCCTCCGAAAGCCTGCGTGCAGGTCATACTAGAATTGTTTCTTGAATCCGATCTGGATGCCATGCGGCATGATGTTGAAGATGATGGGAGATCCCTTGCGGTGGAGGAAATAGCCGGCGGCGGTACCGAGCACGTAGCCGCCGATCACGTCCGTCTGCCAATGTCCCCAGGTCTTCATGCGCCCGATCGCATCGTAGATCGGAAGCGCCTCGAGCACGATCACTTCCGGGTGATCGTGCCAATATTCGAACACGAAGGGGGCAACCAGCGAGCTCGTCGTGGTCACCTCACCGCTTGGGAAGCTCTGCCCGTGGCCGGTGAACCATTCGTTCGGATTGGAGGTCTGTGACGGACGCTCGCGCGAGAACACATATTTGAGCGCGATCTCGGCTGCGCCACTGAAGACTCCGGCATCTACGGACTGCCAGAACGTCTTCCCCAGACGGTCCTCACCTCCCTCCCACAGCGCGCCGGCTCCCACAACACCGATCATGCTGTCGATCAGGATAGTCTGATTCGAGCGTTTCCAGATGCCCGAATCATCGTACGTGAGTCGATAGTCGATTCCGAGCGGCCCACCCCCCGCCTGCGCCTCGGGCGGGTGCCAGCAGGTTACAGCGACTATCACCAGTGCCACGAGCCAGGTATGCGCGCCGAGCCGACCCGCCGTGATCGAAGGAGCATGAAGACTGTCCGTGCGCACGACTCGATCCCGAGATTGCATCCGCGGTCGCTGAACTTTACGGTGCAAAGTATGACGGGTGCAAGGTCGTCGGCCAAGCCGGATCTCCCCAGAGGGCGCCGCAGCGCAATCGTGCGATTCGACTACGGCTTCTGAAGGAGGCGGCCCTCCCCCTCCGGGGTCGCGCCCGCATCGAGCAGCACTCGCTCGAGTTCCGACAGATAGGTTATGAAGCGCCGGCGTCCATCCGCCGTGATCCGGCAAAGCGTTTGCGGACGTGCCTCATCGATGATTTTCGTGATCTCGATGAGCTTCGCCGCCTCGAGCACCTCGAGGTGTCGCGCCAGATTGCCGTCCGTCAAGCCGCACAGCTGCTTGATGGTCCCGAACGACAGGCCCCTGGGATGAGCCAGAAGCGAGGTCAGCACGCCGAGGCGTGCACGCTCATGCATGACCCGGTCGAGACCCTCGTAGGCGAAGGGATGCGTCCGCGGACGTCTAAACCTGCGTGGCTTTATCATGGCCTCGATATCCGAACTGCAGCACGCCGGCAACCAGCAACTGACCGACCCCGAACGGAACGCCCATCTCCAAGGGAGAGAATGCCCAGTCGCCCTTCCCCAGCGCAAGGCAGGCGAGTCCCGTCGCGAGATACCACACGCCGACCCAAAACGTCGCTCGCGGAAGGAATCGGCACGAGGCGAAAACGCCAAGGCTGAATAGCACCTGCCAGAGACCCGGTAGCATCCACAGGCTCTCTGGTGCAGCACGCACGATGACGGCGGTGAGCAAGATACCGGCCATGATCGCCGGCAGGAACTGCTCGAGGGCGGCGTGCACCATTTGCGGGGCGAAGGAGGAATGTATGCGGCGGGCGCGAACGATCGCCTCGATGACGATGAGCGTGAGAGAGACAGCGGCCGTCGCGATCCAAAGTCCCAGATAACGCGCGGCATCGTGTCCGTGAACGCCGATCCACACTTCCTGGACCGAGGCAGCGACGGTCGCCAGCACACCCGTGGCCGCAAGGGTAGTTGGACCGTAACCGCGAAATTCCACGCAGCGGGCCATGTACCCACGAATCAAGTGAATTTCCGATAATGCTTCGCGAAGGTCCGGCATGATCGATGTCCTTCAGGTTTCCATGACAAAGTACGACCGGGTACGCGGCTGTCCCATTCCTCCAGAGGCCCTGTTGCGCGGACCCTTGATCACCGCGGCGATTCTCGGATGCAGGGCTCGGCGAATTGCGAGCCAGGGAAAGACGATGGAGGTCTCCGTGATCACAATGAGAATCATTCCTGTCTCATCGCCCAGCACAACGACGATCATCCCCTAGCACGGTCTGGTATGCCACGATCCCGTTGTTCTGCGCATGTCGCAGGCTACCGAAACGCACGCAAGCTCAGCCGCATAAGACGGCGCGCGGTACAATCGGAGTCGCGCACATTCATCGCAGAGCGGGGGACAAAACGATGAGAAAGGTGAACGTCAGGCACGTCTACGCCCTGATCATCGCGGCATTGTCGTGGAGCGCTTCGTTCGCGCACATCCGCATATACCCAACCGAATCGATTTTGGGCACGCGGGAAAAGTACACGATGCGCGTTCCGAATGAGAAACAGGTCGCAACCATTCGGATCGAGGGCGAATTTCCGGCGAATCTTAGGGTCTATGACTTCGAGTTCAAGCCGGGTTGGAAGATCGACATCAAGAAGGACGCTGCGGGGCATATCGTGGGGGCCACATGGACCGGGACCATCAAACCGTACGAGTTTGTGGAGTTCGGCATGCTCGGAATCAATCCGAAACAGGGCGACACGCTCGTCTGGAGGTTTGTTCAGTACTACGCGGACGGAAACAAGGAAGAGTTCACCGGTCCGGTCGGCAGTTTCTACCCCTCGCCGCGGGTCACGCTCAAGGCGGCACCTGCCGCTACGAGCAAGTAATCATCTGCATGTTGCCGCACGGAACGACAATCCGCCCCCCTCATCACCGCCCAAACTAACGAGTGATCCTCATGCGCCGAAGGCCGTTGACTCGTGTCGGCTGCGGTCGCGGTCTCGGTGGTAACTCCGAATTCGCTTGCGGCCCAGAGCACGGCGAGCACACGCGGAGCAATAGCCGCAAATGCCCCGGACGGATGCGATCGGCTCACGCGAACGGTAACGCGGTAGTTGCCACCACTTAACGCTTTACTGTACAAAGCGCACGAGAAGATGCTCCAGTTTTCCAGGTCGCACCCCTCATGATCCAAGTCCCCGAATCCACGCACGGCTCCCGCACTGCCCTGCTTGCGGCACCGCTGCTGCTGCTCTCGCGCTCCTGCCCGCCACCGCCCACGGCAGTGCAGGGCCCCGGTACGCATCAGTGATCGAACCCACCCGATTCGATCACGCAGTGTCCACGGGGCCCATTGCACCCCGGCGCACGCGCCTGCGCATCCTCATCGTTGATCTCGTCGCTGAAGGCGGTCGTCCGTCACTCTTCGGGCGGGTGATGAATGCCAATCAAGCGAGCGTCATGCCTCAAGTTATCGCGGTGTGGTGCGAAGAGCTTGGCCACGACGTGCGCTATGAGGTTTTTACGGGCGCAGAGGATCTGCTTGGTGCGATCGCCGCAGATGTCGACGTCCTGTTCGTCTCGGCGTTCACCTATGCGGCACTTACCGCATATTCGTTGAGCGCACGAGCCCGCAAGGTAGGCGCGGTCACCATTCTCGGAGGACCGCATGCCAGATGCTATCCAGAGGATGCTTCGCGCTACTTCGATTACGTTCTCGGCCTTACGGACAAAGCCCTGGTCCAGCGAGTCCTCGGCGAACGTGCGCCCGCCCGCGATTTCGGGCTGATGCTGAGCGCGGATCGCCAGCCGACCTCTCTCCCTCCTCTGCGACAACGCTGGAAATTTGTCGAAGCGACGTTGCGGAAGGCGGTCGGGCTGAAGATCGTTCCCATGATCGGCAGCATGGGATGTCCCTATACCTGCGCATTCTGCATCGACGCCGATATCGAGTATCAGCCTCTACCGTTCGAGCAGGTGGAGAATGATCTCAAGTTCGCGGCTTCCCAAATGTCGAAACCGATCATCGGGTGGCACGATCCGAATTTCGGTGTTCGCTTCGACGATTACATGAGCGCGATTGAGCGTGCCTCGGTGGTGCGTCCGATGCGCCATATAGCCGAGACTAGCTTGTCCCTCTTGAGCGCGCCGCATCTTGCGCGAATGCGCGCTGCAAACTTCGTCGGCATTCTTCCCGGAATTGAATCCTGGTACGAGTTCGGCAACAAGTCGAAATCCAAGGCTGTTCATGGCTTCGACAAGATGGCGCTAATCGCTGACCATGTGAATCTGATCCTGCGGCACATTCCGTTCGTGCAAACGAATTTCGTTTTGGGGTTGGACACCGACTCTGGTGAAGAGCCATTCGCGCTATCGCGAAAGTTCATCGACCTCGTGCCGGGCGCGTACCCCGCTTTTTCGTTGTTCACCGCCTATGGCCGCGCCGCGCCGCTCAACTTGGCCCTGCAACGCGATGGACGTGTTCTGCCGTTTCCGTTTCCGTTTCTGGAAAGCACACGTGCGATGAACGTTCGCCCTCTGCATTACTCATGGCCGCAATTCTATCGGCACAGCTTGGCGCTCATCGCCTATGCCTGGTCAGGCTCACGTGTGTGGCGGCGTCTGCGCGCGAATCGGGGATTCGCCACGCGTACGCTGAACTTCGTCAGAGCGACGACAACGCACCGGATGGCTTATCACGGGCGTGTTCTCAAGCTGCTCGAGACGGACCTTAAGTTTCGGGGATACTTTGAAGGTGATCATCGCGTTCTGCCTGATTTTTATCTCTCGCAAATTCCTGAGCGTCTGGGTCGGCTTCAGGATTGGCTGCCCGCCGGAGCAATCGACCACGATAGTCTTGCATATCAGAAGAAGGAGGCGGCCCGGCATGCCGAATGCGATGCGCCGACCGCACTGCCCTGAATCGAGCGGACGACTATCGAGACACCCTGCGGCTACAAAGCGTCGCCCCGCAGAGCGCGTCGCAAGTACCTGAACCGAGCGAGGTCCTTGCCGACGTGGCGATGATAGAGAAACAACCCAACGCAGGACACGCCGAGGAATATGAGAGGCCAGATCGGCGACATTGCCGCTGGATGGTAGAATCGCGCCCGGATGGCATATCCCACGAGGCCGAACACAGCGGCTATCGCACACGCCCAGTATCCCATCCGCACGGCATGGCGCAGCCTCTCAGCTCGCACGATCGCCAGGTCGATCATCTCCATGAGGGAGCCCGGGGCACCACGCATGCCAGCTCGCAGTGACCACGACGCTAGCGCCAGCACAAAGGAGATCGCTATGACGGCGATGCCGCGGGTCACGAAATTCCACGTATGGTGCGAGACGCCAACCCAAAGTGTGTAGATGCCGAGAATCAGGCCCGCGAGGCTAAGCGGGATGCCGACGACTGCGATTCCGAGCATCCCCACCCCCTGCCAGCGCAACCGCGCCTTGAGTTTCGGCGTGATGGCATTGAGATCGGGGTTGGTAGCGCGCCAGGCAATACCCAGCTCGTCCCAATACGCGTCATTCGATGTCGGCATGATCACCCTCGCATGCGCGCACGGAGCAGCTCCTTCGCGCGCGATATTCGTATGGCAACGGCATTCGCAGAGATTCCGAGCACGCCTGACACCTCCTCAGCGCTCAGGCCCTCCAGCGTGAGCAGGACGGCTTGGCGGTACGTGAGCGGAAGCGAGCGCACCGCAGCTACCAGCCGCACGCGCTCATCGAGCGCCACCACCTGCGCTTCCGGGGTCATCTCGGGGGACTGCAGATGCTCCGAAAGTTCTCCCGTCTCATTGGACCTGATCGCTCTTTTCACGTGACTGATCGCTCGATTCGTCGCGATCCGCGCGACGAAGGCCCTGATCGACCCACTGCCCCGGAAGGACGGGAGCGCCCTCCAGAGTGCGAACAGAATTTCCTGTACCAACTCCTCCGCCAAGCGGGGATCCGCCTCGTAGCTCGCAGCAATGCGCTTGAACATTGGGCCATGCGCGCGGACGATCTGATCAAAGCTCTCGTTCGCTGGCGCGGAACCGGGCCCCTGATCCACCGTCACGTCACCGGACACTTGGGCCGTGCGCTGCGCGACGTTGCCACCGGCAGTGAACTCCCGGCTCATCGCAGCGTGCGCAGCGCAGCTGCGACGGGCAGTCTGGCGGCCTTAAGCGCCGGCGGGAACGCTCCGAAGGTGCCGATAAGGAGTGCCCAGATCGTGCCCGTCAGCGCGAGGCGAGGCGTGATCGACAGCGCGTATACAACTGAGCCTCCTGCGCCGTTCCCCTGAATGATCTGCGTGCCATTGAACAGGAGCCACGAGGCGGTGGCGGCTACCAGCGCTCCGGCGACGGCGAGCGCGAGCGCTTCGATCAAGATCGAGATCAGAACGGTACCGGAGCCGAACCCCATCGCTCGGAGCGTTGCGATTTCCCACGACCGCGCGACGACGATGGAGTACATCGCATTGAGCGCGCCGAAGGTGGCGCCGACGGCCATGATTGCCCCGACCAGATAGGCGACGACCCTCAGGATCAACGCAAGTGATTGCGATTGCTTCACGTAGTAGTCGCGCTCGCGCTCGACCTCCACGGCGAGGGCTGGATTGCCGACGAGCGCGCTCCTGAAGCGAGCGAACGCGTCGCTCGATCGAAGGAGAGCCGTCATGCTGCTGAACTGGTCTGCGTCGAATGCCGTGATGACGGTCTCCGCGTCACCGAGGAGTTCCATGTCATGAGACCTGTTGCCGCTCGTGAAGCTCCCGACGATCTTCCATGGGCCGCCGGGAAGCTCGACTCGATCGCCGATACCCAGGTTGCCGAGGGACTCCTGTAGCGCCTGGCCTACGACGAGCTCCCGAAGGCCACGCCGAAACCACCGACCTTGGACGATCTTAATG